>JBHLRZ010000007.1:0-113934 GCA_048882045.1 Candidatus Thorarchaeota archaeon | reverse complement strand
CCAACCCAGTTGTTATTGCTGCAGATGTTATTGACTATGGTGTTTAGATATGAGTCACGGAGTTCAATACCAACTATGGTATTGCTGGAGCAGGTATTGTTGACAAGCTTGGCGTTTGTGACATTCTCTAGGCTGATTCCATAATAAGCACCAGTGAGATTGCAGTTGCTTATTATGAAGCTTACTCGCGTATTGCTGATACTTATGCATCGATCGTGTGCTCCACCAAGGTCAATTTCCAACCTGTCAATTATGAACGGGTTCTCAGGAGAACCATCACCAGGCCATCCCTCTAGCAGAGCTGTGTTCAAAAAGTTGGCATTCCCATCAATCGTTATGGGGTCGTGTGAAATGAGTGGTGGAGCCATAATTACTAGTGGTATACGTATCCACATTGTCAAGATGAGTGCAAGACTCACAGCCATGAAGATAGGTTTAGGTCTCAAACCTAGATTCAGACCCATCCTGGACCTTGGCGGAACAGGACAGATTCTTGACTTGTTTTCTAAGTTCGATTCCACTTCATCCGCCTCCCAATTATGTCAACGAGATAAATACCGAGTTCTGTTGGAGGTCTGTAGTCCGGAAGAGGGATCTCCCATTCCTCTGCCAGTGTTCGAAGTGTCTTAGTGCATTGGTCCTCAGTACCGCATGTACCACAATCACGCTCGTGTTCGTACCAGATCTGAAGACCGATCTTTGGAGAATAGAAGATGTAGGTGTCTGCATCTTGGGCAGCGCAGTACCCCTTGGCTATGCCGTATCGTGTACTGAGATGCTCAATCTCTACTCGATTGACTGACGCTGTATGCTGTAGGAGCTTGAGGATCCGATTCTCTGCTGTCTTCTGTGCCATAGTGACAAATGGTCGTGATACCTTCAACTCCTTGGCGATGTCTGAAGGTCTCTCCCTCTGACGCCGCCTGAGCCAGATGAGCCCCTGTTGTTTTGTTGGATATCGAAGGTATCTGAACATATTTCACGCCTTCTGAGTTAACGCGAATACCTTAACAGAATTAACCTAAACTCTTTAACTACTTCGTTATAAGTTCTGCTTTAGTTGGCATACGCTAAGAAATAGGAGAGGGTTTCGAGAGGCTCTCCACTTTTTTATTTTACTAGCGACGTTTGACAAACACCACAACTAAGACGATCAAAACTAGTGCGATTCCCCCTCCAATAAAGATTGGATCCAATGGAACTGAACTTGTGCGTGGGGTTGTAGGCGTTGGGCCTGGGAGGTCTTCTACAGTGTAGCTATCTGGTTCATAATCAGCCCAGTTGCCAATGGTATCATTAGCATAGAACCGGTACTGTACATCTGTCCCATTAGGAAGTGCAGGGATAGTACCCTCATAATCAGATCCAGTCGAGTTCATCGTGATATTAATCCAAGTTGTGCCATGGTGGTATGAGAGTATGACCGCGTCAACGCCTGAAGGATCAAATACGTCGACATTCACTAACACAGACTCAGTGGAGTTTGGTGCATAGGGAGTCCGAACAGGATTAGTAATATTTGGACCATAAACATCTGGATAGGAAACAACAACTATGTTGTCGAGTGCATTTCCAGCTTCAGCAGTGAATGTGAACAGGTCGCTTGTTGTGTGATCCGAATTATTGGCTGTGATTCTCAAAGTGTCATTAAAATAGACATTGAAGTTGCCATTATAATCTCGAGTGATATTGATATGCCACCATCCAGTAACGTCTGCCACATCATAATCTCCTATTACAGATAAATACGGAGTCGTTGAGGGTCTACGGTACAGGAGGAATGCACTAGTATAACCCTCATAATAACCCACAACTGTGATGATACCATACTCGAATGGCATTGAATAAATATTCGGAGGATCCACCACGGGACTTGCAGATACAAATGCAATATAACTACGTCTAGTTGGAGTGTCTACACAGTGGACATCAAAAGCCCACGAGCCGTAAGCCACGTTACTTGTCCGCCATGCTTCATTCCAGTACGGACCATAAGCACGCAGTGTTTTGTCATCAGCTGTGATGTTCCCAGGGATCTTCGTCCATGGAGGATAAGCTGGACTGAATCCTTGGACACTCCATCCACTTTCAGTGATGTTTCCATGATCAAAGTCATCTGACCACACTACCTCCTGACTGATCGCGAAAGCATCCTGATTGCCAATGATATCTTCCATGGTTCTCGTGTGGCTTGTTTCAGGCGCTACGAAAATAGCTGGAAGTATTAAACACAGAACGAATGTTAGTGTGAGAAAACTCATCTTCTTTTTAATCATACTCTCTCCTCCAATTCAGTATTCATCATCTCTCTCAATCGCTTCCCCAACTGAATCATTGATCTTGTTGAGGATTCGTTGAATCCTCTTCTTTCTGACAGCAATTTCCACGCAACGCCGAGTAATATGATATCTATAAACCCGATATACGGAAGAATTGGAGAAGTGGTCATTGGCGATATGGTGGCTGTTGTGGTTGGAGTTGTGGGGGTTGGTGTTGTGGTTGTTGTGGGGATTGGCGTTTCGGTTGTTGCGGCGTTGTTAAGGCAGATGTTGTTCGTTATGGTGTTGGAATCTGAATCATAGGTGAGAATGCCATGGAACTCATTGTTGTTGCAGATGTTATTCATTATGATGTTGGAACTCGACCTTCCGAGGTAAATACCCCCTGTATTGCTGTTACATATGTTGTCAAACACAGTGTTGGAATCTGACCTATAGAGATCAATGCCACGAAACTCATTACTGTTACATGTGTTGTTCGCCACAATGTTGGAATCTGAGTTCTCAAGGGCGATACCATTGGATCCATTACTGTTACAGGTGTTGTTCGCTATGGTGTTGAGATACGAACTCTCAAGGGAGATACCATTGATCCCATTACTGTTACAGGTGTTGTTCGCTACGGTGTTGTAATACGAGAGGTAGTTGAGGTGGATGCCAGATTTGCCATTGAGGGTGCATGTGTTGTTGAATATGGTGTTGTTGCATTGGAAGCCTGAAAATCCGACTGAGAGAAAGATACCAAATTCGGTGTTGTTGAAGCATCTGTTATTGATTACCGTGTTGAACACGTTGTACTCATAATATGCGTAGAGGATGATACCATACTTATTGTTATTGCAGATGTTGTTGGACACAGTAATGGATTTTGAGTTAAAGAGGAGGATACCCCATTCATTGTTGCTGTTGCAAGTGTTGTTAACTAACTCACCATTGGTGACATTCTCTAGAATAATTCCGCCTCCCCAATGGCTAAAAGTAAAGTTTAGCCAACCAGATGCTGAACTAGCTCCAGTGATATTACAATTGCTGATTGTAAAGCTGACTCGTGTATTGCGAATCCATACACAGGGTCCCGTCTCTCCACCTTTGTTAATCTCAAATCCGTCAATCACAAATGGGTGCTCAGGAGAACCATCACCAGGCCATCCTTCTAGCAGAGCCCTATTTGAGAAGTTGGCATCCCCATCAATCGTTATGGTGGCGTGTGGAGTGCGTATAATAGGTTCCTCATATGGAAAATACGCAATTGATTTTGGCATCAAATAATACACTAGACCGGTTGTTGTCAACATGAGTGTTAGACTCACAGCCGCGATGGTTCTAAGTCTCAAATGTTGGCCTAGATGCTTCTGGGAACCTTGAGGTATCTGACAAAATCTTGTCTGGTTCGTCACATCTTGTCCCATTTGAGTCGTCCCCTGATTGTGTTAAACAGAAACTTACTTAGCTCTGTTGGAGGCATATCTGGAAACGCATGAATCTCCCACTCCTCCGCTAATGTGTAGAGCGCTTCGTTGCATTGATCCTTTATGTCACACGTACCGCAATCTCCTATGTGTTCATACCAGTTCAGCACACCGATCTTGGGGGAGTATGTGATGTATGTCACAGAGCTATTTGCATGACAGTAGCCCTCAGCAATGCCATATCGAGCACTCATTCGTTCTATAGTCACTCTGTTTACTGATGCAGCATGTTCCATGAGCTTCCTGATTCGGCCCTCTGCTTTCTTCTGTTCTATACTAACATAGGGCCTTGACATTTTCAGGTCCTTAGCAATCTCTGAAGGTCTGTTCTTCTGACGCCTCCTAAGCCAGATGAGGTTCTGCTGCTTCGTAGGATACCGCAGAGTACTGAACATTATTCTCCCTCTATCAGTTAAACAGTTTCGTTTAATAAAGTTAAAAGAATTTATTTAACTACTATGTAATAAATCATTTGGTCTTTTCTTTTTAGTGCATAATCTCCAATTCTTCACTATCCACATCCGAAAGAAAAGCCAGAGGGCCTCGAGAGACCCTCGTATTCATGTTTTCTTATTATCTTCGCTTGACACAAACGATTGCTAGCACAGCCACGACTACTATAACTCCGCCTGCAATCGCAACCAGATCCCATGGGATTGCGCCTGTTGGTTCTGTAGGAGTTGTACTTGGAGGAGTTGTTGGTGGTGTGATAATGATCTCATCATCAACAAAGATGTTGTCGAAAGCTGCGCCTGTGGCATTAACGCCATAGCATTCAAGGTATGTTGAATGAATGACATCGTTGGTGAGGGTATCATAAATGAAAGTTCCATTGAAGAATAGATTGATCTGTCCTCCGCTAGTTCTCGTGACATCAATATGATGCCAACCTAGTATGCTCCCAGTTGGAGTGTAGCAGACCTCACCAATCCAGTTGTTCGGTCCTCTTTGCCACCAGAGATTGAAGCGATCTGTCCCATCCGTCGTAGCCTCAACAGCTATCCATCTAGAGTCGAAGTCCAGAGGGCGAGACCCATTTGACATGAATGCCACTCCCACATATCCATTTGGTGTGTCTGGTACATAGAGATCAAAGCTCCATGTCCCGACTTCCACTGTGCTGTTATGACGGGCATAGTTGACATCATCATCCATTACTGTTAACTTCCCATCGACAACAGAGAAATTTCCTGCGATTATCGGTCCACTCTGCCATGTTAGGAAGGCTGTCGTTGTCCAGTCAGTCATGTCTGCAAAATCTTCGCTCCACACTAAGGTTGCAGTTACGGTATTTGTAAACACTGAAAGACAGAGAACAAACATCGTGAATCCCGCAACTCCATGTATCCATCTTGTTTTCACAATCAAATCCTCCATCCTTTGTCCACGCGACAAAGAACTGAACATTCTGTAATATAGCTCGAATATCACTATTTCTTTAGTGAGCTTATGCAAAAATTTGAGAATCTAAAAAGATCCTTCTGGTGAAATTTTCCCTAGAATCAAGGCTCTTCGAATAGTGGTAATATTGGAGTTACAATGAAATCTGTGAAATGTAACATGGGACTCAGAGCCTTCTGAATGTGAACCACATCATCAACATCGACGATAGCCACCCCTCTGTTCGATGCAACACAGTAATGGGCAGCAAATACAGTCTTCACTTCCTTAGGCTGCTTGAAGTTTTCAGTCGCTTTAGTAGCGTCCTTGCGGTATTTCGGCTTCATTTTCCACTCTATAAGATACTTCATTAGTTCTCACCTCCTCTGCTTTTTTTGGAGTAAATTGCCCGCAGGAAGCTGACGGAGTTTGATTTATGGCATTGCTGAAAGAGCGTATGCACAAATCATCTCTTGAGAAGACCTTTCAGAAGTACATCTGTCATCTCGGACTGAGACCCCCATCTCTTAGGTTTACTATCTCCTACAAACCACCTAAACATAATGTTCGCTAAGACAGTTCCAACAAGTGCTCTCACAAGAACAGGTTCTCGAATATCTCTCAGCTCTGATTTCATCTCGAATATTTGACGTATAAATGAAGAGTCGTGTGGGAAATTTGTAATAATTGCCTCAGGAATGTGTTTACCTTTCATCTCTACAAGTTCAACAAAAAAGAGGTTCAATAGGTTGGGTTCATTCTTGATTTCTCTGTACAAGCGATTTGAAGCATTTGTCAACAGTTCGTCTGCAGTCGCACCGGTTGCGCTATCAAGGATCTCGAGAATTCTGAACAATGGATGTTTCTCGACGAAGACTTTCTTGAAGATTTGTTCTTTGGTATCGAAATGGTTGTAGATTGACGCGGCTTTGATTCCAGCATTTTCAGCAATATCTCTCATGGAGCTTCCCTGAAATCCTCTGTCAACGAAGAGGTTGTAGGCTGAGTCCAGAATCAATTGCTTTGTAGATTCCTCACTGTTCATTCCATCACAACCTATATATCCACTAACGATTGTTAGTCAATTAGCTAACAGATGTTAGTCATATAACTGCTGTGGTGAGGTTGAGCTATTGGACTTCTGGTTTCCTGGCGTACACTGGGTGATTGAAATTATAGTGATCATTTTCCTTGTTCTGTTCTTGTGGGTGTGCGTCTGCGTCAGGTCGGTACGATATTTCTGGAAGTTCCCTATGCCTGCAAGAATGGGCAATATAATAGCCGCTGGTCCTTATAGGTCGAGAGTACAACCGCCATCGATGATCATTGAAGCGTTAGAAATCCGCTCCGGGATGGAGATTGTAGAGCTGGGGTGCGGGTCTGGGTTCTATACTGTTGCTATTGCAAAGGCAATTCAACCTGCTGGACTCGTCTTTGCAGTTGATATTCAACAAGGAATGCTTGACAAACTGAAGGTGAGGATGGAAACAGAAGGCGTTGAGAACATCATCCCAGTGTTGGCTGATGCAGAAGGTCACATTCCTCTTGATGATGGAACTGCTGACGCAGCCTTCTCTGTTGCAGTAATTCCCGAAATTCCTGATCCGATCAGAGCAATGCTTCAAGTTAAACGGCTCTTGAAGGATGACGGAATCTTTGTAGATGCTGAATTATTGTTAGATCCTGACTATCCTATGAGTAGGACTGTCGTTAACTGGGCGAGACAAGCAGGTTTTAGACTCCAACGGAAGGTTGGCAATCCCTTCAGATATGCTCTGGTTTTCGAAAAGGATGACACATGAACTATACCAAGAAGAGGACCGCCCACGTAAAAAAGACATACCCAAGAGTACCACCAATTAAGACAGGTAAAGCAATAGTGCGGTCTACTGCCTCTTTGAGATATGACGCAAGAACCAGAGAAATGATCAGACATAGGAGGGGAAATGCAACTATGACTAGTAGAATTTCCCATAAATCCAGGACAGTAAGGTTTCTGAACATGCCCACTACATAGAAATTTGTCATCAAAGTGATTGCCAGGTTGAAACTTCCAATTTTAAGAGGATACTCCCAAATACCTCCTTTGAGATTTCCGTAGGCCCAGAATGTCAGGATCCACATGAAGACTGCAATCTCAGCCAGCGGGAATCGACCTGACTCATAGAGTATGTCAAATGAAAGGCCTACAATAATCAGAATGATCTGGTAGACTTCATCGAATCTCTGTTCCCTACTTCTCTCTGACATTGCTGGCATCACCTTTTCAAGATGAGAGGAAACTCCTATACAATAACTTATCGAGGAAACAGCAGGCTGGAGTTCCTCTTTATTCTTTTTTTTGATCTGCTATTTTGAGTCAATGAACTCAATTAATTGATAATCCTCTCGAAAAAGAAAAAGTTCAGCAGCTTTATCTTGTCCTTTGGATAGGTTTCTGGCTGCAAGATTGAATGTTATTGACTTCGGGCAATGTTGCGGGATTGCCTCTGATATCTTGGAGAGAGATATGAGTCTTCATTCATCGCGTGGGTCAGTGAGGGAGAGATGCAAAGGCGAAAGGCAATAGCTGTATCTGTTGCAGTACTATGTATTGGAATGTTCTTGGTTGCAGAAGTCTATAATATCCAGACCTGGACAAGCTTGATGAATTCGAATGAACCCCAGGTCGTGGAAAACATAACTCCAACGGACAACGAACCTCCTAGAGAGGCCTATTCCATAAGAGATCTTGTTGAACAACTGCAAGAGGTTACTCCGCTCAACAATCGAACAGACTTTGATGGTGACACCATATATGATTCCGTTGAGAGAGTCATAGGAACTGACTGGATGAGTAATGACACTGATTTCGATCAATTACGAGACGACATTGAAATATTTAATGACTTGGACCCATTAGAGCCGGATACGAATTTCGATGGCATCCCAGACAATCATGAGCTGTATGGTTCCATCTCCCAAGACATAGACAATGACAACATTGTCAATGGTTGGGACTTTGACAATGATGGCGATGGTGTTGAAGATAGTGTTGACCTTTCTCCATTCAGCAGTACTGACTGTTTTGAAGAAATGTCATTTGATATTGAAACAAATGGGAATCCAATGTATATGACATTCCAGTTAGTACCAGAAGATCCAGCTCATCTCAGTTTCATATCCCAAACCTGGGATTGGCCTTATGATATTCATGGAAATATGATGGATGTTCATAGACAACCAGATTCTGATGTGTTCATTGTTCCCATGCTACAACTCAGCGTATCCACTCTTCCTGAACAAATGGATGTTATCAAATATGGTATCAGTATCACTGCGGAAGGAATTGAACTTCCACTCTTTCCGGTAGAACAGTATGGCAAGATTGTCGCATTTAGTGGAAGACTGGTCTACCCTGAATTTACTCCAACTGAACTTAGTATCACTGCGAAACTCATCTGGAAAGTCTTTGGTCAATCCGATCAAAATGCCTCTGCACTTACTGAAGTTAATCTCTCTCGAAATCTCTCTGTTGCTGCAGATGGTCGAGTATACGTCAATGAAGACGGTGCGGGTGGAATTCAATCATTTCAATGGATTGACCTTGGAAATGATAAGGTTGCAATCAAGCTTTTCAATGGGAACTATTTGTCAGTGGATAATGAAGGAAATGTAGCGGCAAATGGTGAGGACATTGGTGCTAATGAAATGTTCACAGTTATTGAAGATGATCCTAGTTTAGGAACCTTCACCCTTGTATCTGATTTTTCAAGTTCACCACTAGCTCTTACAGAACCGAATGTTGACTGGCAATTGACCACAAACGAGGGCGGAGTGGTTTGCGTCTTTGACTTACAAAATGCTGGGTTTATTCCAGAAACAAGAGAACTTGCTAGATACGATGATTCATTCATGCTTACAGGTCTGTTGTTAGAAGAAGACTATGGTGCTGAAGCAGGTATTTTCTATTGTGAGGAACCTCAGAACACTACACTCGCAGAACCACTTATTGATATGATATTTCTCAGGAATACGAGCATTGGAGTCTTTGACATAAAATCCGAACTTTCTAGTCTTGGTCGGGACATACATAACATTACCCAATCTTTCAATCAGAAGGATGAAGCACTCTCTAGTATTGTTAATTATATGATACCAAACGCTCTTGATTCACTTGTAATGGATAGACCTTATCCCTTTATCACATGCGTAGAGAGTTATGTCAGAATTCTCGACCTCTCTGATTTTAGTCAGGTTGGTGATTCATTCACTGGGATAACAAGTGCTGCAAATATCACATCACAAAAAGTCAAGCAGACCATATGGCAATTCCGCACAATAATTGACAGTGAAGTCTTGTATCAATCCTTGGATACCCCTGAAATTATGGAGGAAATCGAGAGCTGGGGTCTGGATGATGAGACTCTAGCTACTGTCATGAGCCTATCACTCTACTGGTTATCTGGAGAAAATGTTGCAACCGATCTGTCTTCAGTGAATTTAGATTATAGTATCCCCTTAGAGGACATAGTCAATTGGGCTCATGCAATTACTGATTTTAGTATCTCAGTATTTACTTTGATTCGTAAGGGTCTGATCAGATCAATTGAAGCCTATAGGATTGCACAGCGGTCTGTTGAAAGCTTTCATAGCATGATAAAAGCAGGTTGGAGAGTCTCTATTCAGGGAAAGCAAGCAGCCACGAGTGTCTTTAAGGAATGGAAACTTGCGTTCAAATCGATTGGAAAAGCAAAGACCGGTTTGATGAAGACTTGGAAGAGTATAGGTGGTGTTTTCGATGCTATAGCAATAGCTATAGACGTGGGTGTGACCATCTACGGAGTCATTGCAATTACGCAGGGCGGATTGAATCCCCTTCAGCTCACTCAAGCTTTGCTCAAGACACTCATGGGATACATCAAAGACCTGATGTTGATTGCCATCTCTCAGAATCCGTATGGTGCAGCTTTTGTTGCTATCTTTTCCATTATTGATATTATACTTGGTTGGTGTGGGACTACCACTCTATCCGACCTAATTGGTAAGCTCTTTGATGAAATCATAGATGGTATTTCTTCAGTTGACTCGCAGGTCTATCCGCTCCTTGAGTATGATGAAGATCAAGAACTCATTATTGATGATTGGACTAACAATGGAGTGACAGTGGGTGACAGACTGACATTCAGAGGAATCCTGCGTGGGATTTGGTATGGCAAGCATGAAGGAGATGTCGAAAAGAGTGATGTCTATCCGTACTATCTCATCGAGACTCCTTATGGTTCATCTTCAGATGTAGGTCTGCTCTACGATCCAATCTACATAGCTGGAATCATGTACAATTGGGAAAACGTCTATCTTCCAATTCCAAGCAGCAGACCGACTGCAGACTGGATTGATGCTCCGTATTACTACAATAGTGTTGAATATGATTCTGGCGTCTGGGCTGTACCAAGTACTGCTATGCCTAATTTTCCAATGAATATCAGAGTACAGACATTTACACAGCTCTACTATGAGTGGACATACTGGTTATTCTGCGTCCCAATAACTCATCACAGTCATCAAGAGTCATATGACGATATAGGGAGCTTTACTATTTACATCGATGTTCTTCCCGACACTATCGATGCCTTTGCAGACTGGCGCCTTATCACTCCTCTCGACCTCGATTGTGATGGGATACCAAATACTGAGGAGACAGATACCGACCCTGTAAAATTTGATTCAGATGGCGATGCATTATCTGACAAATTCGAAATGGAGATTGGAACTAATCCACTTGAGGTGGATTCAGATTTTGACGGTTTAAATGATAAATATGAGCTAGTCTATGGTACTAACGCTACAAACCCTGATTCTGACTTCGATGGACTCCGAGATTACCTCGAAATCTCTGGTGATACGATTCAGTTCAATTACTTGAATGACCCACTCTTGCCTTTCACAATCATTGCACATTCTAACCCAAGAATGAATGATACTGACTCCGATGCAGTCAGTGACTTCATTGAGCGACGGGATGGTCTCAATCCATGTTCACAAGACACGAATGGAGATTCAATAATTGATGTGGAAGGACCTCCGAGATATATCGAGTTTGAGCAAGAGTGGACTATTGGAAGAACCAATGTTGGGAGTAATCCTCTTGATATAACCTTTGATAATGCTGGGAATATTTATGTCACCGACAATGACAATATCATCAAGTACGATTCGGAGGGTGAACGACTTGGAACCTATGGTCCTACACATACCAGTGCCCTAACAACATTTCAAGATGGAAGAATAGGGATTGTAAATATATCATCAACTCCAAATGATTTGGCTGGAGTGGCTGCTGAGTTGTCTATCCCTAATACACCCGATAGAACTCTTCCCAACAATCTTCCTTCTATGGCTATTGATGATGCTGGTAACACAATGGTGGTAGGTGATCCTGGTCGAAACTTGGCATTCATCTATGAAAAAATTGGGGGCACTTGGACATTTCAAACATTTCTCACTTGCGGTGTGCAATATATTGACTGGGATGGAGGAGCAGTTGCGCCTATGTTTGGCTATTCGGTGGCAATTTCTGGCGATGGAACAACCATTGTCGTTGGGGCTCCAACTGCTTCTGGTGTACAAGAGAGCAGGTTCCCAATATGGTGGGATATATATTATGATGGCAATCCTGCACCAGTAAATCAGGGAGCAGTGTATATCTTCCAAGGATCAGGTTCAAGCTGGATGTTTAAAACTGCGGTTTTTGGTCCATTAGCCAATGGGATAATGGGTGCCTGTGTTGCCATTATAGGTGATTCTACTAATTCAGGTATGGAATATAGGATCTTTGCTAGCATGCAATATATGGACGGTACTGTTGCGAGTGGTTCAGTTATTGAATGGTGTTTACGTACTAGTGGCCATATTGAACCATATGCATGGCTTGGTGGAGTAAACCAATTTCCGGACAAGGCCGACTGTGGAGTAGTCCCTGATCTCGAGATGAAAGGAAGGTGGATATACTCTATCAAAGTAGAGCGCGACCCAGGTTATAAAAACACAAGACTCACCGTAGGCGCGTATAATCCTGGTGACAGTAGCGTTCTTGGTTCTCCAGCTCACAAGGGTATAGTACGCAAGTACTATCTCGATATTTACGGTAGGTACTATATGTGGGGTTATTTTCCAGATGGCCCTGTTACTGACTGGTATGATAGCTCTCTTTTATGGTGGCCAGGTAATTATGAATATTGGCAGGCAACAGATAAAATTGGGCCAGGTCAAATGATACGCGACCAATTTGGATATTCGCATGACTCGGTACCTGGGTGGAACACATATGTTGTTGGTGCACCGTTTCATGAGCATGTAGAGGTACTGAGTCCATACGTTGACTCTGCACCTGGATATGCATATGTGTGTGAGACTGATGGGTACACTTGGTATGAGACCCGCCTAGAGGTTCCAGGTCTGCCAGATGAATCTGAGTTTGGTCATTCGGTTGCCATTGATAATGCTGGCAACACTGTTGTGGTTGGCGCACCTGGATATGATTCGCATAAGGGAGCTGCATTTGTCTTTGAGAAGATTGGCACCTCTTGGAAACTGGTGTCTAAGATATCAAATCCCCTCCCTGTAATAAATCAAGTCTATGGACTGGGGAATCGCTTTGGACAGGGAGTGCAAATTAGCCCGGATGGCAAAACCATTTGGGTTAATACATTAGGCTGGGTCATAGTTCCATCTACGCCTCAAACAAATTGGGAGTATTTCTTTGAGTTCAATGCTGACAGAACATGGGAAAGTTTCACCGTGAGTGATTCGCTTGGCAACATCATTCTCACTAGGGGGATACCAGATTATGGTGGTATGGGTTATACTCCTCTTCACCAAATCTGGGGAATGGCTTCAGGAGGAGGTTCAGTCTATCTTTCATGCTTTGATGGTGATTTATCCAATATTCGTAAGTATAGCCAAAGCACATGGGGTCTTCAGGACAGTTTCGGATGGAGCGAGCTTGAGCAAGCTCGAGGAATCGATGTCGGACCAAATGGTCTCATCTATGTTGCAGACTCTGGCGGAAATAAGGTGTGTATATTTGACTCAAGTGGCGTACTCGCAAATGGTCTACCACCAATATTATCTGCGGATGGTATTCCTCTCAACACACCGACTGATGTAGCAGTGGACGCAGAGGGGAATATCTACATCGCTGACAGTGGAAACAACCGTATTGTGAAGTTCGATAATGAACTCATCTGGCAGGCGACACTTGAGGTAGACAATCCTTTGACAATAGATGTTGATGACGAAGGCTACATATACGTGGCTAATCCGACTCATGTCATCAAGTTCAGGGAGACCCTGATCATCGTGAGACCTGACCTTGAGGATGATGTCACTGATTGGGACCAAGATGATTTGAGCGATACAACTGAGCTTAATGGTTGGACCATTACAATCACAACAGCGCATGGAACAGATGTCCACGTGAATAGCTCCATCTATCTAGCTGATAGCGATTTTGATGGTATTTCAGATTATGACGAGTGGCTACTAGGTTCCAATCCTCAAAGCGTCGATACTGATGAAGATGGCGTTTTAGATCCAGACGAGCTCCGTCTTGGCTTGAACATCATCCACTTTGATTCTGATCTCGATACAATAGATGATGGCACAGAACTCAACTTCGGTAGCGACCCATTAAATCCGGATGTTGATGGCGATGGTTTGCTAGATCCACTGGAATTTCAATTGGGAACTGATCCCTGGAATTTTGATACTGATCACGATGGGGCAAGTGACAAAGAGGAGAACGATGCAGGAACTGACCCGTTATCACCCGATTCAGATAACGATTTCATTTTCGATGGGACTGAGTTGGTCTTGGGAACGGATCCTTGGAGCAACGATTCCGATAATGACCTATTACTAGATTCTGCTGAGATCTATCTTGGTACAGATCCAAATAATGACGATTCTGATCACGATAATGTGACTGACGGATTAGAAGTTTTACTCCACATGGACCCACTTTGTAATGATACTGATAACGATGGTAGTCTTGACGGAATCGAGCTAGAGGCTGGAACGAGCCCTCTGAGCAACTACAGTACTCCTGAGATGTACGATGGATTCTTAAAAGAAGCAGATGTAGTTCTGGTGTACGATGAGACTCCTGAATCAATTCTGTTTGGTGACTTGCTCGCTGAGCAGATGACTGTTTCAAATGTGACCTTGGAGGAGTTCTTTGTCAACTATAGGAATTCAAGCAGGATAATTCTGATTGGTAATCCCTACGATGTGGATGGAACAGTTGGGTCTCTAATCGCAGATCTATTGGTTGACTGCGGTGCAACTGTGGACATGCTTGCCTCTGGGGAACTTGAGTATGTTGTGCGATATGGTGTCTGGAATGAGACACAAACGATCATCATGTTCTCTGAGGCACAGACGACAGATGTCTTTAGAGTCATTAACATCTTCAACAGAAAGAACGTAACTGTATATCCTGACTCAGTATTTTTGGAGTACAGCACACTTCCTGCATTCAAATATGCTGAAGGTCAATATAGTATCTACTTCATGGTGAATGAGATTGATACACTGAAGCATACTGATGCAATCATCCAGGTATCCTTGAACGAGGTAGCTGCACCGGAGATGACCATTTGCAGATATGACGATCAATCGACACCATATATCCTGAATAGTTCAACGGGACTAATGCCCTATGAATACTCTCTAGGCACGTATCTTGATACAGAGTTGATTTTGGGTGATGGAACTCAAAACATGAATGTCACCTACATCAGGTTGTACTATCGAACAGCTGACTTAGACCGTACAGGAGATGGACTGCCAAACGATATGGAAGACCTTGATGAATCTAAGATTGGTCTGTATTGGCTCGATGAGTCTACTGGTATATGGGAAAAACTCTCTGTTGAGATGGATTGGGTTGTCGACTGCGGAGTTAACACAACGGATGTGGTCCGGTTTGGTGAGTCATATGCTGGTTACGTATGGGCTTATGTGAAGCACCTGTCATTCTTTGGAGCTGGTGCGGAAACATACAACCAACCTCCAAATGTGACACTAGCAGTCCCAAGTGTTCAGTTCTTGTGGCCGCCTAATGGCAAATTTGTAGAGATAGCTATAGAAGGTGTCACAGACCCAGATGGCGATGATGTTACCATCACCATCTTGAACATCACGAGTGACGAGTTCGTTGGATTGTGGCCAGATGCATATGGTGTCGGATCCGATACAGCTTGGCTGAGGGCTCAGAGGTCTGGATGCGGCAATGGCCGGGTCTATGAAATTACATTCCTTGCCTCAGATGGGAGAGGTGGTGAAACCATTGGCTCTGTTCTTGTCTATGTGCCACATCATAAAAAGCGATGCGGATTTGTTATGCCCGTAGACGATGGTCAGATATATGATGCGACAAAGGGATTGCGTCCCTGCTGGTTACATAGAAAGTGGTGGCACTGGCATAGTTTCATCCATTGCAAGCACAAATATCATTGAGTGAAGAACTCTCATATCACATTGATAGTTATAGATGGCCAACTGCTGGTTCCATCTTGCCACTGAGAGTCTAACGGAATTTGTTGTACATCATTGATATCTGTAGCTCTAGTCTTGATTGTTACTTGACCAACCTCCTGGAAGCTTACCGTAAACTCCCAGAATACCCAAACATTGTCAGCATCTATCTGCTGTACAATCGGGGCATCGAACCAAGTTCCACCATTATCCAAGGTATACTCTACAAGCTTGACTCGTGTCCCTCCAAAAGCACATCCTCCCACTCTAAAAACCTCACTCACGTTCACTGTAGTGGGCGAAGTGGGAAAGAAGATCATGGAATCAATGTCCATGGGCGGTGAAGTATCCCATCCTCGATCCTGCCAATAATCCTCCAGAGGTCTGTCTATTACTTCAATTCCCGTGACCCATGCTGGTTGTTTCACACCATAGTAACCTGGATTCAAGATTCTCAAAGGAAATCCCTGTACTTGCGGGATTTCAACACCATTCATGTAGAGAGCACCAAGAACTTGGTTATCTCGAAGTTGGTCCATTGTGTGAGACGCGTAGTATCCGTCTGCAGCGGTATATCTCACTCCAGTGGCATTTTCTGCGAGACCTAGAGATACCAACAAGTCGTACACGTTAAACCCTCTCCACATTGCTGTACCAATCAGCTTCCCATTGGGACCATTTCCTATGCATTCGATGGTCAAGGGTAGATCAGTTAGATTCAAGGCTCTGAGTTCTACTAGATTGAAACTCCTAGGATTATCAACGAATCCCGTGATCTCTAATCGATAAGTGTCTCGATCAATATTAGGTACAGATCCAATTCGAGTGATATAGTAGTCCTCGTTGCTTGTGAAGAAATCCGGAAACTCTGAATCCCCAGAAGGTCCTCCCGGTGGATTTGTTGGGAACAGAAACGGTTGGAACAGCACTAAGACTACGATGCCTACTACAGCAATTCCAACAATTATCTTAAGATTCCGATTCATTTCAGATACTGAGTTTTTTCGGAATATAATCCTTTACTTACTTTTGTGAACGAAGTATCATCTTGATACTACATCTAGAAAAGCCACTGTACACAAGTTCTTAAGGGGACAAATTCAGCTTACACACGCAGGAACACCAAGTACGAGTTTTCAAGACGTGGCCCAGTGAGGGGTCAATACGATTACGCACATGCCCACTGAAGAACACCCTGTTTTTGTTTGACCTGTTAATCGCACAAGCGAGAGAATATACGATGAGCTATGAAGAACGTGAGCCTATTGAGGCTACTGTGGCTGAATTAAAGCCACGAATGAAGAATGTCACAATCTCCTTCAAGGTGGTTGCGACTGGGGAAGAACGTGAGGTTTCATCCAGGAGAGATGGAGAAACTCACCGTGTTGCTGATGCAACAGTGGGTGATTCGACAGGAATTGTTCAGGTACCATTGTGGGACTCATCTATTGATGATATTGAACCTGGTACTACCTATACCCTAAAGAACGGATACACTGGATTGTTCCGAGGAAACCTACGACTCAACATTGGTAAATACGGTGAGATTAGTGAGGCTGAGGAAACCATTGAGGAAGTCAACGAAGAAGTTGACATGAGTTCTGAGGAGCATGAAGACACTCGCCGAAGAAGCTACGGTGGTGGCGGATATGGACGGAGCGGTGATAGCGGCGGATACGGACGTAGTAGTAGAGGGGGCTATGGCGGCGGCGGATACGGCGGAAACAGAGATCGACGTGGTGGCGGTGGCTACGGTAGCCGCGACAGACGTCGCAGATATTAGTAGATAATATATCATTTAGAATCTACACGGGCTCTTGTTTGTAGGGGCCCGTGTGACTCCCTTTTCAATAGCCACTGTACACAAGTTCTTAAGGGAACATTATAAGCAAGAAAGTGCAGGCAGATACAAGCAAGCGGCCTTCGAGACGTGGTCTGGCGGGGTCAACACGAATTCGCACATATACCCACTGAAGAACACCCGGTTTTTATTGTCCTGCTATCGCACAAGCGAGAGAATATACGATGAGCTATGAAGAACGTGAGCCTATTGAGGCTACAGTGGCTGAGTTGAAGCCAAGAATGAAGAACGTTACAATCACTTTCAAAGTGGTTGCTATTGGAGAAGAGCGCGAGGTTCAGTCCCGCAACGACGGGGCAACTCACAGAGTCGCAGACGCAACAGTGGGTGATTCTACAGGAACTGTCCAAGTTCCACTATGGGACGCCAGCATCGATGACCTCAAAGCTGGATCAACCTACACTCTGAAGAACGGTTACACCGGTCTCTTCCGTAACAACCTCAGACTTAACATCGGCAAGTACGGTGAGATTGCTGAGGCTGAGGAGGCCATTGATGAAATCAACGAAGAAGTCGACATGAGCGCCGAAGAGCACGAGGACACTCGACGCCGCAGAAGCTATGGCGGTGGTGGAGGTCGTGGATACGGCGGAGGTGGCGGCTACGGTGGTGGCGGCGGTGGCTATGGCGGTGGCGGTGGTGGCTATGGTGGCCGAGACCGCAGAGATCGACGTGGTGGTGGCGGCGGCTACGGCAACCGCGACAGGCGTCGCAGATACTGATTCATTCAAAATTAAATTATGAAACGGGTCCCTTTTTTGACAGGACCCGTGTTTCTCTCTTTTTCTATTCATGATTCACCTTAGAGAGAATTATTGTTATTCCTTCAACCAGTATCCATAAGAGATGGATATCATATGATGTAAGTTGAGAAAGATGATGGAAATACCTACACGAAAGCCATTGTCAACTCTGAGTGGGATTCTGGTTATCGTACTATATTGTGGTTTCACAATGATTTCATGGGCTCTTTACCCAGACCCATATGGGCCTGCAACACATTATCTCAGCCGTCTTGGTAATTTCAACAACAACCCCATTGGTGCATATTTCTACAATTGGGGCTGTATACTGACTGGTATCGCTCTTGTTCCTTTCTTCATAGGACTGAGGGACTGGTACACTGATAGTCGGATTGCAGCCAAGTATATCCTCATGATTGGTCAACTAGTTGGCATTGCATCTGCTGTTGCACTGATCATGATTGGTGTCTTTTCTGAGAACCTTGGAGATCCTCATATGCAAGCATCATCAATCTTCTTTATACTGAACTTCTTTACTCTCATCCTGATCTGTTTAGCATTGCTGATTCATCCTAGATTCTCAAAACCGACAGCCCTCTACGGTCTGCTGATTACAGTACTTAGTCTTGTGTTTGTAATTTCCTTTGGAGGTCCTCTAGTCGAGTGGTTCACTGTCTTCAGTGCATTAGTCTTCGTAGGACTCGTTTCATACTACACTCAGAAACGTCAACATCAAACTGATTCTTCACCTTCGGAGCTTATGCCTTAGCAAGAAATATGGCATCGGCGCAACTAGTAGTGCTAGGATTACTATGTTCACCAGTAGCAGGTTATTTCCTCTACTGTTTTCACCAACATCTGCATTGAGAACGTACTCCATCACGAAATGGTCCGTAGGGTGCCAGTCCTCATCTGCGATATCACCTGTGAAAACACAGACAATGTCCTGTTCAGGAAGTATGTAGATTTTCTGTTCGTAGTGTCCTGTTGCTTCGTAGAATGGTTGTTCAGGAACACCCCACCAAGTGTATCCGTATTGATACCACCCTCCAGTGTCAAAATACATCTGAGTTGATTCGTTCACCCATTCTAATGAAACAACTTGAGTTCCATTCCAGTTTCCTTCATTGAGATAGAGGTATCCAAAGCGAGCCATATCTCTGGGCTGTAGGTGGAGGCCTCCTCCACATCCATATTGACCACTTGCAGGCACTGTCCACCAACTGAAGTAATCAATTCCAATGGGATCAAACAAGAACTCCTCTGCGAAGTCTGCCACACTGTAACCTGTTGCCTGTTCGATGACTCCTCCGAGAAGCTCTATGCCTCCTGAGTTATATGACCAGTGTGTACCAGGATCATACTGCATGGGTCTGTCCAGAACATATTCCCACATGTCCGGCCTTCGATACATCTCAAAGAGGTCATTTGCAGGGTCTTCATAGGGAATGTCGACCTCATGAAATTCTAGTCCTGTTGACATGGTTATGCAATGGAAGAGTGTGATGTTCTCCTTTCTTGAGTCCCAGTTGTCAATAGTATAGTTTGGGAAGAAATCGAGAATCGGTTGACTCACATTGTTGATGTATCCCTTGTCTATGGCTATCCCGATGAGCGCCGACATGAAACTCTTTGTGCATGACTGGATAGTATGTGCCATGTACTGGGTCCAGTAATTGTAGTATTTCTCATAGACAATGTATCCACCTTTCACAATTATGACTGAGTCGACTTCTATGTCATTCTCATCTATCACTTCATCAATACGGTTGAGCGTGTTGAAGTCGAGCCCTTGTTCTTCTGGCGTCGTGACCCGCCATTCGTCTGTAGGCCAGTAGTCTCTAACTATCTCAGTTTGTGCATGTGTCGGAATCATCTGAACAGTACATAAGATGGCTAGAATTATTGCCAGAGTAACTGTAATTCGTTTATTCATTTTATTCACACCACCAGAATTGTCAACACAAGTGACAACCAGAAACTCAATGCAATGTAAACAGTGAACCATTTTCTTGATGCGGCGTCTGTATAGAACCACTTCCACAGTCTACGACCAAGAAATGTGAACAATCCGAACATTCCGAGTGTCATTAATAGCAAGACTAGCACAAAGTCTGTCAGACCTGGAATCATGGCACCGGTGGCTGATATTAAACTAATCTCCAACTCGACTCCACCATATGCTAAGGCGATAGCATATGCCAAGGAGCTTATCGCCGCCTTGGAGAAAATCATCGTGGCTGTCATGAAGAAGAACAATGAAGGCATGAAGGATTGTCGAATCCTCTTGATCCCCAGAGGAATCAAAAATACAAGTCCCACACCCATTGAGAATAGTATCAATGTTTCATTCATTTGACTCAGAAAACCAGGATTATCTGTAAATGCCGCTGTCCAGTAGACCCATTGCCATGTTTCATGAAAGGTGTTCAGTCCACTCATCCATGGCAAGGATCCATACCATCCTGCATTGAACGGACTAAGGAAGATGACAGACACAATATCTCTCATCTCACCAGTACTTCCTTGAGTCACTGGGAGTGCTAGGTCTAGAACGACCTCATACAACTCACCTATCATGAAACCAATCAGAAACAGAAGAATCCCTAGGTAGTAGAAGAAAATCCTGATCTTGTCTTCTCTTGAAGATGGCTCTTCGCGGGACTCCAAACTTAACTTAGGAGGTTTCACCAAGTATGAAAGATATCTACGTGCCTTGCTTTTGGAACCATCGCTTAATGATGGTATCAATAATAGAAACAAGCACAAGAGCACAACTGGAATACCTATTGCCGCTATATTTGCCAAAAGTGCTGAAATCTCAAGTATCTGAATCATTGTTTACACGACCATTATTGTTAACACCAGACCTATCCAATAGATGATGGTGATGTAGAGTAGAAAGCCAAGACGGGACCTTCTGTCATCGTAATGTATTTTCCAAAGCCTTTGACCAATAATCAAGAACAGAAAATAAAGCCCGATGAAGAATAGAAATCCAACGACCACTACTTCGTTCAAATCTGGAACGAGATTACCTGTCACTATACGAATTCCAAATGGAATCTGAGCTCCAAGTGCCAGAGCGATCGCATGACCAAGACCTCCCACTATTGTCTTAGTAAAGACAGCCATTCCAGTTGTGAACACGATCAATGATGGAACGAAGGATTCTCTGATTCTCCTACTGACTAGAGGCAGTAGGAACACTGTGCCAACCATGACCGATGTGATGAAAAGAACAGATACGATTGTACCAAGGAAGTTTGGATTGTCTGTATACGCTGCTGTCGTAAAGATCCAACCCCACGGATCATGGTAGTTGCCAAAACCTGCAGGTGCTGGAAGCCATCCATACCAAGGCAGAGATCCAACCCATCCTGCGTTGAAGAGGCTAAGAAAGGCAAGACTTGAGATTGTTCTCATCTCACCAGTACTTCCTTGGTTCACGGGTAGTGTAATATCAAATATGACTTCGTAGAATTCACTCAACACAAAACTGACTAAGAACAGTGCCATCCCCAGATAGATGAAACCAAGTTTGATTTTGATTTGTGTCCACATATCTGAGTTTTCCAAACTGTTGGAATTTTCTGATTGAAATTGGGGAGGTCTAACCAAGTATTTGTAGAGATTCCCTTCAGTGTTGACTCGTCTTACCCCGATGTATAGAAGGCTTGGAAGAACGATAGGTAGGACGATTCCTATTATTATAGCTAGATCCACCGATATTTCAATCAACTCGTCCCAATCCTCCTTTTGCTAACCGCATATTGAAATCCAGCTATGAGCCCAGGTAGAGGAATAATAGCTAATGTGACCAAGGTGATTGCATACGAAGCTGAGTATGGTTGAGAGTCTTCACCCATAGCCGCAGGAATGATGTATTCAAACAGCATAGCGGGATGTTGCCCCACCTCATCTGGCGGGACACTCGATGTGAATACGACTACCATATCTAGTTCAGGAATCACAAAGATGAATTGTCCCTGGTAGCCCTGTGCCGCATATACGTTCACTATATCGGTTGGATATGTCCACCATTGGTAGGAGTATCCACTGAAATCGTTGAAGTAGGTGAGGGTTTCCGAGGATGTTTGAACCCAACTAACGGGAACAATTTGCTCACCATCCCATGACCCATTGTTAAGGTAGAGATAGCCGAATTTCAACATGTCTCGAGGGAGCATTGATGCACCCCCCGAGGCAGTATAGTATCCTTGATTATCTAGAGGCCAATTAATGTCAGAGGGTGAGATACCAAGAGGCGTGAACAGGTTCTCAATGGCAAAATCAAGGAGTGTCCTACCAGTTGCTTCAGCAACAATCGCACCCAGTACATGTGACCCTCCTGAGCTATAAGTCCAGACTTCTCCTGGATCTGCAACCATTGGGCGATTTAGTACAAACTGCACCTGATCACTGGATATCCACATCTGGTAATTACTATTCTGACTTGAGCTGTAGGGATATGACCATTCGTCCCACTCCAGACCTGAGGTCATTCTGAGAAGATGATCTAACGTAATAGCCTCTTTTCTCTCATCAAGATTGGCTATTGTTCGGTTTGGTAATAGATCGACCATTCTATCATCTGTGCTGTTGATGTATCCCTGTTCAATCGCTATACCTACGAGGGCTGAGGTGTAGCTCTTTGTGCATGAATGGATGATGTGTCGGGAGTTGTTCGTATAATGCCTTGGGTACTTCTCAAAGACGAGATATCCATGTCGCGCAATCAGGAGGGAGTCAATTGCTATGTCATGCTCCTCAATTCTCATCATCAAATCATTAAAGCGAACTGAGTCCATTCCTTGGTCCTCAGGGCTTGAAGTCCTCCATTCATCTGTGGGCCAATAGTCCCGAGCTACGACTCCTTGACTTGGCTTTGCAGCCAATCCCTCAACGGGACTGACTGCCGCCATTAATAGTATGAGGCAACCTATGATTACCAATGATCGCCTTGTTGCCATCACCTACCCCTCGACTACTGTGAGCTTCTTGAGATGATATCCAAGAATCTCGTACCACTCTCTGAGAGTTTCCTGATATGTAGCATTCTTTGAGAGTAGGTATTGTGACATCCTCTCTGAAACATCGTCTCGAGTAGCTGGAGGCAGGCTCTGATAGGCATGATTGTCAGGATTATTGTAGGCTCGATAGACCTGTTCTTCGATGTCCCACATCTTTTTCAGCAAGACTCCTGCCCGGTCAAGGTCTTTCTCAGGGATGTGTACACCTAACGTCGACATCGCGAGAAGAGCAGATCTCACTCTGTCCTTCATTACTGGGGACTCCTCATATGCGCTCATTCGTTCACTGATTCCGAGTCTGTACTCTCTTGCAACAGCTCTGTAATAGCGCTCGACGATACCTCTTATAGTTTCACGAGTTTCTACTAGCTCAATGACTTTGGCGTTCTTCAGTTTCTGCACATGATGCAGCACAGTACCTGGTTTCTTACCCATCGCGTCTGCCAGCTGCTTCACTGTCATTGGTTGAATGACAAGATAGGTAAACACAATTTCCTTTCTTGTGTCATCTAATAGCAGTTTGATGATTTTCGGATTTGTGACAACCACAAATTCCTTGATTGGTTTAGTTGATATTTTTGGATTCATAGAGTATCGCCTCCTGAGTCATCGAGAGTGTATGTTGCATCCACACGTGCTGTTAGTATCATGTAGATCCTAGTGAGTACAATTGAGAAGGCTGGGATCACATAGAATATCAGGAGGAGAATTATAGCTCCTGCATATGGTTCAAACCAATGTACTGGAATGAATGAGGGGAAGAGGAAAGCCAGTTCACTAATTATCGATGTGATTGGAAGTCCGACTATCAAGAACATAATCGTCCATGCTCCCAGTACCCTTCCTGGAAACTGAGCAGTCAGTCTCACTGAGCGTGCGGCTGCTCTGACCACCGAATATCCATCAATGATTGCGGGGAATGTCAGTGATAGCATGCCATTGATCAGGAAGACCCAAAGGACTCCCAGGGGAATGATCAATTGAAGCACCTCGTTACTCGGAGGATTCCATGTTGGGTAGGTAATTCCAATGAAGGCAATTATGAACGGAGCTAGTGTGACTATGAAGTGAAGTGCTCCTCCACCTAATAGTGAAAGACCTTTCTTCCTATACCATGAGAACACTGACTCTGCGTAAGTACCATCACTCTCAACGACCTCGCGTGACATTCCAAAGAGTGATCCAAGTGCTACGAAGAATGGACCTAGTATTGGTAGTACTAGGAGTAGGATCAACGTCACCAGAGACAGCGATGTTGCGGTTGTGAATGTTTCCTCAATATAGATGGCAAAGCTGATGAGGAATGGAAGACCCAGGGTGATGAGCAGTGGTATGAATATGAAGAGCAGAATGATTATCAGAAGTACAATTGTTACAAAGATGACACCGAACATAGCCAGTGCGTACGAGAGAAAGTTCGTTGCAGCAAGTTTGAATCCGACCGCAAAGTCTTTCAGAATTCCTCCGGGTTGCATCGGCCTCGAGGGGGCTTTCTTCTCTGGCTGTTCGTCTGGTGTGTCGGGATAGTTATTTGGCCAACTCATGATTTCACCTCAAAAGATTGGGGGTGGCCCCACTCGGAGTGGGTGAGGCCACCGTGGAGATAGACAATACAATAGAGAGAAACACTCATTCTCACCTTGAGAACTCCTGGGCATGACGAATGTCGAATGCCTTGATCCGTGCACTCTCAGTTGAAGTTTCGACCTTCTCCCACTGACCTGGCTTTAGAGGCTCGCCATATCTGAGAAATTTGATAATGCGAGCCTCATCGTACACCTTTCCGAGTGATGCCACAGTCAAGGGAAGGAATAGAAAGAACAGACCCGGTACCAAGACGCCCAGATACACAAGCACACTTGTTCCTCCGAGCGCCGCCAGTAGGCGTGCAGTTCTACCTGCTATCACTCTGTCGAGTGAAAATACTGGCTCTATAGCTGCTGGGTGTATTCTTACTTCCGTGTCCGTTTCAAATCCTGGTTTTAGCATTGTTTGCACCTTGCGAATACCGAATATCGTTCCGTTATTCCGGAACGTTACGTTAATATCTAACGTTCGAATGTATTTAAGGTGTTCGGTCAGCGCCGAACGTTAGACAGAAACAGCACGACATTGCGATTGTATCAGTGAACGGACTCGGTATTCTTAGGTGAGCCCCAAAATGAGATCAGCACAGGAGATATGTTCTCCCGTGCTTTGAAAACATAGTCTAACGAGTATAACCTTGTAGGGCTCCTGGCCTGTCATGAGCCATCAATCGGGCCATCTCAGTCCCAGCCTCTGCATCATCAATGTTACAATCCCCTGAGACCATATTGCACCTGACCCATTGAATCAGTTCAGTCTCATCGCGAATTTTGGATACCACTGCGACTTCAGCAGGGAGTACTAATAGAATGAGTCCCGGGAGTACAGTGAGAGGTACAAGCAGCAATCCTGCTAGTGCAATACACACTGCACAACGGATTGCCCTAAAGAGTATGAAGCGGTTGAGGAGGGGCTTTGGTACCATGACATACTTCAGTTGTTCCGGAGTAGCTTTGGAATGCTGTATCTTTTCCACTGTAATATCACCACGCGTTGATAAATAGATGAAACTTTGATTATATAGCTCTTTGTTCAGCGCAATAATTAATCGATAGTTACCATCGAATACTTAGACCTCATTCTCTTTTCTTTACATTTGCCGAAGGGTTTAATTTGGACTCAGAACACCACCACAGTTGGTGTGATTTCCGTGGATGTTAAGAAACCAATGAACTGCAAACGATTGAGAGAGTCCGATGTAGTAGACTCTGATGGCGAGAGGGTTGGGAAGATCAACGACCTGACCTTCAAATTCGATGGAGCACTCAGGCTTTCTCAGTTCATACTTGGCGGTTCGAGATGGGAGGAGTTGCTTGAAACTATAAAGGCCAAACCCGACAAGGACCCAGTTCTGGATGCGTCCCTCATAGAAATTCTGGGCGACACAATTCGGTTGAATGCAAATGTTAACTCTCTGAAGACTACACTTGATGAGGGAGCTTTTGAATTGGACGAAATCCGATGGTCGAACTTGACAAAGATGGACATTTTCGATAAGGATGATGTCAAGGTCGGTCGAGCTGTAGATGTGGAGTTTGATATTGATGGTACCGCCTGTCTTATCGTGGGTGGCGGTATCATAGAAGAAACACTCGAGGATGTCGGTCTGAAGTCTGATGTCGACATTCTGTTGCCCAGTGGTCATATCACTGCTATCAGGGGCAAGATTGTCCTCGATGTATCGAAAGATGATCTCAAGCTCACAATGGACAACGCGCTCGAAAATCCTGAAGTCAAGGAGGCACGCGAGAGGCCCGCAAATGAGAGAGCGCATCTCAGGGTAAGATTATGGTGAGCATAGACTCCAAGAATTGATGACCCAGGCCACCAACAGAATTAGTGTGCAAGAGATTTACTTTGATTGTCTAGAAATCCTCATCATCTTCAAACCTGATCTCTTCCAAGGCGAGACTTTCAGCATCCAACTCCTTGAGAATAAGAAAAGATTGACAGAACTACCAGATATATAGCGGCTCTTCTTCCTCAATCCATAGGTCTTCGTCTTCCGAGAAATCGAAATTCAGTGTTGAGATACGCAGTTTGAGTTCTTCTACTTCATCCTTTTGGGATTCCTTTTCCAACAAAGATCTCCGTAAATGATGAAGTGTTCTGGCAATCCTAGGGTTAATTACTTCAGGGATCTTTGTCACCAGCTGTTCCCAAATCTCAAGCGATTCCCTAAGTGATTGCTTAGCTTCTTGTGACTTCCCGACCTTCTTTTGGAGAACTCCATAGTTATGAAGTGATGAGGCTAATCCAACTTGGTACATCTCAGGTGTCTGCTTGCTGAGTTTTCTTCTAATCTTAATTGCTTCCTTTAGTGATTCTTCTGCTTGAGATAGTCTGTTCATTTCTGAATACAGGATACCCAAGTTGTTAAGCGATAACGCGAGTATAGGTTCAAAGTATTGAGGTTCAATCTTGATAAAATGTCTTTGGATTTCAATTGCCTTTGATAGATGTGATTCAGCAACCTTAGGACGGTCCAATTCCTTGAGAAGGATTGAGAAGTTATTGAGCACGACAGTATTATCGTATTGATATCTGATAGGTATCTTCTGCACTATTTCCTCAAAGAGACTCAATGATTTCTCAAAGAGTTCACATGCTTTTTGCATTTGTCCTTCTCTCTTGCAAAGGATAGCTAGATTAGAAAGAGAAATTGCGAACGAATTATGTGACATTAACATGAATTTATCTTTCTGTTTCTCTAGTAAGTCAGTTGCTTCATCAAGAGATGTCCTTGCTTCAAACTCGTTACCCATCACAAGATACTGAGCACCACCATTATTCAGGGCAAGACCAAGTAGGTACTCCTCCGGGAAAAATCGATCTTTGTACTCTCTTCGGATTTCTATTGCCTCATTTAGATTATTTTCTGCTTCTATCATTCTGAAGGTTTTTGCGTAAAATGGTGAAGTTAGAGTTAAACATGTTGATAGGAGCCTTCTTGCTGAAAAAGAGTTCCCAGTTTGGTTAACATATTCCCTTCCCAAACTAATTGCTCTATTAATTATAGACTCAGCTTCCGAAATTCTTCCGAAGATTGTGAGTATACATGCCTTGTCAATTAAGATGTCAATCATCCTGAACATCCATGCATCTGGTTCTTTCTCCATTAACTTTTCAGAAATTTGCAGACATTCATCAATCCATCTACCTGCCTTGCTGAGCTGACGTGTTCGCCATAGAAACTCTCCATAATTATCTAGTGCCAATGCCAAACGCCATTCATATGCATCAGGATTAAGAGCGCTTAGTTCTCTCCTTATTGCAATCCCTTCATTGTGAATTTCTTCTGCCTCAGATATTCTTCCTTCAAGATATAGTGCACGTGATAAGTTGTGACATATTGAAGCGTGAATAGCATTCAGGAACAAGTTTTCAGGATCACTAGAGGATAATTCTCGTTGTACTTCAAGTGCCCGTTGATAATCTACTGTTCCGTTTGGAACTGTCTGTGTTGCACCGAGGATATTCAATGCCCAACCCAACCGCTTGTACGTATCGAATTTCCTGAAAATATCAACGGCCTCTTTGACTAATGCATAAGCTTCCTCTAATTGACCGAATGAATTGGCAAGTACAAATCCATACATTGTAAGCGACTCCGCAAGAGCTTCAGAATGTTCTTCAGGATCCCTCTCTGCTAATCTTCTCCGAATCTCCACCGCACGTGTTAGATACTTGTTTGCTTCGTCAGGTTTTTGAGTCCATATCATTATGTATCCCAATCTTGATAGATACAAACCCAAACTCGACCCATATTTATCAAAATCCTTCATAGCCCAATCTTCAAACACAGCAATTGCATCCCTAAGTTCAGCTTCACCTTCTGCATATCTTGTTATCCCATCATAAGCCCACCCAAGCAGTCCTTTTTGTTCAGCCCTCCCATGCACTGTTCTAAACACAATGTTGCTCAAAATCTGAATAGCTTTTTTTGTGGAATCTCTCCAGAGAAGGCGATATATCAACGTCTTTGTTTTTGCAATTGCATCTTCTTCAGAGGATAATGCTTCCACTGAAAGAGCGTGTCCTAGGAGCGAGATATCGTCATCTTCATGGGCACTCTTCTCGAGTAACTGAGAAACCTCGTTGGTCAAATTCTTAACTCGTGGCCCTAACTCTGCAAGAATTAGTTCCTGGGCGAGATCATGAAGTACCCATGTTCCATCATCTCTCTTATTGACAAAGCTCAATCGCAACAATCTATCCCACATATCTGATGTCATTGGTGGTGCGATGATGTTCATCAGGTTGCGATTGAAGAATTTCAATAACCCCGCTCGATTGATTATGTCTTGAAGGTCTCCGACCATATTGAAGAGCCTTCGCCAGGTCTTCAGTCTGACTTCCTCGAGAGTGTCCGCACGAAGACTCTCTATATCATCAAGAACAATTGTACCCGCATTTCTCATATCGCAGATAGCATCAATTACGAAGGGATTTCCTCCAGCTACGCTAATTATCTTCTCTTGGAGTTTCTTGTCAGTGACACCCTGCAAGTCTAGCATCTCTTCGCAGCTTTCACAGTCCAGTTCAGTCAATTCGTTCTCTTCAAACTCTAAATCCTCCCGTTTGAAAGGAGGTTTTCTACCAGCCATTACACTGACACAGTTCTTCAGTGAACAGAGGAAAATTGACCATAGTTCCACCTCGTTAATCTTACTGCCCTGATATCGCCAATGCGCAGTGTCACTGTCAACATACTCAAAATGATCCATGAGAAACACAATCGGTGTTTCATCCTTCCTGTTGTTTATGTCTTCAAGGAGTGCATCAAGGTAGAGGAATTCTGCGTGATGAGGTTCCTTCCAGAGGACTTCAAGGAGACGTTCGATGTGGTTCTTCCCCAGTCTCTCTTGCAACCACTTCCCTACTATGCTGTATCTGCCCTTGAGTTTCGGAGTCACTTTCGAACCAACTGCAGAAATCGCTGTACCAATGGTTGCTAGAGAGCCAATGAAAGGGATAGCCATCACAATGTCCTTCGCCCACTCCCGACCCTCCTCTTTTACAGGTTCAACTCCTTCCACGAAGCGTTGACGAATCTGCCAGAGCACATCAAACCTCTGCAGGTTCACTCCATGCAGGACTGCACCCTTTGCTATTATGTTGAGTCGATTGTAGAACGTTGAGTATTGCTCACAGTCGACACGCACTGTCTTTTCCATGGTTTTTATCCATTGCTTTATGAGTGAGCTCTTTCCTATCCCACCAATCCCCTTGAGATGCAGCACTACGCTCTTCTTCTTGCAGTCGACAAGTGCTTTGTCCATCCACTCGATGTATTCCTCTCTGTCCACGAACACATCGTCGGATGTTTCGTAGTGCTTGTACACACTCCTGACCTCACACGCAGTGGTGAGCCATGGTGATTGCAACAGATAAGCTAGTCGGTCAGCCTATTTAGAATGGATCTGCTTCAGTGTCCTCTTCATCTAGCCATATTTCTTGCTTATGGGCCTCTCTGGTTCCGAGCTCATCAAGTCTTCTTCTAATGATTTCTACACTCTCATCTTCTTCTTGTTGACTATGATAGAGAATAAGGTTGGATAGAATCACCTTGAAATATCGTTCATACACTTCAGGGTTTCTCTCAACCAACATCTCCATGATTTCGAGAGCTTCTTCATAGCAGCTCTTGGCTTTCGATTGCCCATCAGACAGTTTGTAGATGTTACCTAGATTGTTCAGGGCAAACCCCAAACGACAATTGTGCATTTCTGGTGATTTCTTGACTAGTGATCTCCGAATTTCTAATCCTCTTTCAGATATTTCCTTAGCCTCTGGCAACCTTTTCGTTACAGATAGTACAACTCCAAGATTATTGAGGGTTGTAGCAACACTATTGAGAAAAGCATCAGGAGACTTCTCAGTCAAGATTTCTCGAACTTCAAGAGCCTCACGTAGGGCTTCTTCTGCTTCGATATTTTCATTCATTCTCCTATGTAAGACTCCTAGATTGTTCAATAGATTTCCCAGGAGCAATGAATGGAATATAGGTTCTGGGTATTTCCGAACCAGTTCTCGAGTGATACCAATTGCTCTACGATAGGATTTGCGAGCTTCACTCGACTTACCAGTTTCACGTAGGAGGATTGAATGATTATTCAATACCATAGCTAGATACTTCTCGTTGCGATCAGGCCAATCTTGTGCTAGTTGTTCGTAGTTCTCTATAGCCTCCTCATAGAATTCTTTTGCTTTGGAGTATTGACCCATCTCATAACAAAAAACTCCAAAATCATTAAGCACCAAAGAGAGAGGAAATAGATAGAGCTCAGGTTGTTTAGAAACACATTCTCTAGCTATTTGTAAAGATTCTTTGTATTTCTTTTCTGCATCTATGTATTTACCATTGAATCTAAATATCACTGCATTAAGTCTGAGATATCCTGACACAAAATTTTTGAGAAACGCACTATCTTCTTCTTGATTTGACAATCTCCGAGTTGTTTCCAAACCTTGACGATAGACCTCTTCGGCTTCAAGAAGTCTTGAGGTCCGTTTCAAAATCTCTCCAAGACCATTAGTACTATTCAACAGATTAACATCTATAGTTTTGATATCAAGCATATCCCTAAAGACCGTTTCAGCCTCATCCAGTCTTCCCGACTTCAGAAATGTCATACCAAGAAAATTCAGATGAAACACACGGTAATTCTGGTCTTCTACCGGAACCTTCACTTGCTCTATTATTCTCAGAGCCATTTGTAAGAGCTCTGCTGCTTTATTCAATCGATACAAGTCCATTAAGAATACACTATAAAATGAGAATATGCTGAAGGCATAGGTATTTTTCCATAGACTCAAGGTATCTGTTTCTTTTGCTATTTCAAGGGCTTTTTCATACATTGCTTCAGCTTCAACTGGCTGTCCAAGCCTTTGTAACAACCAACCATAAGCTCTATAATATTGAACTAGATAGATCCTGTTGTTTTTCGGGTCTTGCTCTACAAGCGTCTCTAACACAACAATCGCTTCTTTTAACAGATGTTCCGCCTCTGCAATTCTATCCAGACCATTAAGGTGGTGAGTCTTCATCAAAGAAACGATTGTTTGATCCTTCAGATTGGCAAAACTAACTGAGTCAAGTAATTCTACGGCTGATCGAAATTGCCCCCTCCAACTATGTTTGTCAGTAATATCAATTAGACTCTGTAAGGCTGATTCAGGAGAATCGAGACCTTTCACGGAAATAGAAAGCCCAAGTAGTTTCATGTCCTCTTGCTCTTCAGCATCCTTCTCAAGGAGTTCAGCGACTTCGTTTGCTAATTTGTGAAACCGGTCACCAAGCTCTGCAACCACGAGGTTTCTAGCTAGCTCGTGCATTACATGATTCCCGTCACCTCTATCCTTGATATAGCTGAGATTTAGCATTCTTGACCATTGATCTGTATTCATGGTCGGAGCTATAGTATTCATGACATTTCGGTTGAAATATGGGAGTAAACCTGCTCTATTTACTAGCTCTTGAAGATCTTGAACATGATTGAACAGTCTCCTCCATGTCTTCAATCGAACACCTTCAAGTGTATCTGAACGGAAACTCTCGACAGATTCAGGAGTAAGTGAACCAGATTCAGCCATGTCGCATAGTGTCCCAATGACGAATGGATTGCCTCCACTCACACTCACAATTTCTTCTTGGAGCTCGGAATCTGTAATCTCATTCAGATTCATGAGTTCAATGCAGCTATCCCTATCAAGTTCTAAGAGCTCGGACTCCTCAACTTCCTGCTTTGCATGACCATCGACACCTTTCCTGCTGGCCATAATTCCCACGCAGTTGGAGAGAGAACACAGAAAGACACGCCAGAGCTCATTTTCTGTAATGTTTTTACCGCCATATCGCCACCGATGCTTTTCACTGTCAACATATTCGAAATGGTCCATCAAGAAAAGAATCGCTTGGTCTGAGTTCTTTCTGTTATTGATATCCTCGAGGAGCGCATCCAAATACAAGAACTCAGCACGTCGAGGATCTTTCCAAAGAATCTGAAGAAGCTGTTCGATATGATTCTTACCAAGTGTTTCTTGTAACCATTTACCCACTGTCCCATATTTACCTTTCAACTTCGGTGTAACTTTGGTTCCCACTGCACTGATTGCAGATCCAATACTTGCGAGAGACCCTATGAAAGGAATAGCCATTACCACCTCCTTAGCCCACTCTCGACCCTCCTCCCGTACAGGTTCCACTCCTTCCACAAAACGCTGGCGTATTTGCCATAAGACATCAAACCGCTCCAACTTGACTCCGAGATAGACTGCACCCTTAGCGAGGACATTGAGTCTGTCGTAGAAATCAGAATACTGCTCGCAGTCCAGTCTTATTGTGGACTCGATTGTGCTTGTCCAATAGTCTAACAACGAGCTTTTGCCAATTCCTCCAATGCCATGAAGATGCATCACGACACTCTTATCTTTGCATCTCTTGAGCGCATTGTCCATCCATTCAATGTACTCTTCTCTATCTACGAATATCTTGTCGGAAGACTCGTAGTGCTTGTACACACTCCTAACCTCTTACACTGAACGGATGACAAATGTAGAGGTTTCAGATAAGCTCGTTGGTACCCCCGTTTGTGGGCACTAGAGATTTTCCATCTCTACAAACTGTTTCTCCTCAGAGAAAGGCTCCGGTTCCTCAAGAGGGAAAAGGCATCAATCTTCGAATTGTATAAAGAAAAGATTGGAGGGGTTTAATCTCCCCTCCACTCCAGCTAAAAAGAAAGGTGATGTTAGGGATTTATGACGATGTATGGCCGCATCATCTCATTGTCTTCATGGTCTAGGATATGGCAATGCCAAACATACCCGGGTCCAGATGTCGCATCAAACGGATAAGCAGGGCTCCCATCAATGGGTGCGAACCTGACGCGAATAATTGTTACCTGACCTGGATACACTTGTATTGTGTCTTTCCATCCTTGCTCATTCAATGGTGGTGCATAAGGTTGGCCATTGAGGTATGGTCCAATTGGAATTTCCGTGGGCACCGCATCTTCAGGCAACGGTGGCATACCATTTAGAGCCATCCAATCCGCAGCGTATTTAGCAGTTTGCATGTTTTGCCGGCTAATCACTTGGAATTGCGTCAAGTGTAGGTGTATGGGGTGTGCATCCGCTGTTGGATTCACAATTACCCACTCTTCCGTCGTCCCTAAAGTAGGAGTTTCGGTAATAACTCCAGACCATAGCTGTCCATTTAAAGTGACCATTAATGGACCTAAAGGTCCCATCACTTCAAATAATGCAAGTGTGCGCTGTAAATTGGTGAGTGGCAGGGTAGGATAAACTCCTGAAAGGGTAGGATTCAATAATGGAGGTAGGACCGCGGGAGCTGGACCTGGGCTAGGACCTACAGTAAATTGCATGCATTGACCAACTGTTTTAGGATCTGCTGGAGTTCCTTTGGGAAAAGGAGTCTTTGCAGTGTTTTTCAAAATCACTTTGGTCCCTGTGGGTAATCCCGAGAAATCAACAAGAACATCTGCTCGTTCACCCGGAGCAATTGTCAACTCGGTCAGTGCTGCTGCAGTCTGAAGATATCCTCCATCACTTCCAATCTGAGTGAATGGTAGGAATAGGTCCAAAGAGGGAACCCAAAATTTGAGTGTGTAGAAACGCGCATTGGATCCATCTAGAAGGCGGAACCGATATTGTCCTTGGTCTACATTCATGTTAGGCCATGCCAGTCCGTTAACCATAATTACATTGCCAAAGAATTCAGGTTGCCAGTATGGATGCACATTAGGATCCACACCGACTTCTGGGAACCAGAAACTGCCGTCTGCATTGAAAGTTCGATCTTGAAGCACCAGTGGCATTTCATATTTCCCTGCAGGAAGTAATGGTGCAATGGCATCATTTGGGTCGCGGAGGAGATAGAACCCTGCAAGACCGGACATTACATTAATTCTCGTGATTCCAAGAGCATGATCATGATACCAAAGGGTTGTCGCAGGCTGCGCGTTGGGATAGTTGAAGATTGCTGATGAGTCGGCTGTTGGGCTTTCTGTATTATATTCTGGTCCATGAATACCTGAGGCTGTGAACCATGCCTCCGGATGACCATCTGAAGTTGACTGTACCTCACCTCCATGAAGATGAGGAACTAAAGGCACAGGCGATTGGGCTTCGGTATACCCTGGAGGATATGGCGTAAATGGAGGCACATAGGTGCCCATGGGAACATTGTTTGGATTGGCCCAGTGCAATGTAGGGTCTACTGGAAACATATGAGGTGAAACGATTTTGTTTTGGTATTCAACTTCTATTGGAATACCACGAATTGCCTCGAATGTTGGTCCTGGTTGATTATGCACATATCCCAAGAAATTGCCTGTAAGCGCATCATGCGCTAGGCCTCCATAACCCCAGACTGGTGTCTGAGGAAAAGGCAAAGGCAAAACTTGTTGATAAAATTCAGTCATATCCACTATCGCTGTCTGTTTTACTAGGTTTCCGCTTGAATCCAGAACATCTGTCGTTTCATAGACAGGCGGAGGTCCGTTCAATTGATTTACAAACTTGGGAATCGTTGTTGGATCAAGAAGCCCAATCGGCACTGGTGGTGCTGCCTGAACAGCAACAAGCTGTGCGCTCAAGGGCAGGAGGATGACTAAAACTATTCCCAGAGTTGTTGATGCTTTCCTAGCTTTTGCTGAAATCATCTATTTTCTCTTACTCTCCTTATTTCAACCGCTCAAAAGCGGTCCCAATCTTAACAATTGTGTATTATTTAATCCTTCCTATCGATCATATGGATAGATTGTAGCCCTGGGAATTAACTCCAAGTTAGAAGACTACTGTTGCCTTGAAGAAGGAATCCATTGCTGAGTTAATGACACTTATATGTAATATTTTAATTACATGTAATTGTCGGTGAAGAATGTGGAATACACAGACCTCATAGAAAAGCTGAGAGCGTTGGGACACGAGCATCGACTCAAGATACTCGCCTCCCTGATAGATGGTGAGAAATATCTCAGCGAAATAGCTAAGGAGGTCGGTATAAGCAGAGCACTCGCCAAGGTTCACCTTAACAAACTCCACAAAGCAGATCTAGTCGAAACAAGAACCGTACTTCTAGAAGACGAAGCCAGAGCCCTGAGATACTACAAGCTGAAGGAATTCCACATCGAAATATCACCTAGTGAATTAAAAAGGAGAAAAGAAATGAATGGATTATAGAGGAACAGCGATAGCTGGTGTCTGGATAGGAAGTGCTATCATCATCGGTGTCCTTAGCTATTTCGGGGATTATGCTGGATTTTCCATACCAGTCATCGTATTGACCCTTGTCCTCACTGGAACTATTATGAAACAAGATCCGGGAGGAGAAATGGGAGCTGAGATGAGGGCAAAGATGGAGAACCTGGGAGAGAGATTATCAGGACTTGAGATGAAAGTAGACGAAATCAACAGGCTGCTAGAAGAATAGGACTGCCCTGAGAGAATGAACGCTATGAATACGAAATGAGCACTTACATGCAGAATAGGATACACCTCTCACACGCAATTGAGTGCATTGGAAAAGCCTACTGATAGGCTATTCGGTCTTATGCAGACCCAAGTATTTAACTATGGTTAATGAATTTCAAACGTGGTCAGAAACTAATGAATGGGCAAACAGTAGAACCATCTAAAACTCCCAAGTCTTTCAGGTTCATAGAAACCACTTCCTATATCCTGTTTGGATTAGGACCCTTTGTAGGAAATGCTGTATTGACTCTTCTCGAAGCTATTTCCTCTGATTTTTCAGTGAACGCAACTGCAGTCTTGATTGCACTTCCTGCGTTCATGATTCCATTTGCGACCTTTCAGTTGTTTGCTGGAGCTATATCAGACATCTATGGAAGGACCAAGGTGATAGCAGGAGGGCTTGTTGGTTTCATCGCAGGACTTTTTCTGATCTCTTTTGCAACTTCAATAGAGATTTTCGCTTTGGGAAATCTTGTAGCAGGGATTGGTTTTGGATTCGTCAATCCAGTCATTCTGGCTTTACTATCAGACTGCGCAGCTCCAAATGACATTCCGAAGAGAATGGGTATCGCTTCTGGTCTAGCATCACTTGGTGTTGGATTAGGCCCATTCGTTGCAGGACAAATAGCTACCATCGGTTGGCAATATCATTACTTACTAGTCCTTGTGATCATGTTCTTTGGTTTGATAGCAATTCTGAAGGCCAAGAGTCCGGAGAGAAGAATAGAAGGCGAAACTGGTGTCAAAGCTCTGATCAATAACCTCCGTATTGAGCTGAGAAAACCTCTAGTCCTCCTTATGCTGGCTAGCACATTCTTCATCACACTGACATACCTTGGGACAATGGTATGGACTTCTCGTGGACTGACAGAAGTCATGGATCCAACACTACTCGGACTTTTGTTGCTGTTCGCTGGTATCTGTGGTGCAGCAGCTGGAGGGGTGTTAGGTAGAATGGTTAAATCTATAGGATATGGTATCTCAATTGTCATTGGATTGGTGACTCTCTTCATGTCTATCATTACTCTCCTGCTGATAGACATTACGGCGGGTAGTTCGATTCTACTTGTGGGGATCAGTCTAGCTCTAGTAGGATGGGCAGGAGGTGTCTTGTTCCCACTTATGATCACGATTGGTCAGGTGATCTCACCTGAACGACGTGGTGTCCTTGCAGGGATTGTCACATCTGCATCATTCTTTGGCGTTGCTATCGTGCCTTCAGCATTCGAACCCTTGTTCATGTTGGGGATGAATACAGTCTATCTGGGGCTGTTGACAATTTCTATTGTTCTCACAGTCTTTCTATCAATTCTTTATCGACAAATCGCTACAGAATCAACATTATGACCAAGAAACGCTTTTCACGTAATCTGCGTTTAAATAAGCCTTGGAATTGAGTAACAATGCAAGGACTGAGAAGAGATGCAGTGAAGGTTCTCGTATTAGTCCCACTTGCAGTCTTCGCAGCTTTCTTTGCGGTTGGTCCTGGTGGTCTCGTTTCATATAGACCATCTACGAGAATAGCAGTTCACACTCTTCAAGCGTTCTGGATATCTATAGCTGCTGCTTTACTCGTTTTAGCATATCAACGGAAACCGCACCGTTCGAATATACTCATCCTTTCTGCACTGGTATTCTCGATCATCTTGCATATTGGGAGTGCGATACAGAACAGGTCCCTCCCAAATAATATCGATATCATCCGGACTCTGGAGAATACTGTTGGTGATTTACTTGAGTTTGCAATCTTCGGAGTTCTGATTGTTGGTGCGAGTCTTTGTGTATTGAAAAGACTCTCAACGGAGGAACAGAGAATCCCAAAACGATTCTTCTTTTCTCTTGCTGTCGTTATTCCCTCTGCATTTTACGGAATCGTGCAATATTCATTGCATTTGCTCAGTCAAGAAGTTCTCGTTTACATGTGCTGGGTGCTTGGAGGGATCTCTGTTGTCAGCTTCGTCATCGCGGCTCTCCTGATTCCACGAATCACTAAGGAGTTCTTCCCGGTCAACATAGGATATATGGTCAGTGCAGTTCTTCTTCTTTTAGTAGCCTCAGTTAGTACAATACTGAATATCGCTGATCCATCTATGAACTGGGAATATGCTGAAACACTTCAGATGGCGGCTTTCCTTTTGCTTTGTGTGGCGTTTGGAGTTCCATTCCTCAGAAGATCAGGCTATCACCGTGGTATCGCCTATGGTATTGTTATCGGGCTTATTCTTATGGCATATCTCCCCTTCATGCTTACAATCCTGCTTGAAACGATGAATCTCAATCTCATTATTGAATCATCTAATTTCCTGGCATATTCAATAATCCACGTCGGAGCCGCATCTCTTTCTTTGATGTTGGCGATATTGCTGTATCTTTATCCCAAGCGAAAACCAATATGGAATCACGTCCCTCTAATTCTGATATTCATTCTCTGGGGATTTCTCTCCATTCTACTGGCAATTGCATTCCCTATTCCTTCTCTTCGTGGTGAGTTGACGACTCCTATAATTGTTGGCAGTGCAATTACTCTGGCCTTACTGATTATAACTGTTCGATGGACTGTGAAACCTCGACCCCGACGTGAAAGTCCTTCACTTCTTAATTATACTGTACATACAGTTTTCTTTGTGATACTAGTAGTTCTTGGGGAGCTTCTAAATCAAATCGTATTGAACACGGAACCTGGTCTAGTGTACAGCCCGTATGGTGCGATAGTACTTCTTGGATTGAATCTTGTGATCATGTTCGCCCTTACGTATCTCATCTTTCTCCTAGCTGAGAATTCGAGAGGAAAACCTCCTGTGGAGATGGTCGTTGCATTCTACTTAGGCTTGTGGATTTTGCCAAATATATTGAAGAGTTACAATGAAACTTGGAGAACTGCATGGTGGATTTCAGAAATTCTCCTCTTCGTCGGACTATTGATTGGACCACCACTCTTGATCTGGCTCTATGTCAGAGCTATTCGTGATGAACAAGAATCCCACAAACGAGCAGGATTATATGCTGATATATTGATGCACGATATTTCAAATTACAACCAGATGGTAATGACAACACTAGAGCTACTAGGCTCTGAGGATTTGTCAAACGAACAGAGAAAAAGATTAGCGGATGATGGTTTCTCAGCTATCTCATTTTCGGAACAATTGATTTCTAATGTACGTCTACTCAGTGAAACAGACCAGCTTGATACCACTCGATTGGAACCAACCAACATTGTGTCAACGATTGTGTCTGCACTCGATACCTTCACCCAGAGAGTTGGTACGGACGAGCTTAAGGTTGAGTTCAAACCTGAAACCAGTCAAGCTATCGTGATGGCTAATGATTTGTTGGTACACATCTTCTTGAACATCCTATACAGTGCGTTGGAGTGCAGACTACGTGGTGAGGTTGTTACGATTGACCTCGAATCCATTCGAAAAGCAAATGAGGCCTACTGGCAGATAACAATATTAGCTCCTGGGAAATCCATCGATGAAGAAGACGATTACGGCAGTGGAACTCTAAACCTGACTGCCGCAGAACTGATGACAACTTCATTGAATGGTGAATTCGAAATGGAACAATACAGTCGTGTTGGGAAATGTGACGGTAGGTTGTTCACAATCCTTCTTCGTAGTGGTGACAGTTAGATTTTCCTCTGAAATGGTACAACTCAGCGGCAATTAGAAGCAATCAGTCTTCCCGAGGGGTCACTCGATATGCTGTGACTTCTTTCTCTCTGTAGATCTCGGACCACTGTTTTTCACTAAGCATCTTTTTGAGTTTGTCCTTAGCACCCTTTCTCATTCGCTCACTTGTATAGACTATCTTGTCAACCTTTACAGGGACATTGGGATCGTCATATTCGTCCTTGTCATATTTTCGCATAGTCACCTCAAGATAGTCATGCAATGTATCAAGTTGTTGTTCAACGAGTTTCTTCTGTCTGAGTAAGTTGGCGTACTCCTCGCAGATGTCCTTCATCTCCTCTTCGAACTTGTTTTGCAAACTCATATGTGAAACCTCTCCCATATATCGCAAACAAGCCATCTGAAAAATGATTGCAAAGTCATTTCGCGGTGCTTCTCGCAATTATCGTCAGAATCAGTCCTATCGCCCAGATTGAGTTCATGATCAACCATGTGAGAACAAGGAGTCCAGTGATTCCAAAGGCAAGATACACCCACACTATCGTCAGGATGAAGCTGATGAGTCCAAATCCTGCAGCTATTGCGATAATGAACTTGCCCATTCTGACATGTGAGGTTGTGAGAAGGTATCCTCCGAGAATGACCGCATAACCGCCAGTCCACGCAATGACACCCAAAAGAAGCAATACAAAATCAATGATGACATAATATGGAGCTAATGCGGCGATTGCATGCACAAAAGCATAGATCAAGAATATTGTGGCTATCCCATGGTTGTATCCGGCAGCAATAAGAAACAGACCCCCAATGATACATAGCGCGAATGGTGTTTGATTCTTCAACTATCTCCCTCTTATTCTGAACACAGATATCCTTCCTTTTTACATCATCGCTTTTTCTTAGATGTCAGGATTTATTTCAGGGATGCCCAATCAATCGAGTGCGTGAAGGAGATGAAGAAATCCGCAATCAACCTACTCCGAGCTGCAGAGGTAAACCTTCTCAACTCATTCAAAGGCATACAGCCAGATGAAGTAACCATACGACCCCAACCAGAATTCAACAGCATCAGTTGGATTGTTGGACATTGCTTTGTCCATTTTCATATGGTGCTGTGTTTGACCTGTCAAGACACACGTCTGTTTTCAAAAGATGTGATGCACTACTATCGATATGCGACGACAAAGGAGGAGATTGATACAGTAAGTCCTCCCTTTTCCTTTGATGAACTCGTCGATGAGTATCTGGGGGTTTCCGAGAAAGGATTCTCTTATCTCGATTCACTGGATGACGACGCGTATCCGGAAATTTTGTTTCCTGAGATCAACGAAACACTTGAGGAGAGCATTCAACGAATTGCCCTGCATTACTTGGGTCATGTTGGGCAGATTGTCTTGATCCGAAAGGCAATTGGGAATCCCGGACCTACATTCGTTGGGGGTCTCCAAGAACCTGATTATATTCGAATGTTTGACAGTTGGAGGTCTTGGTGGAGCGAATCGAAGGAAAGCTTCAGCGCCTAGAGCGAAAACTGTTTGCTGAAGTCACTTTTGCGGTAGCAAGCTTTTATGCACTTACCACAGATGTCTTTCTCAATCCCATTTGACTTCAAGAACAGAATGTACCTTCTGCAGTTCTCCCGATAGTCCGGAAGCTTCTCTCGATGCCTGATGTATCCACATACATCCTCACACGCAGTGCATTCACCACACTTTGATTCCATTTTCTCTCCGTGTATCAATGGTAGGTTCACGAGAACCGACGAAAAGCGAAGGGCACAGCTATACTTCTCATGAATGACAAGTTGGTTCTTCCCTCGCCAACCTATACCAGCGTTTTCAGCAACAACTCTATGAGAGACCACCATTGGGAAATAATCGTGGACATGGTCTATATGTCCAATCTCTCCGCCAATGGTCGCTTTGAGAGGAATGCCCTCGAAACGAGAAGCTATTGATTCAGCCATTTTGTTGAGAACCTGATTGATTCTATGATATTCCATTGCATACTCGTTCCAGAGCTTATAATCTGGTTTTCCGTTCTCTCTGTCATCGATATAGTCAATCGCTGGATCTTTGTAGCTCACTGCAAAACAGATGATTGATCCAGATTCATAGAGGTTTTCGAATTGATCTCCTGCGGTTTCGCGGAGCTTGTCCTTCTGTACATCCAACAAATTATCAAAGACGATGTGAAAGCTAGTGACTCCAATATCTCCCTGCTCACCTTCTTCTTCCAGTAGTTCCTGGAAGTACTTGGTCAACTCTTGAGTATTGGACTCTGCTTCACTCTGCTGACTCATATCCTGTGACTCCAGAATTTTCCGGTATGACTGTGATGCCTTAAGTTCTTGTTGCTACTAGATCAGACCTCTGAGAATCTCCTCCACCTTTTTTCGAACCTTTTTGATTTTATCACCATCGACATATCCTTGATGGTAGTTCAAAGTGATTGGCTTCCCACTCTATATCCCCAAAGCTTTTTTGGCGTTACCTCCGAGAATCAGACGTTTCTCGGCCTCCGTAAACTCCTGAAACCCCATTGCTTGAAGGGGTGGTGGGAGGGCCATGGTTTGGATGGCTTCTACCCACTCGCGTTGGGGACAGAGTGGCGTAAAGATCGGCCAGTCGCTCCCAAACAGAATCTTTTCCACCCCGCACGTCATTTTCGCCTCGCTAAGGGTTTGGAAAAACGACACAGGCGCTTGTTTGAACAGAGGTTGAACCGAAGAAAGATCAACATAGACATTGGGATTTTTCCCAGCCACGGTGAAGGCTTCCTGCGTCCATGGGATCCCAATGTGCGCCATGATAATGGGAATATGGGGAAAATCCACTGCGATGGTGTCGACATACACCGGGCGATTATACTTCAAGTACGTGGAAGTCGAGCCCCGGCCTGTATGGCACAGGATCGGGATGCCCATTTCCTCCACCCTTTCATAAAATGAATAAAATGCAGGATCGTCGGGATAGAACCCGGTGAGAGGCCACAGTTTTACTCCGCGGAACCCGTGATCCCCGACACAGCGCTCCAACTCGCGGATGGCTCCCTTCCCTCTCCGCGGGTCGATCCCACAGAACCCAATAAACCGATCGGGATACGCTCGAAGCTGTTGAGCGACGTAATCATTGTACTCCTTCGCTGTCGCCCCGTCCGTAGTCATAAATTCAGTATCTAACGCCAAGACTACCGCTTGATCGATTCCGGCCTCATCCATCTCGCAAATTAAGCGGTTCGCCGTCCCATCCATCATCAGTTCTAGATCCCAACCCCGCATTTTAGCGAGGCTTTGAAAGTCTTTGATAAACACTGACCCTTGGTGTTTCTTTTCCCATATATGGCAATGAGCGTCAACAATCACCATTATCATTTCCCCACACATAATTGATATTCCAATGTGATAGCTTGTTTATAATATCTACACTCCCATCAGCTGGGGAGGGAGGGGATGCCTCTCGTGCTGACCGCGTAGCCAATTATGTTGAACGAGGAATTTGACTGAGGCTTTATCTGCATCTGATATCCTCGTTTTCTTTGAGGGATGAAATTATCAGGGGGCGCTATCTGGATACTCAATCATGATTGAAGCATCCATCGAGGACGTAAGGAGACTGGTTCTTGATGCACAGGGTCTCAGAACCGACAAGCCAAGCAAGTCCACGTTGGATGTAGCCAATCGGATCCACAGCATCCAGATCGATACGATATCAGTAGTGTCAAGAAGTCACAACCTCATCTCATTCAATCGCTATCCCAATTATCGAGAGGGTGACATCTGGGAACTGCAGAAGGAGGGCAAGCTCTTCGAGTATTGGTCCCATTCTGCCTGTCTGATGCCTATAGCGACCTACCCCTTCTATGCGTGGAGGCGATCTTTCTACCCCGAGGAACTCTGGGCGTCGTTCCGAAAGTGGGGCAAAGAGAACAAGGGTCTCATCGAGCAAGTCTACAAGAAAGTTAAGAAGGAGGGGATTACAAACAGTGCCTCTGTTGGAGAGCGAAAGACAAAGTCAGATGGTTGGTGGGACTGGAAGGTTGAGAAACGAGCATTGGAATATCTGTATACAACTGGAAGACTGATGGTTGCCTACAGGGAGAACTTCCAGAAGCAGTACGACCTCGCAGAACGAGTAATCCCTCCCGGGATTGATACAGAACCACTTTCGAATGATGAGGCTGCAAGATTCATAGTTGAGACAACCCTTGGTTCGTTGGGTCTGGGAAACTATCAGGACATTCGTACATACCTCGGACGCCTTCCTGCGCAAAAACTCTGGAACGGCAAGAAGACCGAGGTTGAAGCGTTCTTGGATGAAAAGGTTTCTGATGGTGCTCTCGAGACCGTTTCCATTGAGGGTGTGAAGGGTAAATACTACATACTCCAGAGTTCTGTTGATGCTCTACTCAATCAGAATGTTGTTTCTGATGAAGCGCCTATCAAGATTCTTACACCGTTTGACAACATTCTTCGTGAGAGGCACTTTCCTCAACAAATTTGGAACTTTGAATACACAATCGAGTGTTATGTTCCTGCTTCAAAACGCATCTATGGATACTTTGTGCTTCCCATTCTAGATGGGATCCAGTTGGCTGGCAGATTAGATGCTAAGGTTCATAGAAAAGAGGGAGTACTTGAGATTAAATCACTCTACTTGGAAGAAGAATCATTGCAGTCTCGCGATGGTTTAGAGCGACTCAGGCAAGGTGTTTCTGATTTTGCTACGTTTCATTCTTGTGAAAGAATTAAGATTGGATCTGTTAGTCCTCGAAAGATGACTAAGATAATACGTTCTCTATTTGAGTGACCATCACATGATGTTTGATGGGGATTCCTATCACAAGCTCTTTTTGGTTCTAGAACATTAACCTTATCTTGCACCAAGCTTTGCATTTTCTGTAGTCACATTATTCGGGAGGGCTTGTGAACTACATCACGCCAACAAGGTACTGAGGAGATCCACGACATGCGAGACCAAGACGACGGCAGCAAAATCATGAAAGCAGTCCTTATTGGAGACGGAGCTGTCGGAAAGACAAGTATCAGACGCAATTATCTTGGAGAGGACTTCATCGAGGGACACCTTGCCACAATCGGTGTCGACCTCGCTACCAAGCGTGTGTTGTTCGAGCAGGATGTTGTCAAGTTCATCATTTGGGACCTGGCAGGTCAGCCGACTTTCGAGAAAGTGCGAGGTCATTATTATGCTGGCTGCAACGGAATCCTACTTGTGTATTCTGTAATCGATCGTGAGTCATTTGATAATGCCTCTAAATGGCTGGTTGAAGCTTTTAGGAACATGGGGCCACTTCCACCAACTGTAATTATCGGTAACAAGATAGATCTGAGAACGAGTCTCGACAAGAAAAAGTATGTAACTCCAGAAGAAGGTCAGGCATTCACACAGTACTTCATCAACAAACTCGGAGTCCCAGCAATATTCCGAGAAACCTCTGCAAGGACTGGGGCTAATATTCAGGACACCTTTCATGAGCTTCTAAGAATGATGAGTGAAGCTGCGAATGAGAAGGAAAGCGAATACTTCGTTGGCTAGTAATGAGACGATTTTGAGTTCCAATGAACTCGAATGTCTTCAATACAACTCATACCAAAAGAATAGATGAACTACTAATTTATAATCAACTTGAATAAATCCGCTTGGATATATCTAGTACGATAGATTTATATTTGCTTGTGGCATTGACATAGTCGTCTACGATATATCTCTATGGATATAAATGGGAGTGCCCTCCAATTGGTGGGTACTCTATATCCTGAATGGGAATAGATGATCTGGACACATGGTGAAGAAAAAATGTCAAAATGTCCCGTTTGCGGTATGATGGGTAAACCAAACATCAAATCTGTCTATAAGGGCAAGACCTACTACTTTATGAACTCAGAGCATAAGAAGATGTTTGATGCCAATCCTGAGAAATACAATCTAGAAGTGGGAATTGAAGAGTAAGGACCTTAGCCTAAGGATTATTGTGCAATTTTTAAATGGGCGGGAGAAGATTCCCACTTCTCTCTCTTTTTTCTTTTGAATTACTAACGCAATTATATATCATGCAAGATATATCTAACACGATATATTTATAAGCTGAAGCGTGCCATAATAATACAGTTCCGATATATCCTTGTGGTAATATAGAATCAAGAGATTGGGTGAACAATTGGCCTATTTGATGGCAATGCTCGTTAACCAAGATCTTGAATATTGAAAGCACAAGAGTAGAACTGGAACTGAAGGTGATATAATGATGGTAAAAGATCCAGTTTGTGGATTAGAGGTTAACGAAAACGTAACTAAGTATTATTCTGACTACATGGGAAAAAGATACTATTTCTGCAAGCAGTCATGCAAAACAAGTTTTGATGATTCCCCCGATTTCTATTCACAGCGTAGAATAGTAGCAATACCCCGACGAGGTTGCTGCGGCTAAGAGATGCATATCAAAGAAGGAATTCTACAATATGACACTCTCGAAAATTTACAACAAGCCAAAGTTGTATTCTAGACAAAAACTATCGAAGGGGAAAAACTCAGTGATTCAAGTCTTCATTAAGCTGTTGAATAGGGGCCTAAGAGAATCAAACTATAACAAATTTCCACTTCATATTCAAGAAGGAACTTCGCTCACTGATCTCATTGATCACTTGATGAGTGAGTTTGTTTATTCATTGGATGCGTATCTAGACGAGAAGAAAAGCAAAACCCTCAGTAATGAAACAATAATCATAGTTAATGGGAAAATAATCGTAACGGGTTGGAAACTAAGAATGGGACTCGATTCAAAAGAAAAAATGAATAGAAGACTCGATGAAGGTGACACAATCGTATTTTTGGTTGGTACAGGAGGAGGTTGAACTCATGAGCAGAGTTGTGGATCCAAAAAAGGAAATCAATGGGTCTTCTATATCGTTTATCTATAGACTAGAGAAGCATAGACATTATGTTATGTGGCATTCTCCGAAGTCAATTTCTGCTAGACGAGTAGGAATATTCCATGATAGGGGGATTCTATAATGTTCATTGCACCATTCATTGTTGCACTGCGTGAAGGTATTGAAGCTGCTCTTGTCATTGCAATAATGTTCTCTTATCTTCGCAAGACTGGCAGAGAGAATATGAATCGTAGCATCATCAGCGGCACATTACTTGCAATAATCACAAGTATCGGATTAGCTTCTGTGCTGGGGGTGATTTGGGGGTCATTTGAAGGACCAATGCTGGAGGTCTTTGAGGGGTCACTTGTTTTATTTGCTGCATTTCTCCTGACTTCTATGATATTCTGGATGAGAAAGGCGAGTACAAACCTAACCACAGAAATCAGACAATCCGTTGAGGAGAGGACTGTGGGAGGGAAACTCGGTCTACCCATTCTTGCTTTTGCTCTTGTTTTGCGGGAGGGCGTTGAATTAGTCCTGTTCTCAGCTGCATTAGCAATCCAAGAAGGCTATACGACTTTTATTGCAGTAGCCTTGGGGTTAATATTCGCAGCCTTCGTCGGATTTGGAATCTATCAAGGCTCATTACGAATCAGTCTAAAATCATTCTTCAATTCAACTTCTTTCCTTTTGGTATTATTTGCCGCTGGAATGATTGCCTATGGTATTCATGAGCTTCAAGAAGTAGGTTTCTTAGCCTTAGGTCCAAGTGAACTTTGGAACATCAATCCTCCATTATTACCAGATGGCAGTTATCCACTTTTGCATGAGAAAGGTCTTATTGGTGGACTCGCAAAAGCTCTATTCGGTTACAATGGGAATCCTTCAGCCATTGAGGTCATTGCATATGTTGGATATATCTTGTTGATTTTACTCTATTACATTAAAACCAAGAATCAGGAACGTATCAACCCTAGCCACATTATTGTTAATGTAAAGATCGTTCGGGCGAAGAGAGTTCAATCAAAGATGGATTAGAAATGAGTAAATTGAAGAAACGATCATAGAAGAGGTATGTTTGAGCCAACATGCAACAAGACTTCGCTATTTAACACTAAATTCTAACCAACGACAGTTCTTCTTGGATGTTTATTCCTCAAGAATTACAATCGCATGGAGCTCGTTCCATTCCATCAACATTCTCTAGGATATTGATGGGAATGTTTGAAAATGAGTTCTCAAGGAGGTTCTTCATTGTTCGTAAACCATGACGTTCACTGCGATAATGGTCAATCTCAATTAGGGTCATCCTTTCCTCTCTGGCAATAGTTTCAACTACCCAATTATGGTCTGATGAAATGAGAACATCGACACCTAAATCCGCCATTTCTATGACCATATCATCAACAAAACCACCACCAGGTATGTATCCAACCTTGGATGCCTTGCATTGTGGATTAATGATAACTGATAGCTGGACATTCATCATGTAAAGTCTGTTAATTATGTCCTCCATTGTTAACCTTTTTTTGAATATAGCTCCTAATTGAGGAATTAGATAACCTCGATATGTAAGATCAACCTTTTCGAAATCATGATGAGATAATCCAAAGTCAAACAGAAATGAATCTAAGATTCCACCTTCCATAATATCCCACCCCAGGTGGAAGTTGTAAATGTTGAATTTTGAATTTCTTGCGTGGTCAAGCATTTTTTTGTAGATACGATTATTGTGAGTAGAAATTTTGTGATGGCAAATAACCAGACTGTTTTTTGGTACATAATCAAGATTCAATGGATCTGGATTTATCATTAAATATACTGCGTTAACACGATCAACAGTTTTTACTTCATAACCGATATAGTCAAACTCAGGCAAGTATGTACGATTTTCTAGAAACTCGACGATGATGTCGGAATCTATGAAGTGCTCAGATTGTACTACTTCCTGCTTTATTATCTGAGGTTCTAATGGGGCTATCATTGTTCTAAAGAAGATGGATTTGTTCAATCCCTCCAGATTCTTGATGAGGATATTTTGCTTAGTCATACTCATCAGCCTCCAGAGAACGTCACTTGTTGTGGTGTAGTAGAGATTTCATGTTTGCTGTGATTCTCAGTAGAATACTTTTCCATAATTTTGGCCATTCGAACCAGAAACTCATCCACCATTGCATTAATTGATCCTGGCAAATAGTTTCCATTCTCTTGACTTCTGCCTGCTGGTACACCAGTTAACAATTCAATGCCTTCATCCACATTTTCTATTGCATAAATGTGGAATGAGTCCATCCTAACAGCTTCAACTACTTCATCTGATAACATTAAATTCTGAATATTGGTTTTTGGTATCAAGACTCCTTGATGCCCGGTCAAACCTTTTGCTTTACAGAGTTCGTAAAATCCTTCAATCTTTTCATTAATTCCTCCCACAGCTTGAATTCGTCCATGTTGATCGACGGAGCCAGTTACAGCAAATCTCTGTTGGATAGGTACTCCTGAAAGAGCAGATAAAATTGCAAACAGTTCTGTGCTACTTGCACTATCTCCCTCAACGCCTCCATAACTCTGCTCAAAGACAATCCGCGCAGAAAGACTAAGTGGTTTTTCTCTTCCGTATCGATTAGCAAGATATCCCGCAAGTATGAGTACTCCTTTTGTATGAATCGGACCACCAAGATTTGATTCACGTTCAATATCTATTACAACCTGGTGCCCTGGGGATATACTAGCTGTAACTCGAGATGTTTGTCCAAAAGTATGACCTGCAAGAGTGACCACCGAAAGTCCATTTACTTGTCCTACAGTTTCCCCCTCAAGATCGATAAAAATGATATTCTTCTTAATGAGCTCACGAACCTTCTCTGAATAAAGATTCAATCGGTATAATCTTTGACGGATGGCTTTTTCGATATGATCTCTTTCTATGGTGATGCTTTTTTCTTCGCTCGCATAGAAGTTTGCTTCGCGAATGATGTCAGTTATTATGTCAAATCTTATAGAGAGCTTGTTTTGATTCTCCGCTAGGCGGGAGCTATAATCGATTACTTCTGCAATGGCGTCTGCTTTCAAAGGGTTCAGCCCTTCCCTTGAGTGAATCATACAAATGAACGAGCCAAATACATGGATGTTTTCAGGCGTGCGATCCATCGAAATGTCAAATTCTGCCTTTACCTTGAAAAGTTGCCGAAATTCGGGGTCCTTATTGTAAAGCTCTTGGTAAATCTCTTCCTCGCCAATTAGAATTACTTGCACATCCAATGGGATTGGTTCCGGACGTAAACTCTTCACAGTAAAGAAGTTGCTTGATTCCTGAGGTTCTTCGATAACTATCTCGCTATGTTCAAGGGCCCTCTTCAAAGATTGATAGACATGTGGAGAAGTTAGAAGTTCCAGTGCTGGAACAACTAGATAACCACCATTTGCCTTATGCAGGGCTCCTGGGCGAATCATAGAAAAGTCTGTTCTAAGTCCGCTATATCGTGGTTCTTTCTCTATTACACCAAATAAGTTGTTATAAGAAGGATTTGCAAGGATTACAACAGGAGCGCCATCTGCTCCCAAATTATCAACGAACAGATTCACTCTATATCTATGAGTGAAATCTTCCCGTGTGATTGATCCCGATTGCGATAAATCCAGCTCATCTGATGAATCAACTTCTGAGAGTCCGATGAATTCCTGAAGATGTTCGGTGATATCCTCAGCTACTTCCTGAATCCACTGTGTAACCCTTGGCAGATCCCTGAAGTTCTCCTTAAGGTCATCAATAAGTGGGGAGAGGGCGTAAAGCACAGCTTCTCGTTCTTTATTCTGAAGAGCTTCACGAAGTTCACGTTCAATAAGACGTAACTTGCGGAAAAGCACTCGCATTTGCTTTTCCACGACTTCACGATTTTCTGCGATTTTCTCTTCGATTTCCTTGGGCAGGTGGACGTTTGCTTCAGGATCGAGAGGCTCACCATTGATTATTGGAAGTAAGAGTAGTCGCGTCTTAGAACCTTGCAATATGAACCCGTTTTTTCGTGCTTCATTTTCCATTTGATTGCTTATTTCCTGCTGTTTGTCTTTGAAAACCTTCAGAAGTTGATTTCTTTGTATAATATATTCCTCACTTTCCAGCATCTCAGAAAGCGTCATTTGAGCAAGTTCAATGAAGCTCTCCATTTGCTGCTCTAATTGCATCCCTCTACTTGATGGAAGCTCAAGAGCCCGTGGGTGATACTGATTCTCGAAATTGGTTACATAGCACCAATCTGATGCATTCGATTCGTTTGTTGCAAGATTTTGAAGGAATTTTGAAACTGCAGTGGTGCGACCAGTTCCTGGAATACCCGCAACAAAGACATTGAATCCCTTATCCTTTATCATTAGTCCGAATCGCAATGATTCAAGAGCACGTTTCTGTCCAACGATATTATCTAGGGGAAAAAGCTCTGCACTAGTTCTGCATGCAAACTCCCTATCATCACAACGAACCCGAATTTCTTCTGGTGTCAGTTTTTTCATAGATAATCTCCTGCTCTATTATTAATTTGTGGATTCGATGGCAAAGCGATCTGGATCACTGTCAAAGGCTTTCTTGCAGCTCATCATACAGAAGTAGAAAGTTTCTCCTTTATGAACTGTCTTTAGCTTGGTTGTGTTCTCATCTACTATCATTCCACATATTGGGTCTCTAGCCATTTCCTTTGCCTCTGCTTTATGTAAATCTCTTCAGATATATCGCAAACAATAGTATCCAATCAGATATATCCCACTCGATATATATAAATATTCTGTCGGGCACCCTATATTGGCTTTTCTTATCCGAAATCTGTTTCTAACATTGATAGAGCCCCGGTGGGATTCCTGAGAGCAGGCATTAATTATCCCTATGGATATATCCCTTAAGATACATTTATATTGCTACTCATCAAAATCTCATATAATGTAGTCCATTTCTCGGCATGATCGGGAAGAGTTTAATCAAATAGGCAACTATTATAGGAAAATGCTTCGTGGATTGGATTATATGTCACACACGGGAACTTCTTTATTCCTTATCTGTGTGACTCAAAATATTCGAGCTTCCTTGGGTTGACACAAAAATGACGAATGAAAAAACAATTCAAGACATGAAAGTGCCCCATCCTGACATTCAGGAAATACTAGCTGATTTCTCGCATTTCTATATCTTGTTGATGTTGAACGAAAAGCCATTGCATGGTTATGGTCTTATGAAAAGTTATGAAAAACGAACTGGGAAGAAATTAAGTCCAGGAACACTATACCCATTTTTGCAGGAACTCGAAGAAAAGAAGCTGGTCACCCAGAAGCAAGAAGACATAGGGAAGAAACGTAAGATTGTCTATTCAATGACGAAGAAAGGAGAGCGATTTAGCAACCAGTTATTCAAACGTTTTGCTGCGATCACAGTATCTGCCCTCGGGTCCAGCCTAGAGGTTTGTGCAAGTTGTGGAGCTAGGGTTTTCGAAGGCGCGCACTACGAAGAAGTCAATGGAACAAATCTTACTTTTTGTTGTGTTCATTGTGCAAAAGCGTTCAAACAGAGTTTATAATTGACAATATGGTTTCCTTCCAAACCCGCCCAATCAAAAAACTTATATATCGACACCGATATATCTACGTCTATATATCTACAACGATATAATATATTGCATAAAGGATTGTAAAATAGATGACCAAAAATGAAACTCCCGAAAGACTTTCGATGAAAATTGAAGGAATGCATTGTGCTTCCTGTGTTGCCACAATTGAGAAGTCACTGCTTTCTCAAGATGGTGTGATTAAAGCTAGTGTAAGTCTTCTCGATGAGAAAGCTGTTGTCGAATATTACGCAGATTCAGTAGATCGGTCTGTGTTGGAAATGGCTGTGGATTCCGTTGGTTATCGCGCTCGAAGAGCATCGATGACTTTAACGCTTTCTGAAAGTCCTAGTGAGTCTCAATGGGATGAGATTACCACTGCAGTTAGTCAGATAAAAGGAGTAATAACAGCGAGGAGCTATCCTGATTCAAAACGTCTACTAATCGAATACGACGAGGATTTGGTCACCTTCAAGATTGTTCGGAAGACAATTCTGAGTCTGGGTTTCAAATTAGAGTCTAGTGAGGGTGTGGAGAGAGATAGAGAATCCCTCGCAAGAGAAAAAGAAATCCGATATTATGCTACACTCTTAACATTCTCAGTGATACTAACGATTCCTGTAGTTCTAATCCACTTTGGAGTACTTAATGCGCTGATTCCTCTAGAAAGTACGAAAATGCTACTGATGTTCTTCCTCTCAACTCCTGTTCAGTTCATTGGAGGATACCCGTTCTACAAAGCAGCACTCAGAGGATTACGACATTTCAAGACAAATATGGACACTCTTGTAATGCTGGGTACAACTGCAGCCTATGGTTACTCGGTTGCAACAACATTCGTCCTTTCTGGCTATGCCCCCTTCTATGATGCTGCTGTCTTGCTGATCTCATTCATACTACTGGGTCGCACATTAGAATCGGTTGCAAAAGGACGCACATCAAAGGCCATTAGAGGATTGATGGATCTTCAGGCTAAAGTTGCAACTGTGATTCGCAATGGAGAAGAACTGATTCTACCCATTGAAGATGTCGAAGTTGATGATCTTGTCCTAGTTCGTCCGGGTGATCGAGTACCTGTTGATGGAAGTGTTCTAGAAGGGAAGTCCTCGGTTGATGAGTCGATGATCACTGGAGAGTCGGTTGCTGTTGATAAGACAGTGGGCGATTCTGTTGTAGGTGGCACAGTCAATAAGAATGGAGTTCTTAGAGTCAAGGCTACCAAGGTAGGTCAGGACACTGTCCTCTCACAGATTGTCAGAATGGTGGAAGAGGCTCAGACGAACAAGCCAGCCATCCAGCGAAAGGCAGACTCAATCGCAGAGGTGTTTACGCCCATTGTTCTGGTCATCTCGATTGCCACATACCTGTTCTGGGTCTTCGTCATGAACGTTCAATGGGACCTTGCACTCAACTTTACAATTGCAGTTCTGGTCGCAGCTTGTCCGTGTGCACTGGGACTCGCCACTCCTACTGCAATTATGGTTGGTATAGGAAAGGGAGCTCAGCATGGAATCCTAATCAAGACAGGAGATGGTCTTGAAATAATCCCAGAAATCGATACAATTGTTTTCGATAAGACTGGAACTCTCACCATAGGAAGACCGACTGTGACCGATGTCATCACTGTGGGGAGCTATAAAGAAGAGGAATCTCTTCGACTCATTGCATCGGTGGAAAAGAACAGCGAACATCCTTTGGCAGAAGCAGTTGTTTACTATGTCAATGAAAGGGGAATTGCTTTTCCACAATCAGAAGATTTCCAATACACTACTGGGAAAGGAGTGAGTGCAGTTGTTGAGGGAGAAACTGTTTCTGTTGGCAGTCAACAGTTCATGAAAGATCTCGGAGTGGACTTTTCCAACATTGATGACCAATCAGAAATATTCCAGCAACTAGGGAAGACAGTAATCTATGCGTCTGTCAATGGAAAGCAGCTTGCAGTCTTGGCAATTGCTGACGATCTGAAACCAAGCTCGGTAGAGGCTGTGAGTACACTCAAAGGTATGGGTATCGATGTCTGGATGATTACAGGTGACAGGGAGATAACCGCCAAAGCGATTGGAGAATCTGTTGGTATTGAACATGCATTGGCCGAGGTCCTTCCTGATCAGAAGGCAGAACAAATCAAGAAACTTCAAGCTCAGGGAAAGATTGTCGCAATGACAGGCGATGGTGTCAATGATGCGATAGCTCTAGCTCAAGCTGATGTTGGCATTGCGCTAGGCTCAGGCACCGATGTTTCTGTGGAATCAGGGGACATTGTCCTAGTAAAGGATGACCTCATGGATGTTGTCACAGGAATTCAACTTGGTCAGAAGACAATGACAAAGATCAAACAGGGATTCTTCTGGGCACTTATCTATAACATCATTCTCCTTCCAGTAGCCGCAGGACTTCTCTTCCCTACTCTCGGTCTCTATCTTCAGCCGCAATTTGCAGGACTAGCAATGGCACTATCAAGTGTCAGTGTTGTAGCAAACGCTCTTACACTGAATAGGTTTAAGCCTAAGGTTGTGGAATTAAAGGAAGAAGGAGTTCCTCCTGCAGCCTACCTTGAGGGAGATGTAGCAATCGACCCAATCTGTAACATGAAAGTCGACATTGCATCCGCTGATCTCTACTCTGACTATGAAGGAAAGAGGTACTACTTCTGCAATCCTTACTGTAAAGAAACCTTCGACAAGAATCCTGAGGAATATAGAGATCAAGACATCAGAGCTTGAAGTTGACGCTTGATCTCTTCCTCTTCATCAAGTTGGCTCTGCTCTTTTAGGAGCATCTTTCCCATTCGATTCATGACTATTGTCACCACAGATATGGCACTAAGAGTCAGATATCCAGTGATAATGAAAGGTGCAAAATATGCGATCTCTTCATACATTGTATCAGGAGGGGTAAGTGGATCGAATCCATAGCGCACCTCCCAAGCATCAGGATAAGAATCGAAGTCAGAATCTGGACTAGTTGGATTGGTTCCAAGTAGAAACTCTTGGAGATTTGTTAGAGTATCAGCATCGGAATCTATCAATGCATCAGAGGGATCCAATGGATTTTGACCAAAGGTCACCTCCCATCCGTCCGTTATCGAATCGGAATCTGAGTCGCTATCCTCTGGGTCCGTTCCATGAAGATACTCATCGAGGTTGCACAAACCATCTGAGTCTTTATCCAATCCCGAGTCATCGACCCATGGTCGCAGGTCGTAGTGAGCTTCCCATCCGTCTGGCATGAGGTCTGAGTCCGTATCGGGATTTTGTGGATCAGTGTTCCACATAAATTCATGAAGATTGGAGAGATCATCACTATCGGGATCATCTTCACTATCATTGCTCAAAGGATCCAGACCATGCTCAATCTCCCATTCATCAAACATGTCATCAGCATCATTATCAATAGGAGAATAAAATCCGGGAAGGTAGGTTGTAAAATCAAACAGATGTATTTCCCCCTCATCGAAGGGGGGAACCCAGAGATCTTGGAATAGGCTGAATTCGTAAATACCTGGAGCCAAACCCTCTACATCAATCACAATAGTACATGGACCTGACCATTCAATATCTCGATCAAACGCTCCATTTATGTAGAATCTGTTTCTGATAATCTCAAACCTATACAGACGAGTTTCTTCTCTCAGCCAAACCACACAAGCTAGAATTCCATCAAAATCACCGAGTTTCACCAGTATCGGATCTGAACAGATTACTGGCTCTTCAACTGGCTCTGGGTCTACTGGCCTTGCAAATTGATCCTCGCTCCCAGCAGAACCGTCTATGGGAAAGATTCCTTCAGTTATTCCAGGCAAAAAGTTTCCTAGGAAAAATCCATCATCCCAGTGATTCTGAACACCATCGTCCAGGAAAAATCCTGTTCCTTCACTAGCTACGATGTTCGCATATATCCAGTTATCAGAACCACTTTCAACTTTTATTCCATACTCTGATTGATTGAATATGTAGTTGTTAGTAAATAGAGATGAGGAGGTATCGTTGCAAATTAGTATGCCATTCTGACAATGTGATATGGTGTTGGAAGTAAAGGAGCAGGAGAGCGAATCCATTGCAACAATCCCGGCTATTGGTGATGAATATAATATGGAATTAGAGATATTGCAGTGACTTGAGTTGCTAACAAGTATCCCCTGGTCAGATGGTGCAATGACTCTAACGTCTGATACCGAAACTTGAAAACAACAGTTAATTCGTATCTCAGATCCATTATAGAATTCATTTGAATAGATTTCACAATTACCGCTGTCACATATCTCAATACTTGCATTATCGAAATCGTTGGAATATACTTCACAGTCTGAGGAGCTTTCGATGTGCACCCCTGACGAATTTGAAGCCAGGTAGCAGTTCCTAATTTCAAAAAACATAGTGACATTTTCAATTTGGATGATGAATCCCGTGTGAGTAATGTTGTAGCCTTCAATTCTGTAGGGATTGGACTCTGAACCGTCCCCAGGCCACCCTTCTAAAGCAGCCTGTGCAATGAATTCTGCGTCTGATGCAATGTAGATGGGATCATGTCGAGTATATGCAATGGTATGATACTCTATGGTTCCTGATACTCCCTCTGCAACCTTTCCTAATTTTGAGTCAAACATTGGAGAGGGGATTAGAGTAGACAGGAGGAAAATGATGACAATTAGGATCTTTCTTCGCAAGATTCAGCCACCTACACCTAGAATGGTCTCTTATCTCACACTCCTAGACCACTGAAATTACAATTTCTAACTTCCATTCTCGATATATCATTTTCTGAACAATGAATTCGAAACCTACTTCAGATGCATTGACATCCTAGATTTGGAACAGTGAGTTAGGATGAGTGTGTATGATAGGGTCGTTGTGAGGTTTGCTGGACCTGAAGACCTTGAATGGTGTGTAGTAGAAGATGACTATGTGACGGAACAGGTGATCCGCAACAAGATAGTCCAGGATGAGATCATCATAGCAGAACTCGATGGTGAACCAATTGGGTATCTGAGACTAGAGTATCTCTGGTCTAATATACCGTATATCGGAGTCATCTTTGTCATCGAACTCTATAGACATGAAGGAATCGGTCAGAAGATAATCTCTTTCTTAGAGAAATACTTGAAGAGCCGGGGACATGATCAGTTGTATAGCTCTTCCCAAGCAAACGAACCTGAACCTCAGGCTTGGCACCGCTCAATTGGGTTTGAAGAATGTGGGATTATATCTGGAATCAATGAGGGAGGAATAGGAGAGGTTTTCTTTCGGAAATCCCTGTAGTTACCCATTTCTCTTGAACTTTCTTTAGATGATTGGGACAAGTCCAACAAGCATCAGATAGAGGAGAGGTGTGCCCATATTGAACTCTAAGAAACTGTTGAAGACAAGGTCGAATACTCCCGACTTTCGAATACCACTTAGTAGCAATGTGAATTCCATTGAGAAGTGAACGAAGAATCCAACCGAGAATATGTATGCAATTCGTCTGAGATTGAGGTCGAACTTCTTCCTCGATGCAAGATATGCCAAGAGCGCGTACATTGCAATGACGACCGCGACCTCGATGAATCGCTGTTCGTTCATGTATCTGATGACGGTCACTTCTGAATCCATGAAAGACCAGAAGAATGAGATGAAGCCAATGACCAACCATCCGCCGAAGAGGAGGGCTGACCATCTATATCTCCTCCACCTCTCACTATTCTCGTCTGTACTTTGGAATGAGAACATCACTTGCACATATGAGTACTGGACCATACCATATGTTATTGAGAAGTACACGAAGAAGGAGAGAGGTGACATCCAGATTGGAAGTCCCTCAAGTGTTCGAATTCCCATGACACTGTACCAGATTCCATAGTCTATGATGAAGTTCAAGATGATGCCCAAGACACCAAACAGCAAGGGCTTGATGTAACCTCGTCTATAAAGGAGTGCAATCCAGAATATTGTGAATGCTAAGTCAAGGAACATGAAGTCTACATCGAAAACTCGTATCACAATGCTCTCAAACTGCATAGCACGGGAACTATGAGGTCATGATAGAAATATGTTCTTACTTGACCGTTTTCACAGTTGCATCTGTGGCTACTTCCACATCTCGAATCTTGAAGTTAAGATCGACAAATACAACAAGCGAATGGTCTTTCTTACACCTAAACGTGAATAAAGCTGGATGTCTCCTGGCCTGAGTTATCTTCTTCTTTTCGATCTCAAGAGAAATCTGAGTACCATCACCGCAGGCTGGACATGTGAATGGTGTCAGCTTGACCTTCACCAAGTCTTGAATTCCCTCTTCCTTTTCGTTCAGACAAGGATACTTCGCTTGTCATTTAATAATTTCCCAATATCAACAATTCAAAAGTATTGGAGAAGATGTTCTCCCACAGCATCGAACATCTCAAAGACGCCTTCGCCAGTCTTTGCACTGACCTCGAAAACCTTTGCATCATATTTGGCTGCAAACTCATCGGCCTCATCAAGAGATACTCCCATGGTGTCCATCCTCTCATCAATCTTGTTTCCTACAAAGAAGATTCTGCAGTTCGGGACACTTGTATGTAGCCTATTTATCCAATCATCAAGTCTATACAAAGTGAAGACTCGATTCACTTCATATACAGCAATGGCTAGTTTAGACCCTTTGAAGTAGTCTGAGATGACATCTTGGAAACGTGGTTGTCCCCCAAGATCCCATAGAAGAAGTGTGATCTTTCTCCCACCGGCAGTTAGAGTTTTGGTAGCAAAATTCACGCCAATGGTCATCTTCATTTGCTGGTCGAAACGGTCTTCGGTGTATCGCACAGCTAAGCTGGTTTTCCCAACGCCGCCTTCTCCTATGAGGACCGTCTTGAAGACGGGTCTTATTGTACTCAAGCACCGCAGCTCCGATGTTTCAGCCTTAATTCGGCATAAGAAGTTACTTGGTCGATAGTAGACTAGGGGAGATAAAACGCACCTTCTGCAATGAGTCGGACCTTTCCTGATACAAGGACTGCAGACATGTTCTTATCCGGTACTTTCGCAACAAGCTGACTTGGACGCTTGATTTCAAAGCCTTGCTCGATCAGAATTGGCTCTCCAATCCGGTGATTCTCAAGTATCCGATGTTTCTCAACGTAGGCGCCCAGTGGTCCTGCTGCACTTCCAGTAGCAGGATCTTCAGGGACTCCAGCATCAGGTGCGAACATTCTCGCATGCACATGTGAGTCAGAAAATTCAGTTTCTGTCGAAAACGCGAGGATTTCATGATGTGAGAGATTCCGTAATTCTTGGGCTATTGGTGGATGTGCTTTCTTCAATGACTCAAGATTCGTTATGGGAACAATCAGATATGGAAACCCTGTAGACACGATCTGTATTGGATACTTTGAATTGATGTCGTCGGTTGTCAAACCAATTGCGCTAGCTATCTTGTCTTCACTGTCATTAGATCTTTTGAATTCAGGTTTCTGTTGCGTCATCTGAATTAGATCTTCGTCGAGAATTTCAACAGGAGTTGGACCTATACCCAGCTGGAGTAGAGCTGTTTCTTGGTGCTCTTTGATCAGACCCTTGTTTTTCATTACATAAGCGGTTCCTAAAGTTGGGTGACCGGCAAAGGAAATCTCTAGGGCAGGAGTGAAGATTCTGACCTTGGCAGTACATCCATCGATGGTAGGTTTCTCGATGAAAGTCGATTCTGAGAAGTTCATTTCGAGAGTCATGCCCTGCATCTCTTCTTGAGTGAGAGATGCATTCTTCTCTATATTCCAATATGTTGCCAGTTGGTTGCCGCCGAAGGATTTCCTTTCGTCAACAAATACACTGGTTTGAACGTATGGTATCTCACGCATGAGTTAACTGCGAGAAACTCTTCTTATTCTTGTTTTGGTCTCAGCGAGTTGGATTAGCACTTGACCTTGTCGAGTTCACCCTGGCAGATCTCTTTGTCCTCTTTTCCTGCTATTTTGTCAATCGCTTTCTGAGCTGTTTCCTTGTATTCCATACACTCTTTTTTATTGCCAGCTACAGCATGTGCTCGAGCAAGAGCTTCGTAAATGAAAGGCATATCCCAATCCTTCCAGTTCTCATCAGTCTTCTCAGCCTCTTTGGCTAACTCGAGTCCTCTATTAGCATGATATAAAGCAGGTTCAGCCCTCTTCATATGAGCATAGACTCTTGCAAGCATGTATTCTCCTCTGACTGCATTAACGATTGTACCGACCTTGCTCCAATGATATCTTGCTGTATGCGCCATATGCATGACGTCTTCTAGTTCTTCCTTAGTGGGATTGTCTTTATCCAGAGTTGGCCAAATTCCATTGTTTGATTGTACTGCTATTTTCTTGTGGAATTCCTTCAGAGTCATCTTTTCTTCATCGGACATCTTTCTCATCTCCGAAAATATATCAAATAGAAACCAAAGGAAATATTTAACTATTGTTATCCAGTTACAGATAGTAACATAATGTGACCCTGATTTGTGATTCTTCTTTATATAGAGGAATTATCAATTATTAACTAGAAAATGCAGCGCAAACCGCTTAAGGAGGATACATTTTCCGTACGAGTTGTAAGCGTTGGATTGGAGACTATACAATGAAACCATTTGATGAGGATGATACTCCCACTGATGATTCATCTGAGGATGAGGATGCAGAAGAGGAGTATGACATAGAAGAAGAGATTACGACTCATGTTCGAGGCAGAAGGGGACGACGAAGATCAAAAGGAAAGCAGTACGGGTCAATGGCGAGTTTCGCCGCTTGGATTGGTTTCGTTATTATCTGGTTGTTCTTCTTTGCAAGTGGCTTCGGGATTTTTGAGAACATCGCAATTGCTTTGGTGTCACTGCTCATTGTCATGGCTATGAATGCCCTTATCTGGATTCCAACTTATGAAGGAGGATGGAGAGCACGGTCAAGTGCAGTGAGTGGAGTTGCATGGTTGATATTTCTGATAGTGTGGATAATTTTCCTCGCTAGTGGATTTGGATTCTATGAGAATATTGGAATCGCTCTTGCATCGCTTTTGTTTGTTGGAGCTATCAATGTTGGATTGTGGGTTCCAAAACATGGTGAAGAAGGAGGAGGTCGAATTAGTGCCCTTGGTGGCATATTCTGGTTGATTTTCATTGTCTTGTGGCTCCCATTCGCCAATAACTTCAGCGAACTAGTGTATCCAATAAATCCGTATCAGAATTTCTCGATCATCATGACATCATTCCTTCTGATGATTGCAGTAGTCATCGCGCCTTGGAGAGGTCAAATTCGAGTTGAAATTGATGCAGATCCAGGTCTCTATAACAGGGTCCGAGGCACTCTAGGATTTTTCGTGCTTTGGTTGATATTCATTGACATCTGGTCGTGGTTTTTTGCTGGAAGTCCAGGAATTACAGGAAATCAAAACATAGCGATTACATTGTTCTCATTCGCTATCTTCTGTGCATTAGTAGTAGCAGCATGGCTACCCTGGGCACGTAAGCGTGGTGAAGGACCTGAGAATTGGTGGTCAATAGGACTCGCATTTGCTTGGGTTATTGCACTCTCGATCTGGTTCTGGTTCTTTGCTGAACCTTTCACCCCATACCAGAACTTCGCAATATTCCTTGTTTCTCTTCTAATCATTGCTGCAGTCAGCGGTGGAGCTCAGTGGAAGAAATACCGAGACTTTGAAGCTATGGACTGGGATGACTAAATCTAGAATACAGGAAAGGTGGGACCTCCTGCCTTTCTTCTCTTTCTTTTTCTAGTATGCTAACCATCCACCATCTACGGCTAATGTATGACCAGTTATGTACTTGGCATCCTCGCTAGCCAAGAAGCACGCTGCTCCTCGGATCCACTCATTTTCTGCAAACATTGGAAGGGCTGTCCGAGGCTTGATCATGGATTCACTGATCTTCTTGTCTTCCATAGCTCCAATTGACATTGCAGTTGGGAAGAATCCAGGTGCAATCGCATTCACACGAATGTTATACTTCCCGAGTTCGACTGCAAGTGCTTTGGTCATGGTCACCATACCGCCTTTTGAAGTGTAATAGCTCACCTCAGTGAACTCGGTGCCTCCAAAACCAAAGGTGGACGAGATATTGATGATTGATCCCGATCTCTTTGGTATCATGACCTTAGCAACCTCACGAGTCGCCAGAAATGCAGAGGTCAGATTGACATCCATCACCTTATTCCAATCGTCCAATGTTTGTTCTATGAGAGGTTTGACTATGTACATACCTGCGTTGTTGACCAGCACGTCTACTGTTCCAAATTCCTTAACTGTTCTATCAACTAGGTTGATGATGTCCTTCTCTCTTCTCACATCGGTCTTTATCGGTATTGCTTTGACCGAATATTTGTCTGTGACATCATCTGCAACTCTCTTTAGCAGCTCATCACGTCTAGCTCCGAGAACTACGTTCGCACCAGACTCTGCAAATGCATGGGCAAACTGTTCGCCCAGACCCGCAGAGGCTCCTGTGATTATGACTGCTTGTCCATCCAAATTGTATTTGACCATCTTGTACACCTGACGCAACACTTTGGTTGAGAGTCAAGTGCAATCTCCCTATTAAGTATCCATACTCTCTGTGATTATTGAATCACCTGTCATTTCGAGTTCTTGTGACCGTTGAGATTGTTTTCTAACTTGGTATAACCTTAGAAGTCCAATGGGAATTACAATGCACAACCAGATAATGATGTCCCCTACCGTAGTGATTAGTATGCTTGAACCAGCTGGGTCGAGCCAGAACTGTCCGAGTTTCATCATCTTTACGAGGGGAAAGACAAGGATGAGACCGAAAACCCTCTTTAATTGGACCGAGTTCACTCTTGATGCCAACCTTGCACCGATCTGACCACCTACAACCATTCCTATCCCGAGTGATATTGCATAGTACGGATTGATGAACCCATTGATGTAGTTCATAGCAGTTCCAGCAGAAGCAGTGACCATCATTGTAAACATACTCGTTGCCACTGCAGCATGCATTGGTAAGCCCATGAGGATTGAAAGTACCGGAACGACCACTGCCCCGCCTCCAATCCCAAGAAGACCTGCTGACACACCACCAATAAAGCCACCCAAGAGGGAGATAACCAGCCGCTTTTGAGTGAGAGTTGACATATCGTAACCAGCAAGTTCTGATGCGATGTCTCCCTTCTCTCTCCGTGTAGCGAACAGCATTTTGATTGCCACAGGCATTAGCGAGATTCCAAAGATAAGGCGGAGAACATAATCGTCAGTAATCATAGTTCGGAGCAATACACCAAGGATTGACCCGGGGGCTGTTGTTACAGCAAGAAACAGTCCTACTCTTGGTATTATAGGTCTAGGATTCTGTTGCCAATATGAGATACTACTTGCAACCGCGAGAAACAATGCTGCCACAAGCGATGTCGCAGGAGCAAATTGTGCACTCAGGAGAAAGATAATCATCAGAAGAGGAGTGTTGAAGATTCCCCCACCAATTCCGACCATCGAAGAAATTGTACCAACAGCAATAGCATATGCAGCAATAAACGCAGCTACCATAAACATCTCTTGCATAGTAGATCATTTCCCGTAGCGGCTTCGCGAACAGACCGCTACTTAAGGGATGTCATTGCAGACTATGATACTCCCTAAGAGGGAGTCTTCCTTCTCGCCAGACAGAAGAGCCCAGAGAACAAGAGAAAAACACCAACGAAGAGAACGATTGCGCCTATATCCTGCTGTCCCATTCCAGAAAAAAAGATGACTCCAATTGTAATGATAATGAGTCCGATGAATGATGTGATTCTCCCTGGTCTTGTATCGAACTCCATGAAAGCAGGAAGCGATTCATCGCTATGAATGACAGGAGCCTCCGATACCGAGATATCATTCTTAAAAAAGCGCTGGCCATCCTCAGTGATGGACCCTTTTAGAGAACCGTCTGCTATGGATTCGGTAATCAATGTCCTTACTTCATCATTTGTGAGATCCAGCATATCTGCAAGTAGGACAATTGCACTGACATTCTCCTCGTTCACAAACTTGACTAGCTCCTGTTTCTTCTCTGCCAATATCCTCACTATCCGCAAAGATTCGCTTTGCATCAATCCATATTTTTCTTGCTCTTCAGGTACTCGGTGCTGAGGTTATGATTTGACAGCCCAAAAGACCACTTCCCCAAGACTGGTTTCGTACATACCGTTCTTTGGGAAGTACTTCTCTAGAACCTCCTTCACTTTCGTTCCTTCAACAATACCCAGTTCTGGAAATAGGTTAGTTGCAGTGATCTGAATGAACTCCCCAATTGCTGGTCTAACAGGATCCTCGAAATAAGCAAATGGAATATTGATTTTCAAAACTCCCTTTCTTACCATTATCCTTTTGCACTCAGAGATTGCTTTGTCCAAATCATCGAGATTTGGAATTCCGTTGAAATAGATTTCGGAGAAGGTCTTATTCTCAGAAGTAATTTTAGTAGCATTTTCACCAACATAATCGAACTTGATGCCAGTCTTCGTAAGTATCTGATGAGGGCCTATGATAGAGATAGAAGACTGCTCAGATGAAGTCAGGATTTCTCGGATCGTTTCAACATCATCTGTTGTCATCGCTGGGAATGCAGCAAATAGGATTTTTCCAGCAGGTCTTTTATTTTGCATCTCATTGGGAAAGTCATACAGCTTCTGAGGGTTCTCCTTTCTATAAGCATCATAGAAGTGTAGAATTGTTTCAAGACTGTTCTTGAGGTTGTGTCTCATGTTTGATTCAGCCTCAGGCCCAAGTTCATACACACGTCTATAGGGGCCTAATGGTCCGGGCTGAAGTGCACTTTTTACGAGTCCATCATCTTCCATAGATTTCAGTAGTTTTGGAAGCCTTGTCCGTCTTGGGTCTGAGTAGTTGGTTAAGGAATAGAGTATATCATAGATGGATGATGGCTGCTTGTCTAATGCCAGGAGTATTTTGTTAATCAATTCAGACCTGGCTGGACGCAATCTCGAATCACCTCAGTGATTCTAAGGAATGGATTATTGACTTAATATTGAAACGTTTAACGTAATTTCTCCAAAATTCGAGCAAGGCTGCGTTGATGACGTTTCTTATTATTCCAGATCTCACTTACTGTCAGGGTTGATTTTAGGGATGAAGGAGTGTGAATCGTGCGGTGCCAAGTATGAGGTTCATGGATCAGAGGAAGTCAATCTCTGTCATGATTGCAGAATAGGTGAACAGATTCCTCTAAAGAAGAGCATTCTCGAGTTTTGGAAAAAGAGGGCTAGTTGGGCCTCTAGAGAGGAAAAAGCCTAGATTCCAGCTGCATCACACATCAAACCCACAAGAGAACTGAATGCTTCTTGGATTTGTTCACCAGTCTTGGCGGATGTTTCAGTGAACACCGATGGTACTCCCAGCTTCTGAGTGAAATACTCTGCAAACGCTCGCCCTTCTTCAGTGGTGACAATATCATTCCCAGAAAACTCTGGTTTGAGGTCAACCTTATTCCCGATGATGGCTGTCGGTGGTACTTCACCAAGATATTTGTATACTTCAACAAACCATTGTGCCGCCCTCTCAAATGATTCACGATCTATCACTGAGTACACAAATATCAGAGAGCTACACCCCACATAGTAGTGTCTCCTCACACTCTCAAAGCTGTACTGACCTGCTAAATCCCAAATAACGAGCCGATGAGTTTCTCCCTTATGATGAGTATACTTCTGTGCAAAGTCAACTCCAATAGTCGCGATGTGACTTGAGATGAATCCCTTTCCCAAGTACTTCCGACGTATGCTAGTCTTACCTACTGCTGGATCTCCTATAAGGACCGTTTTGAAGGTGGCTCCACCAGGTGTAAGAAAGCTCACTAGAATGCCTCACTGTTTCAAATATGTTTTCTATAGAAATTCTCTTTTTAATCGTATTTCATGCGGAAATATACTCTATCATTGAAATCAGCTAGGATTTGCTAATTGGAACTAATCAGCCCTTGGACTCCTCTATTATCATGAGATCAACCAATTGCCTAAACGCGTCCTGAATGTTCTCTCCTGTTTTCGCACTTGTTTCAATGAATATTGTTGATACGTTAAGTATCTTCTTGAAGCGCTCTGCGAAATCCAAACCTTCTTGAGTTGTTATGAATTCCTTCTCTGGATATGTTGAACGCAGATCGATTTTGTTTCCAACTACGATTGTTGGAGGAATCTCTCCCATGTACTTGAATGCTTCAACAAGCCATTTTGATGCGTTGTCAAACGATTCACGATCAGATATTGAATAGACGAGAATCATGGAACTGCATCCATGATAGTAATGCCTCCGGACTCTTTCAAAACCGGACTGACCTGATAAATCCCAGATGATCAGTCGATGGGTTCTTCCATCATGATAGATATGCTTCTGCGCGAAATCCACACCAAGAGTGGCAATATGACTGGTGATGAAACCCTCGCCTAAGTACTTCCTGCGGATGCTTGTCTTTCCCACAGCGGCATCACCAATCAACACTGTCTTCCATGTGCCACCAGTGGTTAAAGACGAGCTCAATACGTACGACCCCCAAATAGAGTGAATATGATAACATAGCTCCATTCCTAATAAAAAATACTAAACCCATGGACTTGTCCGGACAATTTGCAATTTCCGTGAAAACAGCATCGAGTATCAGGCGATGCGGGCATAAACAAAGTGAAATAAGCACACAATCTCGAATAACATTTCATGACAAAGACCAATCCCAAGGTTGATGCATTTCTAAACAGAGCCAAAAAATGGCAGGAAGAATTTGAGAGGCTGAGAATGATTACTCTTGACTGTGGATTAACAGAGGAATTCAAGTGGGGTGTTCCTTGTTACACATTTCAAAAGAGTAACGTAGTTTTAATTCATGGATTCAAAGAATACTGTGCATTTCTTTTTGTGAAAGGTGCTTTGCTGAAGGATACCAAGAATATACTAGTTCAACAGACAGAGAATACGCAAGCTGCGCGTCAGATCCGTTTCACCAATCTTCAAGAAATAGTCGAGATGGAACCTATCCTGAAGGATTACATCAAGAAAGCAATTGAAGTGGAAAAATCCGGTTTGAAGGTGGATTTCAAAAAGACTAGAGAATACAAAATTCCTGAAGAATTTCAAAGCAAACTAAATGAAAATCCTGCATTGAAAACTGCCTTTGATGCATTAACCCCGGGACGACAAAGAGCTTACCTTCTTTATTTTTCCCAACCCAAGCAATCCAAAACTCGGGTGTCAAGGATTGAAAAGTATATGCAGAAGATTCTCGACGGAAAAGGAATGAATGACTAATACAACTGATGAAAATGAAGAATCGGTTCCTTTCTTATATCTGACTTGAAAGTAATCCTCACTTAGATAAGCCAAACAGAATACAAATGTTGTTTTAAGAGCGTTCGACAAGTAACACGATGAATGTATAAACTAAGAATTTAATGAGGAATAATAACAATGCCATTTTTTGATAATGAAGGAGTCAAAATATACTATGAGATTGTAGGGGATGGGCCACCTGTTATAATGATTCATGGGTTTGCCGCAAATATCGAAGCTAATTGGAAAGCTACTAATTGGGTAGATGTTCTAAAGGATGATTATAAACTAATACTTGTAGATTGTCGTGGGCACGGGAAAAGCGATAAACCGAAAGATTCGGCCCAGTATGGAGAAATGATGAACGATGATATCGTTAAATTGCTTGATCATTTATCTATTAAGAAGGCTAATTTCTTTGGATATTCTATGGGAGCACGGATAGCTACAGATATTTTGCTTCAAAAGCAAGAACGCTTTCTTAGTGCTGTTCTTGGAGGATTTCCACTCTACTATCCTAGCAGAACTACAAAATTCCTTGCAAAAAATATGATGAAAAGATGGATAAAAGGACTAAAGAAAGCAAATCTTGATGATGTTAACGATAAAGCAGCTATGAGACTCCGAAAAGCAATTTCAGAATATCCTGAATCTGACTCACAAGATCTCGAAGCTTTGGTGTATGTTTTGGAAGGGGACATTCAACGTCCGGATGGTATACTCCCATCTAATCCTGAAAGGAAAAAAGCTCTTACTAAAGTCAATGTGCCAGTTATGGCTGTTTTCGGAGCTGATGACGATGTTATTAAAAGAGGTAAATCCACAGGAGCTCAATTAATACCAGATTCTTGTCAATTCCAAATCGAAGGAAAAGACCACATTACTGTTGTCGCAGATCCCAAATTTCACATGGTCGTTAAAGCTTTTTTGGATTACGTAAACAAGAAGTAACCCAATACCGATTTTTTTTTCGACTAATTTACCTAAAACAAAATTCCATAATGCTTTACCATTGTATAGAGCAGGTTATATTCAGTAACGCTTAGGTAATCCTCACTTTCTAATATTCGTTTCATCTGTTCTCCAGTGTGGTCCAAATGAGTCAGGATGATATGTCTGAGAAAGTTGGACTTCCACCAGGAACAGTCATTCATACTGGAATTGAACGAGTGGAAGAGGTCATCATCAGTGTGATGGAATTTTCAGAGGGGCAGATGAGGGAGTACTTCGCAGATTCGCTTGATGATTGTAGCCCCTCCAAGGATCCATCGGTGACCAAATGGATACACGTTCGGGGTGTTCATGATGTAGAAATCGTGAAGACTATATCGAACTACTACAATCTTCATCCACTAATTATGGAGGATATTCCCAGTGTGGGACAGCGGCCAAAGTTTGAAGTGATGCCAAAAAGTATCTACATTGTACTTAGAGCATATAACTTCCAAGAGAAGGAACTCCGACTCCATTCAGAACAGGTTTCTTTAGTATTCGGGAAGAACTTTGTACTCTCTTTCCAAGAATCTGCTGATGACCTCTTTGATCAAATTCGTATGAGAGCGAGGAGTGGAGGTAGCCGAATTCGATTTAGTGGCTCAGACTATCTGACATATACTATCCTTGATTTATTGGTTGACGAGTACTTTGTAGTTCTAGAAAAATTAGGTGACATGATTGAGGATCTGGAGGATGAACTTATCGAACGCGCTACTCCTGAGATGTTGAATCGTATTTACAGAATCAAAAGAGACCTCCTTTCGTTTAGAAGACATATCTGGCCTTTACGAGAGGTTGTACTGAAGATGCAGAGAGATGCCACTAGCTATGTTGTTGAGGAAACTCAGGTCTTCCTCAGGGACCTGTACGACCATGTTATTCGTGTGACTGACCATGTTGAAACCTATCGTGAATCAATAACAGGGATGCTCGATATCTATCTCTCAAGCGTAAACAACAAGATGAACGAGGTCATGAAGGTCCTGACAGTTGTGTCAACTATTGTCATTCCTCTCACTCTGATGGCTAGTATCTATGGAATGAATTTTCAATGGATTCCAGAGATTGAGGTATTGGGCGTTTTTGGGTATCCGGTTTTTCTCGTTGCTACACTTCTGGTGACAGGATTCCTTGTGATGTATTTCAAAGGGAGAGAGTGGATTTAGACGATCAAGACGACCATGATGACACCTGATACAGTCATCAGGGCTCCGAGAATTGACATATGTGAGAATTTCTCTTTCAAGAAGAAAATTGAGATTGGGAGAGCAAACAGAGGAGAGATCGATCCCAAAACTGATGCAACAGCTGCACCAATCACCTTCACAGCATATGTGTAAAGAAGAGACCCCCAAGCCATTCCGAAGAAAGCCGCAACAAGCACTATCTTTGTGGCTCTCCGCGTAGGTTTGGGCATACCTCGTTTCACTGCCCCTGCAAACAGAGGTGCAATGACTCCCGCCCCAAAAACCATACGCACAAAGTTTGCATCTATTGGATCTACATCAGCGACCCCGATCTGAAGCAAGACACTACCTACAGCCCAGCACAGTGCTGTGAAGAGTGCTAGCAGGAATCCAATCTTATCAAAATTACCAGATCCTTCCTCATTCTGTGAGGAGGCTTGTGCTCTGGTAATCAACATCACCCCTCCAACAGCAAGGAATATGCCAAAGAAACGTGTCAGCAGAAGCACCTCGTCAACAAGGAATATTGCAATAATGTAGGTGAAAATAGGAAATGTAGTAGCAATGGGATAGGCATACGAAACTCCGATTCGTTCCTGAGCTGTCAGGAATGCAAGGTCTCCTATGACCAGTCCTATCGTCACTGACGCGGCGAGAAAAATTGTAGCATCAATTGACACATAGAAGGGAACTGTTCGAAATGGTAGCATTACTAAAGCTGCCATAACGACCAAGGACAACCATGTCTTTAATGTAGATATAGCTAAAGGGGTTGCCTCATCGCTCTGAGACTTGTAGACATTGGTTGCCATCGCCCAGAGAAATGCTGCTAGTAGTCCAATTAGACTCCCAATAAGAAATTCAGCTTGTAGTTGCATCTGTGAATTTGTGCTTGGACCTCGGGTCTAAAATGTTATTGATGGTACATTCTAGTGGTATATTTCGCCTGATTCCATGGCTCTGAGGAATGCCTCCCTCTTCTCCTCAGGCACACAATTCAGAATACAACCAAAATTCGGACATGATGAACAGGTCCAGTGTCTTATGGACACATAGAAGAACAGTGCATAAAGTGATTGGAAGAAGATGAATTCCCAGCTGCCAACGTAGTATACTATTGGGAAAAAGAGAAAGAAAGCAACGAATATGACGAAGACTGCTTGACCACCTCTACTGATTTTTCCAGGTTTGTATTTGAAAAGTTTCGGACTTGCCCAGTTAGCTAAACAATAGAAACGATTCTCATTGCCATGCTCACCACCTGAGTGCTCATAACAAGGGCAATGGCGACACAAGACATACCACTCTAATCCTCCTGCGAAGAACAACATGGTGACGATGAAGTAGAGGATGAACATCAACATAGGCTCAGTAAGAATGAACGACCCTAGTCCGAAGAACGTACCGATGTCATAACTCCACCCCAGATAATTGACACTAGAGGTGACCATTCCCAAGAATGCCATGAAGTATGGTGCAAAGCCAATCACTGCGAACCAACGAGCGTCGTGAAAGCTATACCTTGCAACAACTCCATGGAACTCTCTCTGTTTTGTGTCATTCAATGTAAACACTACTTACTATGTACATTGGGGGAATATAAGACAGAGCGTTTTCAAATCTCTGAAGTAGTTTCATCTTCCTAACACAGTCAAACTTCAATTCAGAAGATTTCCAACAGATTATTTAAATCGGCCATTTGCTGTTCAAAAACTAAGGAGAGGTGGTAATGACTACTGACCTTAGAAGCCGAATCCTAAATCTACTGGTTCGTGAGTTCGAATATACTCAAGCTCTCCATTCTGAGAAAGAAGACATGATGAGAAAGCTTGGAGTGGATGACACCACGGTGTTTGATGAAGCACTACGAGAACTGGACCATGAGGGTCTCATCACTATATGGATCGATCATCGAAACATTATCAAGCTAGCTAAGATAACATGGCGAGGAATCAATGAAATCGGAGATGTAAAGCTTCGATATGGCCTGGAGGTGAAATAAGTTGGAAACTTTTCCATGGTGGACTGAGAGGAACAAGAAGTTTGCATCTGAGGTTGAAGATTTTGTGAACTCAGAGCTTAGACCACGCGCAGACAAAATGGACTATAGACAGGCAATGGATGTCCAATGGGAACTCAGCAAGTTTGTAGTGGACAAGGGTTTTCATCCTCTAGCAATGCTAGTTGAGGAGGAGCACGGAGGTCGAGGTGAGGGTTACACTGGTTATACTATCCTCAATGAAGAATTCGGGAGATGCTTTCTAAACATCAATCCATTACTCACAACAGTCTTTGGCGGCGGACCTATCCATTTGTTTGGGTCTCCTGAACAGAAAGAACGCTTTCTCAATCCGATGCTTAATGGTGAGAAATGGACAGCTATCTGTGTGACTGAACCAGATGTTGGAAATGATGCTTCCAATGTTCAACTCTTTGCTGAGAAAGATGGTGATGAGTATGTACTCAATGGATGGAAACGATTCATAACTCTTGGAGCCAAAGCTGATTATCTAATGACATATACTCTTACAGATCCTTCTCCTGAGGCTCAGGCTACTCACACTCATCTCTCTGCATTTCTAATCCCTCGAGAAACAAAAGGGATTACGATTGAGAAGCTGAATGACCTGACTGGTGACGTTGAAATGTTCAATAGTGTTATTCGCTTCAGAGATGTTCGTGTGCCGGAGGAAAACATGATCCTCTTTGAAGGGGACGGGTGGACTGTGATGACTTCAGGTCTAAACATTGAGCGGCTTGGAATCGCAGCTACTGTAGGTCAAGCGCGAATGCTTGTTGAAACTGCAAAAGCATACGGTCGACGGAGAGTCCAGTTCGATGAACCAATCTCAAGATATCAGACCATTCAGATGAGAATGGCTGATATGATAATCAGACTTAAGCTGGCTCGATCGTATCTCTACGGGTTGGCAGCACAACTTGATAGTGGCGAAGCTGATATGTTTCAGTTTGGTATCGATGCAGCCATCTGCAAGATTTACTCAACAGATGCCCTCATCGATATTGCCCAGGATGCTTTAGTCATCCTTTCAGGAGATGGATACACAGAGGAGTTTCTTGCTTCCTCAATTCTGAAGAACGCATTGCTGACCAAAGTCACTGGAGGAGGAAACGATATTCTCAAGCTATTCATTGGACGACAGGAGTTTAAACAGACTCCTAATCCTTATACACTTCCCAGAGTGTTACGAGGTGTAGACCCAGATGAACTATAGGAGGAACAGCATTTGACCTTTGAATGTATAAAGTATGAAGTTAAGGATGGAATTGGTTGGATCACATTCAATCGACCCGAGGTAAGAAATGCTCTCTCACGTCAAACGTGGATGGAGCTCATGCAAGTTTTGCAAGATACTTATGATGACTATTCAGTGAGAGCATTGGTACTCACTGGTGAAGGTACAGCTTTCAGTGCTGGGCTTGACATCAAGGAAATGAGTACAATAGGTTTCCAGGGTCTCGGTGAGTTCCTGAGTGTCATCTTGGATCCGATTGAACTACTACAACGTTATCCAAAACCAGTCATTGCCGCTGTCAATGGGTATGCTTATGCAGGAGGTTTTGAACTCACACTCTTCTGCGATATTGCAATTGCATCAGACCAAGCCATCTTCGCATTTCGTGAGAATAGGCGCGGCCTGATGTCAGGACTCTTGATTATCAGAGCCCATGAGTATAACATGCGACACATCAAAGAACTCACGTTCACAGGGAAGTCAATTAATGCTCATGAGGCTTATCGAATGGGTTTCGTGAATAAAGTTGTTCCACACGCTGATTTGGAAAAGGAAGTAACAGAACTCTGTGAAGACATCAAACTTGTTGCTCCCTTATCACAGAAGCTCACAAAGGAGTTCCTTAGGAGGGGCATCCGAGAGATAGGTGCACTCTGGGAACCTTTCAATGAGCTCTTCCGCTCAGAGGATGTCATTGAGGGCTTTGAAGCTTGGATGGAGAAACGCCCTGCTGAATGGAAGGGAAAATAGAAACAGGAAGTGAATTGATGCCAACAAAAGAAGAAGTGATTTCATCTCTTGAAAAAATGGTTGGGAAGATGGACGATCCTAAATACAAGGCACGCTATGCAGACTTCAACAGGACCCTCCAATTTGAATTTACGGACAATAATGATGCAATCTGTCACATTGTCTTTAAGGAAGGATCTGCAAAAATCGTAGATGGCGTTGATGATTCAGCGGAACTTGTTATCACCACAACTACTGATGCTATTATGGCAATCATGGATGGTTCTCTTAGCCCTACTCGAGCATTCATGGGTGGAAAAGTGAAAGCGAAAGGTCCAATGAACGACCTTATCAAACTACAGGCATTGATGAAATGAGTCCTTCAGATGGAGAAGAGGATGCTCCGTTAAGAGCATTCTGTGATCTCTTAAGGAGAAATGCACTGGATTATGGTGACATGTTGGCAGTCGTATATGGTGATAGTCACCTGACTTGGTCAGATTTGGATGACTCCATTTCCATTGTCGCCAATGCTCTGTTGAAGTTTTTTCCTGATTCTTCAGGTATGCGAGTAGCAATAATTATGGAAAATAGACCAGAGTATCTTGCCTCATTATATGGGTCCCAAAGAGCTGGATTGGTTCCAGCTCCGATCAGCACGAGGTTCGTTGGACGAGAAATCCGCCATGTCTTTAACACCGGCAAACCTGGTGTTTGCATATGTAGCACTCATCATCAGCAGCAGACCATTGATGCGTTTCCTGACGCTAAAAAGAGACTACCGATGATTGTTGTCGGTGGCGAGACTGATACAAAGACCAATACTCGATCTTGGAAGGACTTCACAGAAGGGGTTTCGTCCAAACATCCAAACATCTCGGTTTCTGACGATGCTCTCGGAGTCCAGCTCTTTACAGGGGGGACTACTGGTCTGCCCAAGGGTACAGACTTCACACACAAAGCCCTCCTAGATGCATGCACATTAATTCCAGACCACGGTCTTAAACTCATTTTTGAAGGAGAGGTTCCTGAGTCTGCCCTTCTTCCTACCAAACATGAGTTGAAATTCCTTGTACCAACTCCCTTATACCATCTGTCAGGATTCATGCCTGCTATTATCATGACTGCAATGAAGAGACCTGTTGTCTTTCCAAAATCTTTGAGTTTTGAACCAAAGGAGATTGTTGAGATTGTTGAGCGCGAGAAAGTCACAACCATCTTTATGGTCCCAACACAGTTCAGGATCTTCCTTGACTATCCAGACTTGGATTCATACGATCTGAGCTCTGTGACTCTCCTCTCTTCAGGAGGATCGAAGATGCCTGCCTCCATGAAGAAAGAGATACTCCATCGGTTTCCAAACACTGTTCTCGTTGATGGATATGGCCAGACAGAGAACATCGGTGCAGCTATCTATTCGTTCCTCACTGTGGATGATATTCCCAAGATCACTGAAGGATACATTGGAAAGCCCATTAGTGGCGTTGAGATGCGGGTTGTAAATGACAAGGGGAAAGATGTGGAACCTGGTGAAGTCGGTGAAGCTATCTATAGGAGTCCGTCTCTCATGCGTGGATATCATGGTGACGACTCTAGAACAAGGGAGTCATTCGATGGGCAATGGTTCTATACTGGTGATTTGTTTCGTGTTGATGAAGAAGGCAATTACTACTATGTCGAAAGAAAGAGCGAAATCATATTTACTGGAGGCGAGAAAGTCTTTCCTGCAGAGGTTGAGGACATTTTGTGTCAACACCCCAAGATTGACACTGCTGTTGTTGTAGGAATTCAGGACCGTGTGTGGGGTGAAGCAGTAAGAGCCTTCATTGTTCCTGTGGCTGGAAAAGAAATCACACCTGACGAGGTCAGCGAGTGGTGTGCTGGTAAAATGGCTTCTTACAAAAAACCTCGTGACATTGTTATAAAGAAATCACTACCCGTTGCTGAAGATGGGAAGATATTAAGAACAGTCTTGAAGGACCTGGATGTGGAAAGCAACTAGATTGAAAATTCTGTTCTTCCACGAGATATTTTTCTTGCATTGACTTTGCCAATGTTCACAAGATGATGAAGGATACTGTGGATGAACATCCTTCTGAAGACATCACCAGGACCGAGACCCATCCTCTGCATCAGGCGAGAGAGTTCTGGTAGTGTCGATGGTTGTGTTTCAAGAATCTCGATTACTCGGTCACTAGCAGTTTGCATTGTATCTTTTGCTATTAGGATTGAATCCATGACTGTTTCTTTTCCGTTGACTGGCTCTCCGTGTCCAGGAAGAATGATTTCCGGTTCAAGCTTCAGTACAATATCCATTGACCTCATCATCCCTTCAAAGTCTGATGACGGTGATGTGAGACTGGGTTTCATTCTATGACGTGGATCAATCAGGTCGCCACTGATGAGAATCCCACTGTCTTCATTGTAGAACCCAAAATGACCCTGATGATGTCCTGGCAGTTCAATGGGATGGAAACCAGTTGTTCCAATGTTTGATTTTTCATCAATCGGTTTGACGGATGAAAGTGGCTTACTCCTGCCTATTGCGACTAGCATTGCAGCTTTTACGAACCAGGATGGAGCTGTAAAGAGCTCACGATGTGATACTATGATTGATTCCTTTTCTTTTTCCATATAAATTGGAGACTGATTCTCAACAAATGGAATGGCAGCTTCAGATGCCCAAATCTCGGCCTTGAACTCTGTCAATAATGTTTGGGCACCTGCCATATGATCGATATGCCCGTGTGTGTGTATGCAGTGAACAGGATTCTTGTCGTTTGCCTCAAGGTTATTCACGATCCGAATCAATTGCTTCTTGACCGAAGGACCCCCACTATCAATGACGTACAGTGCTTCAGAATCACTGAGGAAGACTATGTTACCAGACCTTCGCCATCCAGCTATTTTATCGGGCGGGGGGATGAATAATTGAACACTTTTATTGATCTCTAAGATTGGACTCTCCGACATCCTTCTTCATGACCTCTTCTTCTTCAATACTCCAACATTGTAGGTTTCCAACCTCCGACGCTTTGTCGGAGCGCCAACTATATGATCGAGGTACCACCCAGCTTCTTCTGTCAACTCGGACATCAAATCTATGTCTGCAATAAGGAGGTACCACCAATCATCAACCTCACCTCTGTATTTGTTCCTCAGTCTGAGAAGTCCCGGCGGTTTCCCTTCAGCTCTGTTCTTCTCATGATATGCCAGATGCATTTCATCGTCCGTCTTGAACGGATCTAATGAACCAGCCAGAATCACCGAATCATTCGTAGTGACATGATGGAATCCCTTCAGCATCCTAACTACTCCTTTTGGATCCCCCATGATACCAAAGTTGTTGCCAAAGAGAATAACTGTTCTGAAGTCCGAGCAGTCCAGTTTAATGTCATCCGCAGACATGACGTAGGTTTTGCTATGTCCCCGCTTATGACACATTTCTACCGCCAATGGCGAGAGATCAACGCCATAGTATTCGAGACCAATACTCTTCACGTAGTCACCGACACGTCCAACTCCGCATCCAACATCCAGGACAGGACCTTTAATTCCCTCCATTGCCTTCCTTTCAGATTCATTCCATTCATCGATTGGTTTGATATAGGAATCCCCAGATGTGTAACGAATGAATCCATCATCTCTCTCGATGATATAACTGGAGTCCTTTCCTTCGACTACGTCTCTCATTATCTTCCCAAAGGTGTCAGTCATGGTTGTCACTGACATCTTGGTGACCGAAAAAGGATTCGATTATCATCAACTGTACTTCTGTTTGAAATCTGCAAGCTTCAAAATGTAATCTTCCATTTGCTTAAGCATATCGGTGCTAAACGAAGTTCTCGTGAACGCTTGATTTCTATGTCGATACTCAAGTCTTTCATTGTCTGTTCGATTCTAGAAAGGTTTGATTGTTCACATTTAGTCCCTAACTTCATTGCTGAGAGTACTGAGTTCCCGTAAGCTGTTCGCATACTTGACAGCCTTGCCTACTGATATACTATCCAAATCCGAGCCAAAAACGTTAGGTAAAAAGACACAACAGGTGACCACGAGAGGCGACCCTGAGTAGTGCCTTTCCATTATATACAGAATTCCTACGTACTTCCGTTAGTTCTTATTCAATTCTGGTTAGGATTTGGCACCGATGAGTCGAACATCAAGTTTCATGGGATTCAGCGAGGCAGACGAGAAAGCCATCCATCTTGGCAAGATTCTCCTGCTGCTCCTACCAACTGCAAATATCATCTTTACACTGAGTACGACCTTCTATACAATCTTCATTGCTGAGGCTCTGGGTGGCGGAGATTTCATCCAAGGACTGGGTTTTCTTGGAATCCTCGTTTCCATTGAGATGGTTACTCAGACCATTCTCGATTATCCCAGTGGCGCTCTTGGTGATGCTATCGGACAAAGATATGTCATCGCTATTGGCAACGTACTCTATGGAGTTGTCTTCTTCATGGTCTCTTTCGTGAACTCTTCGACTCCGTTCCTCTATCTTGTCGCAATATTCATGATTCAAGGGATTGCCCAGTCTCAGATCAGTGGAGCCTGGAACGCTTGGTTCGACAATAACTACAGAGTGGCAATGCCTCAAGACACACAGCGGAAGCAGTATGGAGTATTCTGGGGACGCATGGGAATGATCGCTCAGATTGCCTCGACAGCTGCTTTGATTCCAGGAAGTATTCTCGCAACAGCTTTCAATCGACCATCTGTCTTTCAGATTGAGGCATTTGGTGCGGTCTTCTTTGCTGCACTTGTCATGCGATACATTCGTGATTTTCCAGAAGTTGAAGCTATGAGGGAGGAAAACCCCTCAATGAGTGAATACACCTCATTGCTTAAGGAAGGAGTGAGTTATCTTTGGAATACTCCATACGTCAAGTTCCTTGTTATTGGTTCGATGCTGTGTGCAAGCACTATCTCCGTTTGGGGCCAATTGATACTATTCCCTCTCTATTTCAGCTATCTAATAACAGATGTCGCAGTTGCTTCGTACCGCACTATCGCGTTCATTCCCGGAGTAGCAGCTAATGAACGGTCTGGAGTATGGAGTCAGAAGTTTGAACCAAAGAAGTGGATACCTCGTTTCAGGCTCCTGCAGGCCTGTGGATTTGCGTTCTATGTGATACTCGCTGCAATGATGTACTTCTTCCCACCGATACCAAATGCTACTGATATGGTCACGGTAATGATGCCCTTCACATCCATAGTACTCATCGAGTTACCGGTCCAGCATGTTATCCCGATTATAATGCTATTCTCTCTCTTCACAGTGACAATGTTCTTTGGCGGGTTTGCTGAGATACTTACTCAGCGAGAACTCCTTGACGCGATACCAAATAGAAACAGGAACTCCCTCTATTCGCTTCAACCAACTATACTGCTTATCCTTGCGACACCCCAAATCGCAATACTCGGGTGGGTGATTCCAATCCTCGGTTTTCCAGTGACGCTTCTCATCTGTGCTGGTATATCCTTGATAGGAGCAATGATCATCAGGTATGCTCTCACTTTGGAGAAACCGGTCGTAGAATATGAGGCTGTATCAGCTGATGCTTCAAAAGATGTTGAGCAACAAGAAGAACTGCGTGAAATATCTCTTGCAGATGATCTTCTTGATGAACTAGAGCATGTTGTGACTTCGAACACGGAGTGATGGGTTGATCCCCATCACTCCAAATCCTTACTTACCAGATGGTAAGTAGATTCCAAATCTGTAACTACTTGAGTTATATTAGAAATTTACATTATATTCATGTCAATCTCCTCCAAGAATTGGAAGGATTGTTCGAAGCGTCATTGTAGTACACCTGGAGTGACGGTCTACTCCCCGTCACTTCACTATATTTTGCTAAGAGAACCCAGTTTCGGTCAAGACTTCGTCTGTCTTTCGTACCCGAGGATCTGATAGGACTGTAGCAGGGAATAGGATTAGCGGCTCGAAAACAGAAATGAGACCTGCCTCGATGACCTGTTTCTTCACTATATCCACTTCACGAACGTGATTCACAGTGAAGTTGAAAAACAGGGTGGGTTCTACAACTGATACAAACTCTCTAAGGTAGATGGTCGGGAATGTCGTCTGAAGCCAGGATGAGACCTGTTCTTGGTTGGTCTTTCCAACATTCCAATGCACTTTAGCGAGGATTTCGATTCTTGAGTCCTTAAGGTAGTCTGTAGCATTGATTGAAAACAAAACAGCTTCACTCTCTCGAAGATGGTCTATAGTTTGTATGACCATACTAGTTTCTAATCGTGTCTTTTTTGCGATGTCAGCCACACTCATACGTGCATCTGTCGCCAGGCATTTGAGAACCTTCTTATGTGCTCCAGTCAGTTGTATCTCTCCACCCCAGTAACGCATGAAACTCGTGAAGATGTCTACTCGGCCCACTCCTCTGAGACTGCGATAAGTCATACCTAGTCTTGCCAGTTCATCATCGCTATAGACAACTCCAAAAGCAACATACTTGTCATCCAGGGCTCTGTGGACTTTCCAGACTGATGGGTTTCTTGACAATGCTTCAAGGACTTCTTTCTCATTCGGTACCAAATTAAACTCAAGGATAGCTATTGAAAGATCCTCATCTGTCATTATAGGACTGAACACAGTTGTGAAGTTATGAATGATGTCTGATTCTACGAGGGAATCAATTCGTCTTTTGACCTCATTTGCAGAAATCCCTGTCTTCTCTGAAAGGTCCTGAAGACTCATTCTGCAGTTGATAGCTAGAAGGTCCATGAGTTTTCGGTCAACTGAGTCCATTATACAGCATTCATCCTGGTGCTGGTTATGAGTGGAAACCCATTGTATGATATGAAGATACCGTACTCTATCTCTAATCGTATCACATTTCAAAGAAGTACTTACCTTTGCTGTAGATCAGTTCCTCTTCAGCATAAATCTCTCCTTCATGCATCTTCTTTATTATGTCAACATGTATCGCGCTCTCATTGACACCATTGCACTCTGGGTATGCCATACCTAACGCACAATGAACTGTATCTCCCAGTTTCTCATCGAATAGCATGTTCAATGTGTACTGTTTGATGCCTCGATTTGTGCCTATTGCCATCTCACCAAGGCGTCGAGCTCCCTCATCAACCTCTAGAAGTTGTTTTAGTGTTGGCTCTTCTTTTTCTGCTGAATAATCAACAACCTCCCCCTTCTCAAAGGTCAGTCTGATCCCATCCAATACCTTCCCTTCCTGAAGAAGTGGAACATCAAAATAGATCATACCCTCAACAGTATCTTCAACAGGCGCAGTGAACACTTCACCATCTGGCATGTTGAACTTACCGTCAGCTGCTTCCCAAAGCCTTCCTTCAGTTGAAGCATAGAGATCAGTTTCTGGACCGATGAATCTGATGTCCTTTTGCTTCTCAAGGTGCTCTTTCATTAGGTAAATATTCTTACTCTCTTTTTCCCAATCGACCAAACAAGCACTGTATACAAACTCGCGATACTCTTCCAAGCTCATATTGCCCTGTTGTGCAAGAGATGCATTAGGATGAACAGTTGTTACCCATCTCTTCGTCGTCAAGAGATCCCAAATTGGCTTTTCCGTCTTTGCACGTATCATCTTTCTCCTAGGGTCTACATTAGCTAAAGCTTTGATGTTGTCTGGAGAACTTAGGCTTATGTAAACGTCTGATTTCTCAGCCAAGGCATTTAGATGAGCAGGAAAGACCTCAAGGGTCTCATCATCCGCTCCATCATATGTGGCACGTTTGATTTCTTCACTTCTCATCAATGTGATTGCTGTTCCACCAGCTTCAGCAACAAGTCGAGTAACAGCTACAGCCAACTCATGAGCGTCAGGATTCGCGGAAATTACGACCTTGTCTCCCTTCTTCACCTCGGTGCTATAGTTTACCAGTATCTTTGCATGATCCACAATTCTTGGGTCCATTGTAATCATCTCCACGTGTTTTACATCTCATAGAAGTACTTGCCCTTGCTGTAGATTAGCTCATCTCCAGCATAGATCTCTCCGTCATGCATGGTCTTGATCATGTCAACATGCACTGCGGATTCGTTTGTTCCGTTATTTTCTTTGTATGCTCTCCCTAACGCACAGTGTATTGTGTTTCCGATTTTCTCGTCAAAGAGCATGTTCAGCGTATATTGCTTGATGCCACGATTTGCTCCAATTGCCATCTCCCCCAGTCTGCGAGACCCCTCGTCAGTTTCTATGATTCGCTTGAGTGTCAGCTCCTCCTTCTCTGCGGAGAAGTCAACAACCTCTCCCTTTTCAAAGTTCAACCTGACTCCTTCAATGACCTTCCCTTGCTGCAAGAATGGTATGTCAAAGTAGATCTTGCCTTCAACCGTGTCCTCCACAGGAGCTGTGAAACACTCACCGCTTGGCATATTGTGTTTTCCATCTGAGGCAACCCAGATCCTTCCTTCGGTTAATGCATAGAGATCAGTTTCTGGTCCTGTGAAGCGAATGTCATTGTGGCTTTCGAGGTGGTCCTTCATTACATTCAAGAGCTTACTCTCTTCTCTCCAGTCGATGAGTGTAGCCCTATATACGAATTCTCTATATTCCTCCAAACTCATGTTAGCTTCTTGAGCTAAGCTTTGGCAAGGATGCACAGTAAGTGACCATCGCTTGCCCAACCTTATGTTTTGGATTTCTTGTAAAGTCTTGGAGTTGAGTATGAGTTTGTTTCTATCGACATTCGCTAGTGCTCTGGTGTTTGTTGGAGAACGCAATGAGATGTAGACATCACATTTTTCGATAAGAGCCTTAGAGTGTTCTGGCACTGTCTCTAGGGTTTCATCTGATGCTGCATCAAAGAACGCCTTCGCAGCCTCTTCATTCTGCATAAGAGTTACAGCTCTACCTCCTGCCTTAGCTATCTCTCGATAGAGTGCTACAACAAGTTCTTGAGACTCAGAAGAGGCAGTAATAACAACCATGTCACCAGGTTTTACTTCGGTACTCCATTCAACAAGTATCTTCGCATGTTCTGCTACTCTGGGGTCCATTGATGGGTTCCTCGAGGTGGGGAGAAATTATTCGTGGTCAAATAGCTTCCGAAAAGCGCGATTTCTCCTGAGAAGCAAAAAGCATTGAGAGTACTGAGGTGCTTCTCTGATAGCTGCGAGAAAAGCTGCTTATATCTCACGTTTCTCAGTTTTGTGTATGGCCCCACAGTATGGGCATTTCACGGTGAGAGGACCCACCCACTCAATCTCTTCAGAGCTCAAAGATGCTCCGCAATCTGAGCAGAAGCTTGGGGGTTCATGAATGAACGATTTTTCTTTTGGTGCTTCATCCATACGAGCCATGGCACTAAATAGACCAAATCCTGTTCTTCCCGTGGGCATTGCATCTTTGTTACCGTATACAATGATTCCTGCTCCGACGCAGAAGCTCATCATTGGAATGAACATCATGTATAACAGAATAGTTCCAACATCTCTTGCATCCATCCAAAAGAACATCATGAATCCGCCAAAGAAACCACCAATCATGATTATCATTCCGATGACCATGGTCGTGACTCGTTTTCCTGAGGACATTGTACGCACCTTAGTGATGTTACTCTTGAGAAACAAGTTATAGGTTTCACTATGATAAATCAAAGGTCTTGTTAGAATATATATGACTTCAGACACTAATATCAGACAGGAAGGGAAAAGACAAAATGCCACATCAGGCAGAGAAGTTCTATCTGAGCTGTCCGAATTGCCAAGCCCGCTATATGTATCATTCTGAGTATATCAATCCTGATGGTAGTGTCGCATGTCAGAATTGTAACCTTTTGATGAAAGTTGCAGAGGAATCACAGGAAACATTTCTAATTGAAGATGTTGTAGTGAAGCCAATTTTCAGTAAACGATTTGTCTATGGTTTTGCAACAATGATGCTCCTCTTGTTCACTATCTTCCTTTTAATGCACAGCACACTTGACCTCGAGCCCATTATTCCTCCAGGATGGGTTTTGTTACCGATAGAACCCCCCTAATTTCAAGATTGAATGAACATTGTTGTAAAGATTCATTCAGAACTGGAATACAAGCATTCATTCTCATGATAGCATCATTCCGTCAAAGAATCCTCCCACTATGATGATTATGCAACTCAAAGTTAATATCCTAGAACTTCATTATCATTATGGACCCTTGGGTCCTATGGGATGGGTGGAATGAATCATGTCGATGTCTGATGATCGATTTTCAATAGTATGTCCCAACTGTAATGCAAGATATTTGTATAGCTCAGCTAATCTGAATTCTGAAGGGCAGGTGTGTTGTCAGAATTGTGGCCGCTGGATAATAGCTGAAGGACAGGTCTTTTCTGTTGTTCCTGAACCGACTCCAGAGGAGAAATATGTTCCATATGAACAGAGAACTGAAGATACAGCTATAGTCATTGCGAAATTGTGGGTTCATGGATTTGTATTCTCACTTTTGTCTTCCCTCATTGCACTGATCTTTGTATTCCTGTCTGTCTTTCTTGTGTTTGGTGGAGGGATTGTTGGATTGATCCTGTCATTGGTAGTTCTAGCGGTTATGCTAGGTGGAGCGAACATCGGTTTGGCGAGTGCGATCTGGGGATTAAAGTTAAAGTCTGATGCACAGAGTGTCCTTGGACAGGGAGGTATTGTATTAGTCATCATCCTAGTCATTGGCATGATGTTACTTCCTCTATCCTTCTTCGCTTCTCTAATCTTATTAATAGTGGACTTGACTGTTCTCCCGATACTTTATGGATATATATTCAGAGCCATTGCCCTGAATTTCCAAATTGTGGGGATTGACACCATAGAACACATGTCCTCTGAATATCGCTCTGAAAAGTGTCCAAACTGTGGAGCAAAATATGCTTACGCTCTGTCATCTAGAGATGAACAGGGACAAGTGAAATGTCAGAACTGCTCAAAAGAGTTCGTTCTTGAGGTTGGACCAGACCTCATGTGACCAGCCGCTTAGTTGTAAACATTCATTTGGTATGGGCTCTATGCCTATCCCATGTTAGATACAATGACTGCTGCCCTGAAGTTCTCACTCACAGGGAAGCACATACACGTCGACACAGTGCATGCTCTTAAGAATATGACAGCTGAAATGGCAGGGGAAATCCCTGCAAACAGTGAGCACTCATGTTGGCAGATTCTGGGACACATAGTCTACTGGCAAGATTTGATGCTAGCAGCTCTACGAAAGAACGAGAAAGTGGCTTGGCCAAAGAACAATGAACAGAGTTGGGCAACAAAGGTTTCCAAGAATGACAAGGACTGGATAGACCTTGTGGAGAAATTCAAGACAGGTCTCGATGAAGCTCTGAAGATGACCGATGATATCGAATCCCAAGAGCCACTTCCAGCTTGGCCAAAGGTTCCAACTTACCAGGCTCTCATGGTCTTTGGTCAGCATAATGCCTATCATATCGGAGAAATTGTAGCAACGAGACAGGCACTCGGGTACTGGCCGCCTACGGAAGACCACAAATCGTTCTAGTTTCTAGACGGTCTGACTCGGACCAGTACTGAGTTGAATCCAGGTGTGCTACCAAAAGCAGTGTGTTTGTCATCTGTGAGGTAGTTGATGTTCCCGTCTTCATCCCACCACCCGTCAGAAGACCACACGATTCTTGGATCAATATCCTCAGTCAGTTCGAGTCTGACATTTGAAACAGTCCCTCTCTTTGACTCGACATTAACACGATCTCCACTCCTCAAACCTAGTTCATTTGCTGTTCGAGGATGCATGCGAATGAAGACTCTATTCTTTCCCGCTTCTCCTTTGGTTGGCATTCTTATGGTCTCAGTGACGACATCATATGGACACACTTCAACCTCGCACTCACGACAACCTATACACCTAGATGCATCCCATTCGGGGATAAGTAACCCAGTGATGTCTGTAGGGATATGAAGTCTATCTGTGGAGACCTGCACTGCGAGTTCTCCTACAAGTTGACCCAATTTCTTTCTGAGTGGGGCCTGTTGGTCTGGTGCAACTCCCACATCCTTCTGAATGATGCTCGTACTCGGTTGTGTCATGAAGATTGCTTCATCTGGACACTCTTCAACGCACTTCTTACATGTAGTGCAATGAGCATAACTCTTGACCGCCCCTCCCACTGTTACTGTTGTATATTGTGAGTGAAGTCGTTCTCGAAGACGTCCAGTAATCATGATTAGCGGATATTCCTCAAAGATCCTTGGTGTTGATAGTGGGCTCTCAAGAGGTTCTTCATGAAATGGTAGAGGATCAAGACCCTCCTCCTCTAGCTCAGACACATAGAGGTGAACTCTACCTGTTCTGGTCTTGAACTTTCTATCTGAGAATGGGATTGCTGGACTTCTTGTTCTAATGCCTTCGGGCTTTTCAATGAGTTTCTCCAGTGTTATGTCCTTGCAGTCTTCACTCTGAAGTGCAAGTCTAATCGCATCAATTTCAGTGAGTTGGAAGTGTTCGTCGATTCCTAATATCTCTGCAACTCCCTTCCAGATATCCAGCTCACTTCGTGCCTCTCCTCTTGGTTCGACCAGCTTAGGAGCATATTGGACAATCCTATGTAGCTCTGAATGGACTAGGTTATCGTGTTCGAAGATGAATGTCGCTGGAAGTACAATGTCACAAAGTCTGGCTGTATCAGTCATTTCGATATCAATGCAGACCTTGAACGGTATCTTGTTCAGTGCTTCTATCACTTTGTTAGTGTTTGGCCATTGAGTGATGGGACTTGCGGCCTGAATGACAAAGACCTTGAATGGACTCGTTTCGTGTCCAAGTACATAGTCTGGTACGTACGTGCCTGAGGGTACGACTGGCATTATTGAAGAATCGAGTAATTCAGGTAAAGTTACTGCCGCTCCATTGAAGGAGCTATTGTCCGATGACAGATATTGAAAACCTCCCCCTGAAACTCCCAAGTATCCACAAATGGCTAGAAGGCTATGGACTGCTCGTGCAGCCCATGTACCATTTGTGTAATGGTTCATCCCAGCAGGGGCGGTCATGATCAACGCAGGTCCATGAGTGGCAAACATAGTCGCTAATTCTCGGATCATACTCTCCTCGATCCATGTGATCTCACTCACTCGTTTGGTATCATACTCGGATGCTCGCGCCGCAAACTCCTCAAAACCGTGAACGTGGTTCTCCACGAAATCGTGGTCATAGAGGTTTCTGCGAATTATCTCATTCGCCATACCCAAGGCTAGGGCACTATCAGTCCCAGGCCTAATTGTTGTGTAGAGGTCCGCTCTCTTGGCATAAGGTGTCTTTCGTGGATCAATAACGATGAGTTTGGCTCCGTTGTCTATTGCTTCATCAATCACTCTCTTGCTGTGAAGACTAGATTCATACTTGTTGGTCCCCCAGATTACGATGCACTTCGAGTTTGCCCAATCCTGAAGCTCATGAGGTGGAAATGGTCCCACATTGAATCGTGCTCCTTCATATGCTCCCTGAAAACAGATTTCGACTATTCCCGGGATCATTCTACACCCAAATGCATTCGCAAAACGAGCAGCATACCTTGAAGCCATACCATCATTTCCAGAACCAGAATAGATACCCACACTCTCTGGTCCAAAGTTGTCCTTCGCTTCCCTCATCCTGTAGGCTATCTCGTCTAATGCCTCTCCCCATGTGATTCCGGAGAATGTTCCGTCTGGTTGTCTTTTCTGTGGGTAAAGCAACCTGTCGTCGTAGTACATCCGCTGGACATGTGCATACCCTTTCGGACAGCATCTGCCAAGTGTATACGGGTGATCAGGGTCTCCCTCTATCCTGGTGATTCTGTCATCTTCAATATGGACTATGTATGCACATATGTCAGGACAGTTCAACGCACAGGCTGAACGATGTTTTTCAACCACCATTGTTGAAACCATCTAATTTCTGTGAGATTAACATTTCTGATTGCTGTCTCACAACACTTATATTATTCTACTGGTATAATAAATATATTCTACTGGTATAATATCAAATGTGAGGACTATGACGACCTCTGACGAATTCCTTCCTTCAACATACCTTGCAGTTCTGTCTATCCTTGGAAGCGGAGCGGAATATGGCTATGAAGTAAACAGCATAATTGATCAGTTTGGATATCGGGAATGGGTTGATCTCAGGTTTTCATCAGTCTACAAAGCACTATCTGAACTAGAGAAACGTGGGTTAGTTGAAGGCAAGAAGAGAGATGCAACGGTCAGGACATCAAAGAAAACTTACAAGTTGACCAGAAAGGGGCATGCAGTACTCAAGAAGCAAATCAAGATGTGTCTCAGCACTCCTCCAAGACCTAAGACACTCTTCGATCTCGGAGTTTCGGCTATGAGTCTCATAACAAAGGAGGAGGTGCTAGAAGCTCTTCGAGAATATAGGAACAACTTAGGGAGTGGATTAGAATTTCTCGATTCAAATGTTCGAAACTTCGACAACTTGGAACAGCTTCGAAAAGAATCTCCAACGAGTAGAGTTGGTCAAATTACGGTTGAAGAGTATGATAACTTGGAAAACATAGGTGCAGTTCGGGCATTGTTTGACCGTCCAGCTATGTCTACTCGATGTCAGATTGATTGGCTTGATTCATTTATCAAACAAGTAGAGTCTGGTAGAGGTTTTACATTCAGAAAAACCAGTAAGAGGTGAAAACGATGAGTGAAAGAATAGTTTTGGATTTTGAGCACCTTCCTGGTGGAAAAAACTGTATGACTAGTTCACTTTGGAAATTGCTGGGTCACAGGGGACACAAGATTTCAGAAGAAATGTTAGTAGGAATTGGATCCGGTCTAGGTTTCATCTATTGGAAGATGAAACAGATGCCAACTCCGTTTGTTGGAGGAATGAATGGTGGACGATTTCCAACAATTCTAGGACTCGCTGTGGACCGTCTTGGTGGTGAATGGAAGGTCCTGAAATCCAGCTCAATCAAGAAAGCACACTCACACCTTCGAGAAACACTTCTACAGGACCAACCAGTGTTGGTGTGTGCAGATTTAGGATTTCTTGACTATCTCTCACTTGGAGGAGATGACCACTTTGGGATGCACACCATACTGGTCTATGGAATTGACGAAGAGAAAGATGAAGCGTACATATCGGATCGTTTTGCTACGGCCATAACAATCCCACTTTCAAGGCTGCAGAAAGCAAGAGCTTCCGAGTACCATCCATTCCCTGCCAAGAACAAGTTGATGCAAGTCTTCATGCCCGAAGAAACAATACCGCTTGAAGAGATCATTCCATCTGCAGTTCGCGAAAACATGGAGTTCATGCTCAATCCTCCTATCTCCAATATGGGTACGAGTGGGATTTTAAGATGGAAGAAGGAGTTGAGAAGGTATCCCAAGATTCTACCTGACAGCAGGTCAATAATGCATGCCTTGGTAGAACACTTTGTGTACATTGAAGTCGGGGGTAGCGGAGGGTCTCTCTTCCGCCGGATGTATTCGCAATTTCTGAAAGAGGCTGCACAGGTCATGAAGGACCAAGAGCTTCAGAAGGTCTCTCATCTCTACGATGACATATGTGACGACTGGTCTGAGCTTGCGATTCGATTGACACCGGATGATATGCCAAGTATGGCACGAATTAGAGAGATCTATGTGAAGAACAATCATGATATGGAGCAGATAGGTGTGAGGGCTCTGGATGATGTAAAGGAGAGGTTGGCGGATGTTCCTTCACTCATGCAAACTGCTTCAAAAGAAGTTGAGCATTTCGACTCAATAGTATTTGGAACAGAAGGTCTCCTTGATGAGTTGCACCGAAAGGAAACTGAAGCAGCAGAAAGGTTATCGAATTGGGCTAGATAATGAGATGTTATTTCACCTATGGAAAGGCTAATCATCTAGCACTGTGAACCACGAGTTGGTGGTAGCTTGTCAAAGAGGATCTACACTAGAGCTGGTGATAAAGGAGAAACCGGTCTTCTCTCCGGAGAACGGATTGCAAAGGACGACCCACGGGTCGAGGCATACGGAACTGTGGATGAGCTAGGTACGACACTTGGGGTTGCTAAGGTTCATGCATCAGAAAGAATCGCAACCTACATCCATGAGATACAGCAGAAGCTTTTCGTCATTAATGCGGAGCTTGCTACCGATGCAAATTCTCTTGGTGCAGATGATCCACTAAGAAGTGTGAAGACTGTCACAGCGGAAGATGTTGATTTCCTCGAAAAGATTGCAGATGAGTTATCTGAAGAGCTCCCACTTCTCACGAATTTTATCATTCCCGGTGGCACAAAGGCTGCAGCCTTCCTCCATGTAAGTAGGACGGTCTGTCGAAGAGCTGAAAGACGAATCGTTCAATATGCAAGAGACAAACCAGTCAATGAGGAGCTCATCAGATACATCAATCGATTGTCTGACCTGTTGTTCGTAATGGCAAGATATGAGAATCTAGAAGAAGGTGATGGTGACCAGCTCATCTCTCGTGAAGGGACACGAAAAATGACAAAATAAAAAGTAACAACTTGCGACCCTAAGAAGTGGCTACGCTATTTATACTAAATGAGAAAAGACAATCTTGCTGAATCGCAAAATGTTATGGTCACTGAACTGGTCAGTTTGTCTCAGAAACAGCATATCCAGTGACCAGTGTAGATGAAGCTAGTTACAATATTATGGATTGATGAATATGACTGAACAGATTGAAATTGAACTCCGCGATTACGAAGAATCATTGGCTGCAGACATAGCTACTATGTGGAATACATGGGACGAACTTTGGCCAGGTGGTTTCACTCAAGGTGTTCCTTACACTGCGGATCGCGTTCACAAGCAGTTTGGTAAGTCAGACGCACTCGCTATTCTAATCGCAATCGATAATGAGAGCAAGAAACCAGTAGGCTCTTGTACACTCTTCAAACATTGGCGTGATAGTGAAGCGGCTTATATTGGTACATTAGGTGTGTCACCTGAAGCACTCGGGAAGAAGGTCGGAAAACGTCTCCTTCTTGAATCGATCAATCGTGCTTCTCAGAAAGGATACACACGGGTTGACCTAAACACGTGGGCAGGAAACATGAAAGCTGTCCCACTTTACAAGAAGATTGGTATGATGTGGAATCCGGAGCTTGGGGGAGTTCATATGGAAGATTATATTCCTGGTATCCTCAAACATCCCCTCAGCAATCCCTTCTTCAAACCACTCAAAGAGTCTCATGAGTGGTACAATGTGCATGTAAGAAAACCTGAACAAGCACCTGACGAATATGAAATCGATGGGTTGGCGATTTACCCCTACGAGTTTCAAAACGGAAAAAACAGTCTGTCTGTAGTAATCGACAGATATGGTCGGGGCATCTCATCAATAGACAGGACAATCGACTCTTCAAGGATTAAATTCCGCTCGCGAGTCGATTCGCATCAGGTACTTTGTGGGTTACCCTACACCTATACTTTAGAAGTAGTCAACGAGAGTGATGATGATCTTGAATTCTCTGCTCAATTGGAAGCATTCGAGGGAATGATATTCGATGACAAATCATCTCTCTCCAAGATAGTCCCAGCTGGGAACAGGATGGAATGGTCAGTACGCTTTCATCTCGAGTCTTCGGCTCCTCTCTTCAGAAATGAGTTCAAGGCACCAACAATAATCACACATATTGAGGTCGACGGAAATTCATCAGACCTGATCACTGGTCTCAAGGTAAGACCAGCAGCTGAAATTCGGACACGTTGGGGTTTAGCACGAATTAAAGCAGGTGGACATACTGAGATTCCTCTCACTGTTATTAGTAATCTCTCAACAAAAGCTACAGCACGTGTTCACCTAAAGACACAGGAATCTCAAATCAAAGCATCTTGCCTTAACGGTGAAATTAGGCTACCTTCAGATGGTTTTGGCGGAACTATCCTTAAGGTCACTGCTGATCCGGAGTTGGAGGAAGGAGTACATGATATTTGGATTAGTCTGGAGATTGATACCAAAGCAGGATTGAGTGTGACAACACGTGAATTTCGGGTGCCAGTATTTTGCCTAGGAATGAGAGGAGTTGCTGTTGGTCGTGACGATAGGGAGAGACGTCTATTAATCACTTCGCCTATTTATACTGCATCAATAGCAGAGGAAGGTGCAATCCTTAGAACCAACAATAATTACTCCTCAGCTGAAGCTTCCATGCAAGTCCGTGCTTCTATCGGTCCACCTTTCGGCATCAATCCATTCCGTTTTGCAGAACGAACAGCATCTGTGGAAACACTGGACACAGAAACTGTTGTCACAATGTCAGCTAGCCATCCCGATCGCCCTCTCGACATCAAGGAACGTGCCAGATTTGAACATGGAACAGGTATAATCCTTCACGAAGTGTGGGTGACTAACACAAGTACAGAGAGTGAAACCTTCCAACTAAGATTGACTGGAAGAGGTGGAGACATAACATTTGCTGAGGGGAAGATGTTTGTTCCTCTAGCTACCGGAGTCTTAGAAGCAAAACTGGGGAACTTCTATTCAGGTTATCCAGCAATACCTAGTGATCCCTCTGGTTTTGCTGAAGGATGGATTGCAAATGAACAACAAGGATTTGTGACAGGTCAACTCTGGGACCACTCTAAGGTTGAAGAAGTTCGTATCGGACTTGGACAGATAGGTATGATAAGCTATCCTCTTGTTACTCTTGAACCAAAAGAGGAGCGATGCCTATCTCAACTTTGGTTTGTATATGGGTCTCAAAACTGGCAGCAGGTTGAAACTTCTTGGCGGTCCAAAATTGGCGGTTACTACCAGAACGAACCTAAGGCAATTCGTCGTGAAACTCCAAAGGGATTAGTCAACATAGAAGCTGAACCCATTGTCTTGCCTCACATCAGCAATGTAGATACAAAGATTACCTTGACGAAATCCACAGTTGTTCCACTGGAAGGAAGACTTACCCTCACAGTACCCAAATTATGGAATGCCTCTCTGAATCCGGAAGGCATCGAATCAAACTCTGCAAATTCCTCAGAAGCTTCAGTTGATGTTCAGTTGATGCAGGATGCAACTTTTGATTTGAAGTTGATACCTGGACCAAAGCAACCGGACGGTTTTTCGATACAGAGAGCATTACTTGAACTAAAGACGGTCTGGACTGTCAAAAAACCAGTTACAATTATCCAACTAGGATCCTCAGAAGGAGAAGTGGTTGTTTCTGAGGAAATCGATCAGAACATGAAGGTGTTTCGTGTTGAAAATGGATTAATCAGCTATACGGTATCTCCAGACTATGGTGGTTGTCTTATCTCATTGAAAAACAAGAACGGTGTCGAGTTCATGACAAGTTCTTTTCCAACAGCAGCACCAAAACCTGGTGGGTTTTTTGATAATTACTTCGGTGGAGTCCAACCCACCATTTTCGATGAGGAAATGGGAGAGGAATTCTCAAAAGCTCGGACGAACAGAGAAAAGATGTCAGGTCGGAAGGTGGAGTCAGAGCACTGGAGTGGTGTTGAGGTTACATGGGTAGGAAAACTGCAGAAGCTTGCGAGAGGAGTGAGTTTCAAGCTCCAATATCTCACAACACCTCAGAGCCCCCTTGTGCTGATTCAATGGTTCATTAAGAATAAGACTAGTAGCCCGCTCAGATTCTGGCCAACACTACTAGTAGATCCAGAAAACACAAAGCAACTCGCCAATGGAAGCTTCCAAACAGATTGGGATGGAAACGATGTAGAGTTAAAGCCAGGAATGGTTCCAGTAGCAGTGACACCATCAAGAAGTCTTGTATGGTTAAAACCAAATGAGAAAAAGGGAAAAACGACTGGGTTTGGCTTCATGGTTGGAGGATCTGATTCGCACACTCTAGCAATAAATCTCGGTGAATCGCTGATTCTGGGAGCTGTTGATATGATGACTTGGCTAATGCCAGGTGAGGAGAAAGTCATCAGAGCATCATTGTTAGTAGACCCACAGAGCTTTGACGATTTGAAATACCTTCAAGAAACAATAGATAGATTGGGTGGGTAAGAAGCTCCCTTATCCACTATCTTTATTCTATGATGTAGACGATATCCTTCTCACGAACTCTGTCTGGTACCTTTATTGCTATCTCTTGCCCTTTTGAACCTGAATCTATATTCGCTCTATCAATCTGCATAGATCTGATCTCCATCTCAAAATTGGTTGTTGAACCTTCTATCCTGATTTTATTACCTACTTTTAGCTCATCCTCTAGAACGATAGCAGCAACACCGATTTTATGGAAATATCTTGAAACAATACCTACTCTCGTTTCTCCCATGTGAATTACACCTAGAGCTATCTATGAGCAACCGTTAACAAAAGTCCTTCGACTCTATCTCTCTCTAACCGCCCCTTTCCATTCAACCATATCTCGAACTGTAGCATTCAGGTCCCATTTGGGCTCATATGCGAGTTCAATTCTGGCCTTGGTACTATCTATGACATATGAAGAACCAAAGAGCTTGACTCTGAATGGAGTTATGAGTGGAGCTTGTTTTCTATGAAAGGCTCGATAGAAACCTGCCGCTCCGGCTCCCATTGCAACTGATGGGAGATAGGGGAAGTTAGTAAATTTCTTCGGAGCAGCCATTTCATCAGCAAGTTTCTCCAAGAGTTCCCTGAATGAACAAGTGAAAGAGGTTACATTGTAGGCATTGCCTACTGATTTGTCAAATTTCTCCGCTGCAATGATGAGGCATCTAGCAAAGTCCTCACCATGGGCATAGCTCTGCTGATTGTTACCTCCCCCAAACGTCACCATTTTGCCCTGTTTTATCCGTTCCATTATCTGAGGACCCGTGAAGAAATCTCCTTTTCCTAGTACAGTTGGGCCTCGGACCATTGTTGCCTTGATTCCATATGTTTCCTCATATTCTCGAATCAAAGTTTCTGCAGCTGCCTTGGAATGTTGGTATGAATTTATTGGAGCCCACGGAGCATCTTCGGTTAGAGCTTCTTCCCGATTAGGAAAACCGTAAACTGCTGTTGAGGAGGTATGAATTAATCTTGGAATGTCTTTCTTCCGAATCATCTCCAATACATTTTGTGTTCCGTCTACATTCACAGGAAAGAACTTTGACTTGTCTCCCCAGTCCTTCATTATTGCCGCGTTGTTGAAGAACCATTCAGTATCATCAGGTATTGCTTTCTCCAAACTCTCGAGATTTCTAACATCCCCAATTCCGGATGTAAAGGAAAGTCCATCAATGAGTTCGAGATTTGATGTTTCTCTTCTCAAGATAGTCACATCATGTTTGTCAGCCAGAAGAAGTCTTACAATGTATGAACCGACAAATCCATTTCCACCAGTTACAAAACATTGAACCATATTTCTCACAAACTACATAGATAAAGAGTTCATCACCTTTTTGTTTGTTGTGCGGGATTCAGCTGTTTTTTGTGGAATTTGTTCAACGACCACCAAATGGAGACCCAGAAAATGGACACGAAGTTACTAGTGATAATTGCTTCAGGAAATCGCGAAACAGTTCTCACTGCTCTCATGTATGCCAAGAACACGATAAAGTATGGATGGATTGAGGACGTAAGAGTCATCTTCTTTGGACCATCAGAAAATCTGTTGGTTGGCGATACTGACGTCACAAATTCAGCTAATGAATTGGCAGGACTTGGACAACCTGTTGCATGTAAGTTCCTATCAGATCGTGATGGGATTTCAAAGAGGATAGAGAAACTCGGAATTTCTGTTGACTATGTAGGTGCTATGATTGCAGACCTCATGGAAGAAGGCTATACACCTATGGTCTGGTAGGAAGATTAGCCTTGAATTGGTCCAACATCTTCTCTCTAACTCTTAACTAATGATGATGTACATGCCCACCATTGATTGGCGCAAGTCTACCGAATGTCCTTTGAACAATCTCAGAAAGAGCAGGATGAATGTGCATAGCTTGAAACATGGGTGCATATGTGCCATCTGAAGTGTTCATTAGGTTGACAATCTCTTGAATCAGGATCGGAGCATATGGTCCGATGATACTGGCTCCAAGGATTCTCCTCGTGTCTGCGTCGGCTATCACTCTTGTTAATGAGGCAGGGTCTCCCATTGCGAAACCTTTTGCTCCAATCGAATAGTTGCCCTCACCAACCAACAGGTTACGACCAGATTTCTTTGCTTCCTTGAGTGTCATGCCTACTGTCGCAATTGGTGGGTATGAGAACACTGCACTCGGAACAGCGTGATAGGTCATTGTAAGGAGTTCAGGTTCCCTTCCTTCATGTTGAGCATTGAGTGTTCTGACAAAGTTATACCAGACAATCTGTGATTCCTCATTTGCGACGTGCCTGAATTGGTACCGTCCTATAGCGTCTCCAAAGCTCCAAATTCCTTTCTTGGAAGTCCGAAAGTGTTCGTCTACTATGACCCATCCATTCTTGTCAGTCTTTACTCCTGTCTTTTCAGGTTTGAAGAGGTCTGCATTGGATCTTCTCCCAGCTGCAACAAGAAGAACTTCTCCCTTGAACTCCACTTTTTCCCCGGAGTCCCTATCCTTAGCGATGACAATTTTGAGACCGTCTTCTTCCTTTACTTGGATTACTTCATGATTCGTGTAGACGTTCATGCGTTTGGACAGTTCGTCTTTCAGAATCTCTGAAACATCTGGGTCCTCGTTCTTTACTAGATACCTATTCCTTCCAATGATTGTCACATCAGTTCCTACAGCTGAGAAGAAGTGACCAAACTCAGTAGCTACGTATCCCCCTCCGACGATAAGCATCGATTTTGGTTGTTTCATCAGATGCAGAGCACCATCATTGGTTATGTAATCAACTTCGTCGAGACCCTTGATGTCAGGAATGAGGGGTCTTGAACCTGCAGCTATCATGATGTTGGGTGCCCTGATCCTCTCTCCGTCAATCTCCATTGTGTAATCATCAACGAAGGTTCCGGTTCCTTTGTACCAATCGATTCCTTCAGCCGCATCAACTGACTCTCCCTGGTTTCTGCTGTCCTTGTCTACTTCGTTTCTCATTCGATTCATTATCCAGGGATAATCTATTTTCTCAATCTTGACTTTGACTCCAAGTTCTTCTAGATGCTTTGCTTGTGTTATAATATCTGCAACGTAGGTTAAAATCTTAGTCGGGATACAACCCCGGTTCAAACAGATGCCTCCCATTGGTCCATTTTCTACAATTGCAACCCTGAGGCCCTGTTCATAGGCTCCTGAAGCTACTGCCATTCCAGATCCAGATCCAATTACAATCAAATCATACTCCTTCATGTTTATTAACAATTGTTATATTCTTAATAAACGTGTGGGTCTGACTCTCTTCGATTATCAATTAGAATTCAAGTAGAAACATTAGAATTATCTTGTTTCAAATGAAATTGTTACAAAGGCGGGAGTACGCATTGGAGAAGAAGACGGCTATACTTGTTGGGCTTGTGTTGATCTTAGTTGGCTCTTCAGTGAGTACTTTCGATTATAAACTCCGAAATAACTCTTCTATGGAAAAAAGTGCGACTCTTGCTCAGATGGTCTATCATGATCCAATAATAATCATGAATAACAGTGATTTCTTGACACAGAAAGTTGCGAATGGTTGGCCCGGGACTGGGGAATGGGACTCTCCCATCTTAATTTCTGACTATATTATTGAGTTCTCACACGAAGCTATAACAATCATGAATGTTGATCTTTACTTCTACATCGGAAATTGTCAAACATTGGATTATTTTTTCCCATATTGGGGTTCCACAGGTATTAAGCTCGTCAACTGTTCCAACGGCGTAATTCAAATGTCAGTCGCTGATATGAAAGACACAGGCATTCTGATTCAAAACTGCACAAGCATCGAGGTGAACTCTACAACAGTACATGATTGTTTTACAGGAATCAAGATACTTGACAGCAAAAACATCGAAATCTTGGAGAACAATCTTGGTTGGAATGATTGGGTGGGAGTCAATTCTACAATGAATGATTTGTGCGTTATTGCTCACAATTCGATACTCGAGGTGCCAGACTATGCAATCATCAGTCTGTATGATAATCAGACGTATATAGAGGGGAACACGATTACGAGCACATACCTTGGTGATCCTCAGTTTTCAAACATCGGGGTATACACCCTTGCTTCAAACGACACTGAATTGGTCAGCAATTATATTGCTAACTGTGAATCGGGAATCGAGATGATAATGGCTAATAATCCTAGGATTTCCGATTGCACAGTTTCCAACACTATCGAATATGGGATCTATCTTGGTGAAGGTTCATCTGGTGCAACCATTGAAGAAAACTATCTTGGACCGACTGAAGGAAGTAATGCCTACGATTCTGGCGATGGAAATTCGTGGGACAATCCTGTTTCATTGATAGGAAATTACTGGTCAGACTATGAAGGCTCTGGGTGGTATTATATTCCTGGTTCAGCTGGAAGTATCGATCATTATCCAATGATATACACGCCACCTACAATTACAACTACAACCACAACTGGATCTACGACCACAACTACACCTACAACGTCACCGACGATAATTGGTGATCCTTTTTCTAATACGTTAATTGCATCGATAATCATTGGGGGAAGTGGACTCATCATGGTGGTTGCAGTCATTCTGATAATTCGTGATAGAAGGGGGCTCGCTGGTTTAGGCTAGTTCGGTCGTGGATTGGGAATTCTAAATGAGCTCCCATGTCGTCGCGGTGCTGATTCCTCCACCACCACAAAGCGTAGCCATCCCGGTCTTGAAACCTCTCTTTTTCAATGCGTGAAGCAATGTGACTACTATTCTTGCACCTGTGCAACCAACCGGATGTCCCAGCCCGATTCCTGAGCCATTAACATTCACTTTCTCTCTATCAAAGCCAAGGGGTTTCAACCCTTTCTCGACAGCAAGAAACTGACTGGCAAAAGCTTCGTTGAGCTCAACAAGATCCCAATCGTCAAATCCCTGTCCGGTCCGATCAATTAGGTTCTGAACAGCAACAATTGGACTTTCACCCATGAGATGTGGCTCACTGCATCCCATTCCATATCCGGTGAAACGTGCGATAGGTTTGAGTTTCAACTCATCAGCTCTCTCCTGGGTCATGATAATCATCGCTGCTGCACCATCATTGATTCCACTCGAGTTACCAGCTGTAACAGTCCCATCTTTCCTGAATGCAGGTCTTAGCTTGGACAGGTCTTCCATTGTAAGACCTGGTCTAAAGTGTTCATCCTTCTCTACAATTGTTGTTTCTTTTCTACCTTCAATTTCTATGGGGACTATCTCCTCTTTGAAATCACCTTCAATTGTTGCTCGCTCAGCATTGTTCTGTGATCGAAGAGCTACTATGTCTTGGTCCTCTCTTGAAAAACCATATTTCTCATTCAGAAACTCCGCTGTTTCGCCCATGATGTAGTGTTTACCTGTTTCAGGATGCGGATAGAAATGACTTCCAGCGTGCAAACCAGTTGTCAATGCATCCATGAACACACCGTCGAATAGTCTCATACCCCATCTTGCGTTCTCAACGCAATAAGGCACATTAGACATCGATTCAACTCCACCTGCTAACACAACATCAGTAAAATCAGTTTCAATCTGGAGTGCACCACTTATGATCGCTTCCATAGCTGATGTACATACTCTGTTAATCGTGACAGCTGGCACAGTCCATGGGATTCCTCCAAGTAAAGCAGAAATCCTAGCAACGTTCAGAGCTTTAGGTGGTTCGAAGCAATTCCCAAATCTAAGGTCTCCAATAATTAGTGGATTTATTCCAGCACGTTCTACAGCTGCCTTGATTACTAATCCCCCAAGTTCAGGAGCTTGCAAATCCTTCAATGAACCTCCGAATGTTCCGATTGGGCTCCGGCATGCTGACACAACAACAATATCTTTCATAGTGGAGCTTCTAGTCCCGTGCCTTATATCGAGCTTGGTTGCTCTTCACCAAGCTTCAGATAGAATTGAACATGATCTCAAGTTAATTGGAGTAATTTCATGGATTGATAATTGTTGAATTCATCATCATTAAGTCCACAATAACTAGAGCAGCCATCGATTCCACAACTGGAACAGCCCTTGGAACTATCGATGGATCATTGCGACCTTTGATCTGAATGATTGTTTCTTTCATAGTTCCTAGGTCAACAGTCTTCTGCTCTCTTCCAATACTCGGAGTTGGTTTGATAGCTACTCGAAAAACGATGGGGGCTCCATTACTTATTCCTCCTAAGATACCTCCAGAATCATTTTTCGACCAAGTGACCTCACCGTTCTCTATGATTGGAAAGTCGTTATTTTCTGAACCTCGTTTCGCAGAGCCTTCAAATCCTGAACCGAATTCAATTCCTTTGATGGCAGGAATACTGAACATTCCATGACTGATTACACTCTCAACTGAATCAAAAATCGGTTCTCCTAGACCAACTGGAGCTCCGATAATTCGGCATTCAATCACCCCGCCTACCGAGTCATCATCCTCTCTTGCGTTCGCAATTTCCAATTCCATTTCAGAAACTAAATCGGTATCTGCACATCTTACTGGATTTGTGTATACATTATTCTTGATCTCTTCACTCGAGATATCCTTCTGGACAATAACTCTTCCAATTTGCGTTGTGTGAGCATGCACCTCGATCTCGAGAGTCTGCAGTATCTGTTTTGCTATGGCTCCTGCCATTACATAAGCTGCAGTTATTCTCCCAGAGAAGAAGCCTCCACCACGATAGTCGTTGTTTCCTTTGTATTTCATTCGAGCAGTGTAGTCTGCATGACCTGGTCTAGGAGTGTCCTTTATCTCTTCATATGAAGTGGAATCGATGTCGATGTTTGGTATAAACATCATTATCGGTCCTCCTGTCGCTCTTCCATTAAACTCTCCACTTCGTATGCTGAAATTGTCCATCTCTGACCTCGCTGAAACAAGTTCTCCTGAGCCAGGACGTCGGCGATCTAACTCCCTTTGAATCTGAGATTTATCAATAGGGAACCCAGGTGGTACTCCTTCAATAACCACACCTACACCATTTCCGTGAGATTCTCCAAATACTTGGATTCTGAATATCTTCCCAAATGTGAATGTCACTTTGCTGTCCTCCTATCTCTCTCTAACTCAAATTCTGCTCCAAGAGATTGCATGTCTTCCAGAAATGTTGGATAACTTTTGGTTACACACTCTACTCCATTGATTATTGTTTGTCCCTCTGCTATGAGTGCTGCAACGAAACAAGCCATAGCTATCCGATGATCGCTGTGAGAGTCTATGTCTGCTCCATGAAGAGGTGTGGGTCCCTCTATGACTAGCCCGTCTGTTGTTTCGTTTATTCGTGCGCCCATCTTATTTAGTTCAGTTCTTATTGAAGTCAATCTGTCACTCTCCTTTATTCGTAATCTGCCTGCATTGTAAATGCGAGTTGTTCCCAGAGCTTGCGTGGCAAGGACAGACAATATCGGAACCAAATCCGGGGTATGTGCAACATCGATGTCTGACGCATGAAGTTCTGAGAGTTGTGTTGTGAATCCTCCCTCTGACGAAGTCACTGACCCTCCCATGTTCTCAAGGAAACGGAGGATCAATGAATCGCCTTGCCTTGAATCTCTACTCAGTCCATTGACCTCGGTTTTTCCACAAAGAGAACCTGCTGCCAAAGGAATAGCTGCAGATGAGAAATCCCCTGGAACTACGAATTCTGAGGCTCGGTATTCCTGCTTTCCAGGAACTCTGAATGTGTTCTGATCGCTCAATGGATCGACAACTATTCCAAAATGACGCATTACTTCAATTGTCATCTCAACATATGGTTTCGATTCAAGATGAGTAGTTAACTCGACTCTGGTTTCATTCTCAGCTTTTGAACATGCTAGGAGAAGTCCAGAGATGTATTGAGACGAAATGTCACCACGAATTGACACTACACCACCCTGTAATCCTCTGCCGTATACCTCTATAGGGGGCTTATTGGACCCTTGATAGGATGATGTCTTTATTCCGAGTTGATCGAGGGCACGTAGCATGTCAAACATGGGTCTTGCTCTCAAAGAATGGTTTCCAGTTAACACACATTTTCCATCGGTCAATGCGGACAATGCAGTAAAAATGCGTAGAGTTGTTGCGGAACCTCCGCAGTCCATTTCCAATGATGGAGCTTGAAGCTTCTCAGGACCTGTAATTCGAATCGAGCTTTCAATTTCTAAATGTGCTCCCATCATTCTCGACAGGCGCTGAGTAGCTTCGGTGTCGTCGCAGATGAGTGGATTGATGATCTTGGTGGTATGTCTTGATAGAAAACCACAAACTATCCCTCTATGTGTATAGCTCTTCGATGGAGGAGCTCGAACTGTACCACCTATCTCAGACCTCCCGACAATGGCCTTCAGATTTTCAACCTCCTCCGGATTTCTTCGACCAGGTCCAACGGATCCCTGAAATCGGTGTCAACTGCAATGTCCATGGAACTCTCGTATGCTCCCATTCTGGTGTCGAGCATTTCACCTATCTTGCTCCGCCTATCCTGTTCATTCAGTAACGGACGAACATTCATCGAATGAGTTCTCTCAAAGATAGAATCAACAGTCGCTCTAAGTAAGACCACTACGCAACTCTTCCTGATCGTTTCAACATTCGACGATGAAAGAACGACTCCTCCGCCAAAACTGATAACAGCTGACTCGTTTTGACATACCTCTACTACGACATCTGATTCCAACCTACGGAAAACATTCTCACCAGATTTCTCGAATATTAGACTTACAGTCTTTCCTGATTTCTCTTCTATGATTTTATCAGTGTCAAAGAATTGTTTGTTGGTGGATTCAGCCAAGGCTTTACCGATTGTCGATTTTCCTGTACCCATGAAGCCGATGAGACCAATGTTCTTTCTTGAGTTCCCTCTCATTTCATTTCCCTCCCAACACATCAATGACAGAACGTTTCATCGTTTCAATTGGTGGTTTCTCATTGGTCCATAACTCAAGCGCTTGGGCTCCCTGGTGAACCAACATTCCAATCCCGTCAATAATGGTGCAACCTTCTCGTTCAGCCATTTGCAACAATTTGGTCATTCTTGGATTGTATACAAGATCAGTTACAATCATGTCACGATGAAGGAAATCCGCCTTAACTGGAGTTTTCGAAATTGAGTGTCCTGTCATTCCAATTGGTGTGCAGTTTATCAGAAGGTCTGAATTATCACTCGTCAAATTTATCGAATGCATTGACCAGAGCTTGACATCACAATATTCTTTCAGACTCAGATCATCCACTAACTTCTGCGAGTTATGGAGAGTCCGATTTACTAGGTCCAATTGTGTAACTCCTTCTTTGACGAGAGCGTATGCTATTGCTCTGGCGGCTCCTCCTGCTCCAAGAATGATTGCTCTCTTTCCGCGAAGCGAAATGGAGTGGTCTGCCATGGAATGAATGAATCCTGAAACATCTGTATTGTACCCTCGAACCTCCTTGTCGATGCGTACAAGTGTATTAACAGAGCCAATGGCTCTTGCATCTTCTGAAATATCTGAAAGGTGCCTCATAATTTTGGACTTGTAAGGAATTGTAACATTTGCTCCAGCCAACTCTTCGTTTTGTATCGATGCCACAATATTCTCAAGCTCATGTTCATACACTGGTCGTAATTCATACCTATACTGGTCGTCGAGGCCGAGTTCTCGAAGAGCCGCATTATGCATAACTGGACTTAGTGAGTGACCAAGTGGATGCCCAATCAAGACTAATTTCTTCAAGACAGCACCTCCAGTATCCTCCTCATTTCAGACAAAGAAATCTGTCCAGAGGCTGCTGGCTGGCCAGTATCTTGTGAAACATACATGAAGGGTGCTCCCATGAGTAAAGCTACCACACGAGTGAATTTCCATCGATCACCCATTCCAAAAGATATGAGCGGGGTTTCTATTTTCTCATCCGCGTAAAGCTGCAGTACATGAATGCAATCTTGAATTGTTTGAGGAGTAACCACAATCTTCAGAATATCTGCATCTGTTCTCTGCATTTTTTGGATTAGTTCAACTAGCTTGTCATATCTTGGTGTGAACTCAGAATAGTGCTTTGACATAATGAGTTGACAACTCATGGTAGAGATGACATCACGTATCTTCAAGAAGTGATGCTGCTTTGTTTCTACCTCAACGTCCACAAACGAAGCTCCAGCTTTGACAGCTTCTATTAGATGATTGATTCTTTGAGTTTCTTTCCCTTTGAAGAATCCACCTTCCGTGCGAGAACGACATGTCGCTATGATTGGAATTTCTGTACTCGAATAGATTTCACTCAGACCTTGGATTGGATTCATGAAATCCATACGGTGCTCTATGAGATCAGCGTCTGTATTTTTCACGAAGTCACTGCAACTGAGTGATGTCTTCTCAGTAAGGCAGACACAGAGTCGGGTCATACACGAAATGCACTCCTACACTCTCACTTTGTTGTCGTTGAGCGTTCCCATGAAGTCACGAAACATCTCAACTGTGAGGGACTGAGCTCCATCCACAAGTGCATCTTCTGGTTTAGGGTGGACCTCAATAATCAGACCATCTGCTCCTACAGCTAGACCTGCACGAGCCAATGGAATAACAATGTCCCTCTTTCCTGCTGCGTGACTTGGATCTACTATCAATGGAAGATGTGTAAGAGTTCGTAGGACTGGGATACTAGCCAAATCTAGTGTAAACCTGACATGATTGCCTTGGGTCCGTATTCCTCTCTCGCAGAGTATGACCTGATGGTTTCCTTCAGACATAATGTACTCTGCTGCAGCAAGCAGTTCCGTTAGTGTCGCCCACATACCTCGTTTCAATAGAACTGGTTTGGGTGAGAGTCCTGCTCTTTTCAGGAGCGAGTAATTCTGCATATTCCTGGCACCAATCTGAACAATATCTGCAATTGACTCTACATATCCAAACGTTTCAACATCTACTGCCTCAGTAATTATTGGAAGTCCCGTTCGACGACGCGCTTCTTTGAGATATTTGAGACCCTCTATACCAAGTCCTTGGAATGAATATGGTGAAGTTCTTGGTTTGAATGCGCCTCCGCGAAGGATATCTCCACCACATTCCTTCACCGCAATCGCAGCTTCGACAATTTGCTCTTTGGATTCAACACTACATGGACCAGCTATGATAGTGATATTGCCTCCACCAATCTCAACGTCACCGACTTCGATTACTGTTGGCTCAGGTTTGATTTCGATGTCCGCTAGTCTATAGGGCTTTGTAACTCGGATGACCTTCATGACTCCCTCTAGATCCTCAATCTTGCTAGAGTCCAACAGATCAACATCGCCAGTTATGTTGATCACCATTCTTTGAGCACCTGGATTGGGAATGGGTGTGTACCCAAGATTATTCACAGTCTGCAGTACTTTTTCTATTTGTTCTTCTGTTGCGTTTCTATACATTACAACTAACATAGGGTCGTATCTCCTTCAAAATTCAGAATGTCAACAGTATTGACAATCATCTTGGTCTTACCTAGTCCAACTAACATTGGAATCGTGAGTTGACCATCCCTCACTTTCTTGTCCTGCTTCATTATTCTTTGAAGTTGATTGAAATCAACATTGTTTGGTAATTCTGTCGGTAGTCCAAACAGTGTTAGAATATGAATGAGTGATTCAAGGACTGATTTAACTAACAATCCTCTCCCTACAGCTAATTTTGCTTCTTCTACCATCCCAATGGCTACAGCCTGACCATGCAAAATGCTGTGATTGGTACAGACTTCGATTGCATGACCTACTGTGTGACCAAAATTCAGTATCTCTCTTCTTCCCTGTTCCTCTCTCTCATCTACCTCTACTACTTTTGCCTTATTTCTTAAGGCTCTTTCAACTATCACGGATATTACTTCAGGCTCTCTCTGGAGGATCTCTTTCTCTTTCTCAATGAGGATTTCGAATAGTTCTGGATCCATCGTAAATGCATATTTGATTACCTCAGCAAGGCCCCCAATGAAATCAGTTATCGGTAATGAGCTGAGGGTTTCTATGTCAATAATAACAGCATGTGGTTGATAGAACGTTCCCACCAAATTCTTTCCATCCTTCAGATTTAATCCGGTCTTTCCTCCGATTGCCGAATCAGTTTGAGCCAGCAAAGTAGTGGGAAGCTGGATCAACCTCATTCCTCTCTTGAATGTCGAAGCAACAAATCCTGCAATATCACCGACAACTCCCCCGCCTAGTGCAATAATGGTATCAGATCTCGTTGCAGTATTATCAGTGAGGAAATTATAAAGGATCTCGACTGAAGTTAGGGTCTTGGATGATTCCCCTGAGGGTATAATCTTCGTTATAGCATCAATCCCTGAACGCTCAAGACCTTCGATTAATGAGGCTAAATAGAGATTTGAAACTTCGTCATCACATATGATGAATACTCGTTCCAATCGCTCCTCAAGCATTTCCCCAATTCGGATTAGAAGGTTCAGTCCTACTATAACGGGATATTTTCTGCTTTCTGTCACTACTTCGAATTTAGAGAATATCAAGATCTTTCCTCCACCTCCTCCTCTAAGACTTTCAGAATTCTGTACATATCTTGATACTTCTGTTCAAGAACAAGCTTTTCTTCCAATTGTGATTTTGTCTTGCGATAGGATTTCTGAAATGCGATTGGATCATTTTCCAGTTGCGAGAGTTCCTCAGCAAATCTGGTTTGGAACGCCTTCAGAACTCCAATTGAATTTTGATTTTCAGTTTGAAGAGCTAGTTGAAACTCAGAGGAGTGTGACATGATACTCATTGACAGCATGAATTGAATTGCGAATGTTGTTCCACTGAGCTGTTCAATGAGTGTGAAATCCTCGTCCTTCAAAACTGAAGCCAAAATTATATTTGCAAAGTAAGGAAGGGAAAGAGTCAACGCCATGAACCTGTCATGCTCTGATGACTCGATCACTATAATCTGCGAGTCAGGGAATAATGCGTTGGCAAGGTCTTTTTCACGTCGCATATCCAGTACGGGTATTAAGGCGTACTTTTTCCTGAGGTCCTCAGAGCTGGGTCCAAAGAGTGGATGAATTGAAAGCGGCTGAATACCGAGATTTCCGAGCGTTTTCAGTTCCTCAACAATGTTCGACTTTAGTGTGGCTATTTCACAAAGTATTGAATTCTCATTCATGAATGGAGTAACTTCTTGAACGATTTGTGTAGTAAGGTCCATAGGTACAGATATCACAACAAGATCAGCATCTTTGACTGCAATAGTATTGTTAGATGTGAATTCAACTCTGTTTTTCGTGTCAATACTCTTCGGGTCTGACACTATTACTGAGTGACCGAGTCCAAGAAAGTGCTCGACTAACAATTTCCCCATTCCTCCTGCTCCTCCAATGACTGCAGTTCTCACGATAGAATCTCCTCCATTCTCCGGACTGATTCAATGAGATTATTTTCAGGTTGACAAACTGAGATTCTGAAAAACTGAGTGAAGTCTTTCCCGTAAGCTGTTCCTGGGACAACAGCTACATCTTTCTCTGTAAGAAGCCTTTCCGCAAATTCTACTCCTGTGAGATCATAACTAATCTTTGGAAAAACATAGAATCCTCCTTCAGGTTGATGATACCTTACGGGTAGTTTGTCCAGCTCCTTGGTAATAATGGTCTGTCTACGCATAACCAGGTCAACATAGTCTCTCGATTCTTCTAGGCAATCCAATGCTTTGAGACCTGCATGCTGAACGAATTCGGAGACACATGTTAGTGAGAGGTTTTGAAGCTGGATCATTCTCTGAATGGTTTCAGCTGAAGATATTGCATATCCCAGTCTGAATCCAGTCATACCAAATGTCTTTGAGAATGAGCTGACATGGATGTGGTTGCATTCTGGAAATTGAAGCACACTTGTAAATGGTCTGAACGAGAACGCTGAGTAAACCTCGTCACTAACTATCAAGAGGCCATTATCGATTGAAAGGTCTGCAATCATCTTTAGGTCAGTTTTTTCAACAATCTTGCCTGTAGGATTTCCCGGACTATTGATTATAATCATCTTTGTAGTTCGATTGATTGCTTCATTCAATAAATCAGGATCAATGTTCCATCCATCATCAAGTTTAGCGGATATGTGAACAGGTCTTGCTCCCATTTCCTTGACACAATCAGAATAACCCGGATATGATGGATCGATGATAATCACTTCATCTCCAGGATTTAGATTTGTAGCTAAGCCCAAGAATAATGCGAATCGTCCCCCAACAGTGACTATGATTTGTTCAGTTGCAATATCCGAATTAAACGATTGGTTTACATAAGCTGCAATTTTTTCTTGCAGTTCACGAATTCCCGATGACTGAGTATATCCTGCATGTCCTGAAACTGCTGCTTTCGTTAAAGATTCAGCAACTGGTTTTGGTGGGCCAAAGTCGGGTTCTCCGACTTCAAGATGAATGATCTCTTTGCCCTCATTCTCAAGTTGTTTTACTTTTACAAAGATGTGATACGCACTCAATGGTTCCTCAGGTTCCTCAGGTTCCTCGAGAAGTTCTTGTTTGCTGATCGATTCTATGATTAGTTCATTGACTAGTCTAAGTGCAAAGTTAGGATCATGGCCATTTTCAGCACACTGCCTCAGAACTTTAAGCCGGAGATTCCGTTCAACTTCTCTGTTGACCAAAGACAAACCAAGCCTTTGCTTCTCCAATCCAATATCAGTAGTCAGTTTGGTCCTTTTACCAGCAAGTCTGACAATCTCTAAGGTTAGCTGTTCAATCTCTTTTCTTAGAGTGCTCAAGTTATTGGTATCTGTCAATCTTCTATCTCCTCCTTTAGCATATTGATTATGGGACCAATACAGGGAGACCTCCCATCCACTAGATTTGAGCTTAGAGTCATAGAACCACCAGAACAAGTATCAGCACATGAGTGCTGAATATCTCGACTTGCAGTCTATCAGCTATAATAGCTATAATAGACGCCACTATACTGACGGTCTACCGTCAAGTATGTTCGAGTGGCTACTGCATTTTCAGTCAAGATTTTCATTAAACCAAAATTCTGGTACGTGACCTAATATAGTTGGTGTTCAACGTTGACAGAGCGTGCGAATCTTTCATTGAACCTCTGAGTGTGCCAATAGGATTCAGCAAGCTGATACAACAACAATACCATTCACGCTTCCATCAAGCTTGTGTTAGAAATGTGTTCGAGAAACTACAAATTGACTTAAGTGTAAATAATCCTCCAACTATCAACACAACATAGGTGGGAGTTTCCATTGAGATACAAATCAGGATTCTGTGTAGTGCTCATGTTATTGCTATTAGGGACTCTTGGAAGCTCGATGAAGAGTTTGACATCACTGGTTGAACCCATTGATACTGACGTACTTCTCGCACAACTGGAGGTACACGAACCAATCATAGTCCGGAACAATACTGATCTCCTTTCACAACAGATGGCAAATGAGTGGTCAGGGAGCGGAGAACCAGGGAATCCAATAATGATTTCTAACTATTGGATTTCGTTCTCATATGAAGGCATCACAATAATGAATGTAGACTTGCATTTTGCAATCACTGATTGTGATATACATGACACGGACTCAGAATACTGGGGGTCAACGGGAATTAAACTCATCAACTGCTCAAACGGTTTGATTGAGGGTTCACAAGCTCATATGAAAGACACAGGGATCTTCATTTGTGATTCCTTCAATATCAGAATTAGTCACACAACTACTCATGACTGTTACACCGGGCTCACAGTTATGGAGAGTCAATTTGTCTATGTGGAAAACAACAACTTCGGTTGGAATGATTGGGTCGGTGTCAACTTCACTCTGACAGATCAATGTACGCTAGTAGAGAATTCAATCATATCCATCCCCGATTATGCAGTCGTGTGTGTTCGTGACAAATCCACCTACATCCGTGACAACAATATCACGAGCAACTTATGGGATGAAGAGATGTTCGAGGGTGTCTGTATATTCTCTCATGATTCTTGGAATATTGCGATCAATGACAATTTCGTTGATGAATGTCAGTTTGGACTAGAAATGATAATGACTAACGGGTCATGGATATGGGAGAATTCCTTCTCTAATTCGACAGAGTGTAGTGTCTATCTGGGAGAGGGAACATATAATATTACAGTGGTGAACAACACAATTGGTCCTACCTCAGGAAGTAATGCATATGATAGCGGTACAGAGAACTCCTGGGATGACTCATATTCCCAGATTGGAAACTTCTGGAGTGACTATTCCGGGATAGGCTACTATTTCATCCCTGGACCAGCTGGAAGCATTGACCACTTTCCGAATGGCACTATTCCTGATGGTGGCAATATAACAACCACAACAACCACAACAACCACAACTAATGGAACTGGGAATGAAACACCACTACAACAACTATCTCTCATCCTCGCAATGGGTTCGAGTGTCATCATTATAGTCATGGCTGTTTTAATTTTGAAGAATAGACCCGGTCACTAAAACTTGTCAAACATCTGGTTCAATGCATCAAGCTTAAGTGAGAAACCAAATACCCCCTAACTGTTGAGGTTTTCACCTTGAGAATGCTACAGATTCACAGCGATGGATTCGCCTATGAAGCGAAGAGAAAAGCATTGAAGAACGCAGAAGAGGTTAAAGAGAAATTCTACAAGACCGAAGATTCCTGCCTGATCAATTTCATCGCTGCTGAAACAACAGATGCAAAGGATGTGGGTCTCGCAGCAAAAGAGACTGCGGACATGATTGCCAGTGCAGCTGAGGAGGTCAAGGAACAGAACATCATTGTATATCCTTGGGTGCATCTCTCAGAGAATCCTTCGAAACCGAGTGTCGCTTTGAAACTGCTGAAGTCTGTTGAAAAAGACCTGAAGGAGCGAGGATTCAACGTGCTTCGAGTACCTTTCGGATGGTACAAAGCGTTCGAGTTTCATTGTAAGGGACATCCACTTGCAGAGCGTTCCAAGGTTCTTGACATTTCCAAAGTTATTGCAAAGGATGCTGATGTCGAGGTCACGGATGGAGAAGATCTTACAGCATTAGTCGCTGAAGAGAAAGCAACCTCGGTATTCTATATCATAGAGCCTGGCGGCAAGGTCACTGATATCAAAGACTTCAACTATGCCAAACACAAGGAACTCAAACTCTACGTGGACTATGAGACCGAGAAGGATCGAACTGCCCAGGAACCTCCACCACATATCGAGCTGATGAAACAGCTTGAGCTTGTTGACTATGAACCTGGATCTGATGCAGGCAACTTCAGATGGCCTCCAAGAGGGCTCACCCTGAAGAAGGCGATAGAAGAACGAGTCACTCAGGAGATGGTCGACTATGGTGCTCATGTGCTTCAGACTCCGCTCATCTATGATTATCAACATCCATCATTGAAATCTTACCTCCAAAGATTCCCATCAAGGCAGTATGTTGTGAAGTCTGGAGACCATGATTACTTTGCTAGGTTCAGTGCGTGCTTTGGGCAATTCCTTACGATTTCACAGGCGACTGTGTCCCACAAACAGCTACCATTGAAACTGTTCGAGATTGCTCCATCATATCGTCGTGAGCAGAGTGGGGAGCTCGCTGGGATGAGACGGCTACGAGCATTCACGATGCCGGACATCCACGAGATAGTTGCTGATGAAGAGATGGCCATGGAGGCTGTACTGCGACAGATGGAGTTTGAAGAGAAACTTCACAACGAACTTGAAGTATCTATCGAGGTGTCATACAGAATTCTTAGAGACTTCTATGAGAGGAACAAAGATTTCGCGCAAAAAGTTGTAGACAAAATAGGTAAACCTGTTTTGGTAGAAGTGTTTGATGAGAGATATGCTTACTTCATCTTCAAGCTGGAGTATAACGTCGTTGACGCTCAGAAGAAAGCAGGTTGTCTAGGTACTGTTCAGATTGATGTTGAGAATGGAGAACGATTCAACATCACCTATGTTGATGAAGATGGCAAGGAGAAATATCCACTCATCCTTCACACCTCGCCCTCAGGAGCCATTGAGAGAATCCTCTATGGGGTTCTTGAACAGGCATACAAGAACATGAAAGCTGGTAAGGTTCCTCATCTCCCACTTTGGATGACCCCCGTACAAGTGCGATTTGCACCTGTAGATGACAGCTATATAGAATATTGTCTGGAGCTTGGCAAAGTCCTCGATGCTAATGGTATTCGCTATGAGATTGACGATAGGTCTCAGACCGTAGGTAAGAAAGTTCGTGCTGCAGAGAAACTGTGGATTCCCTATATTGTTGTTGTAGGCGAGAAAGAAAAGACGAGTGGCGAATTGGCTGTTAGGAGGCGAGAATTGAAGGATCAAGTGAAAATGAGCATTGACGATTTATCGAAAGAAATTGCAGAGAAAATAAATTTCGCACCTCGACAACGTCTTCTGCTTCCGAATTTGGTTTCAAAGCAAGCTATTTTCTCAAGAGAAGTGTAATTGAGTTTCGTCACTGCATCAAAGAAGATCTATGAACTTCTTCAAGACATCTCTTGCGTAGATGGTTTCTCCACAGAATTGACAATTAGTACTTTTTCCGATCTTTGGATACTTTAGCTTTCTCGAACAGGCTGGACACTCAAGTGCCCAGACAAGTAAGCCCTTCTCATTCAGCTGAGAGAAGATAGTCCTGAAATCAGCTATGGTATCATATTGTGCTGGTATTCTGTCCAACGCTTTGTTGGAAACGTACGTTCCTAGATCGGTGATTAGACCTTGTAATTCTCCTTGTTCAATCAGATGACCTACTAAATCCAAGACTGTTTTGTACACTTGATCCTTTGGCATTTTTCTCGAATCGGCTTCATGTAATAGCGAAACGAGTGAATGAATCTCCTTGTTTCCTGCAAGTTCGAATAGGTCGACTTCGAATCTGTATTTCAGAATGCTCAAGATTTCGCCTTCTAGCTTGTCTAGAGTGAATGCAAAGAAGTACGGTCGAAGATTAGGATTCTTGGCTACCTTTAACAAATCAGCGTTGCGTTTGATCATCTCCAAACTCTGAATTGTGGATGTCAAGTCTCCAGGTGATTCGAGGAGGAGCTTCTGTCTTTCAAATAATGAGTGGAAGAGAACAGCTTTGTGTTTTTCACACGAATAGTAGAATGAGTGGTTTATTTCAGAATCACTCTGCTGACCTATGACTATACCATGTCTGTAAATTCCTGACATCTTCCTTTTAGTTCCAATACGACTTATCTCATTGTAACCAAAATCATGAAGGCGTTCGTGACCTTCTCCAAGAATGCCCTTGATCTGAAGATAAGCTACTCCTTTGTCTGTGAGAAGTAAGTCTCCCATTTGTTCTTCATACGAACATCTAATTTGATGAAAAAGAGACTCATCTTCCCTTAATCCTTCCAGTCTCTTCAATCCTCTCTCCTGTATTTTGTAGGGTATGCACTGGAGTTAAATCTTTCCAAAGAGAATCAGAACCTTCGATAAATTGAACTTTATGCCAAAAAAGAGAAATAAGTTGATTTTTTCTTTTTGAGATGACATTTTGCTCTAAACATGGGGTGAAATCATTAACTATTTATCGCCTAAGTTTATTATTTTTCGAAAATCCGAAATACAAATACGAAATTATCCTCTCAATGGAATCGATTTTGTGAAATTTCATTCCAGAATGAACGATTTTTTCTCCAAGTGCTCCAAAATTGGATGAGAGCCTGTTAAAAAGCGAAAGTGGAGAAAGGATATATTATGCTCTCAACACCAATTTTTCTGTCAAACTCGACCTGAACGATCATCGTTCGTGGATTTGACAGCGTGAGATCGGGAGGAAACACTTCTTCCTGGTCTGAGAGAGGATGAAAAGATGGGCGATACCTATAGGGGTACCGCCGTACCACTAACAAATCAGAGGACAGACCAAATGATATTGATCATATCTATGGGATTGGTGTTCGCATTGGTTGTTGGTGGATTTGCTATGGCGGCCAATAACTATAGGGATCAAGACCAGAGTCCAACTGACGATGCTCAACAGATTGTCATGGACTGTTTTGATCCCGATGTGATTGCCCAGCAACAGACTTTGAGAGAGCCTGATTTTGTGATGGAATCGGAGAGAAGTTGCTTGGGTCCATACAACACTGAACGGGGTTGGATACGCTGGGATGGAAACACC
>JBHLRZ010000006.1:0-119968 GCA_048882045.1 Candidatus Thorarchaeota archaeon | reverse complement strand
TCTGCACAGACTTCCGAAGTTGGAGCTTCCAAATTTCCTCCTCCAGTTGGGCCACCTCCTCGACCTCCAGTAATGATTTGCCCATCAGCGACAGCCTCTAGACCATATACTGGTGTGGCACCAGCTTGAGTCATCTGTGCGCTGCTGAGTGTGTATTCCACGACCTTGCTTCCATTTACGATATCATTAGCCTCTGCTACCATTCTTGTTCCTGTACATATTGATGCAACTATCAATCCAGCGTTGAAAGCGTCTGAAATGAATGTCATAACAATATCGCTAGCAATCATATTCGCCCAATGACCACCAGAAGTGACTAACAAGCAATGAAACTGCTGGACCATCTCTGGAGTCATTTCAGACAGAAGAAGATCAGCTGTGATAGGTCTTGGAGCTCTGTTGTAACATGAGTCAATATCATAGTCAAGCGCGTACGCCACAGTTGTTACGTTGACTCCGTATGATTCCAGTATGTCTTTTGCATCAAAATAGTTCCAGCCAAATCCATCCATCAATACTATCATGACTTTCATTTCGGATACATCATCAACAGCATCTATTGGTTGTGTGATCTGATGACTAGAGAGTACTGATGAGAAAATTAGCAGAGATGTAACCAGAATTATTCTGAATCTCATAATAACCGGCAAATAGATGCATTGGGAATATATTAGCGGTCGGATTAGCGTAAAAGCTTGGAAGGAATGGAGACCCACTTTTGAGCCTCCAAATTCAATGTTTCTATCCAACAACTGTGAAGTCGTCAAAGACAAGTGTTGGGATGTCTATCCCCCAAGGTAGAGGCCAGTTATCACCACCTATGGTACGAAGTTTCTCAAATCCTTCATAATAGTTGCCAGCGATTGAAACTGGTTCCAGAGAACCTTTCATTTCTCCCTTCTCAACGAGATAGGCAGAACCAGCAACGCATGAAAACTCACCTGTCGCCACAATTGAGTGAAATATGCCCATTGGGAAATCACGAATGAGAACCGCCTTTCCATCTATAGACTCGACAATTTCCTTCTCTGACTTTATTCCTTTTTTGACCTCCATCCACTTGGTTGACACAGAAGGACCTGCTTCGAAGGGGGTAGCACCCGCACTGAAGAATCCTCCACTTCGTCCACAATTTCCTGTTGATTCAAGACCAAAGGCTGTACCATAGTAGTGATCAAATAGGTAGTTCTTCAGCACTCCTCTCTCAATTATTGAATTCGTCCTTTGCGGTTGTCCTTCAGCGTCGATTGCTTCAGTTCCCAGTCCAAGCCTACTCTGTCCGTTGTCTATGATTGTAAGGTCTTTGGATGCGACTGTGTCTCCAATTTTGTCACAAAGAGGTGAAATCCCCTCTACGACAGCATCACCTAAGGCGGATCTAGCCAGACTGGACATGACAAAGAGTGCTGCAGGAATTGGTGTCCAGATAGTTGGAATCTTGCCTTTGAAGTCTAGTTTCTCAGCACCTAGAAGATCGATGGCAAGTTCAGCCGCAACCTTTCCTACTCCCTCTGGATTGTATAGCCTCTCTCTAGATACATCAAAGTGCATTCCACTGCGTCTTTCCTCACCCTCGATTGCATATGCCCCGCATTGACAGTCATTGTCACCACTTATCGTTGCTTCCAGAATTCCTCGTGTGTTGCCTACCGAATAGCCTCTCCAGGCGGCGGCGGCTGCTGCTGAAACTACCTTTATGCGCTCATCAACCGCTTTAGCTTCATCGATGATTTCTTCGCAGCTCTTTATGAGGTCCTTTGATTCAATTGACAAGATGTCATCACAAAAGGCTCCCTCCTTTCCCTTCCCTCTTGGATCAGAAAATCCTCGGAACCTGACATCTTCTACGTCAATACTGTTGATGATCGATAACGCTTCCCTTGTTGCTAGTTTTATTCTATCTGGAGATACACCACTCGCAACTGCAAAACCGATGCGTTTTCCTTTTGCAGCTCTCACTGCAGCTCCTGCTGTTGCGCCATCTTTCGCCGTTACAATTCCTTGGCTGATACTTGCTGAAACTTCATTCTGATACGAAACAAAGATCTCAAACTCCGCAGAACTGTCCAAAGACCCTGCGTATTTGAGCCCAGTATCGGTCACTGAAAGCAGTTCGTCTTTTAGATTATCGAATTCCATTCATAATCATCTCCTTGTCTACGCTGTCCCTCCAAAGGTCACATCATCAATGACCAGTTGCGGTCCTCCATCACCTACAGGTAGTGGATATTGGCCACCTTTCCCACATCCGCCAAAATATCCAGCATCCAATTTGAGTTCCTTCGTGGCTCCTTCTACATTTTTCAGAAGATCTAGAATATTACCAGAGAGTGCTACTTCTCGAATTGGATATTGTATCTCACCATTCTCAATCCAATAACCTCGAATCGCCTTGAAGACAAAGCTGCCATCTCCCTCGACCTGTCCACCGGATGTTTGAATTGCATAGATCCCCTTTCCTAGTTTCTCCATAGCTTCTTCCTCGGTCAGATCTCCAGGAAGGAAGTATGTGTTTGTCATTCTTGGAATTGGAGGGTATACATAGTTGATAGCACGAGCATTTCCCGTCGGTTCCTGCTCAAGTTTCTGAGCTGTACCTCTATTGTGGAGGTAGTGTTTGAGAACTCCATTTTCAAGGATGGTCGTTTGGTTTGCCGCTATCCCTTGATCATCATAAGGTACCCAAAGTCCACCATACTTTTTGATATCTGGAACACCACCGTCAATAATGGTCACGTGTTCACTTCCTAATGTTGAGCCTATCCGGTCAGTCAATGGAGAACCTCCTGTCACAATGGAGTCCGCTTCACTCAGATGACCGAATGACTCGTGTGCCAGGACTCCGACTAATCCCTCTTCAACTAGGGCTCGGAATTTTCCAGCGGGACAAGCTTTTGCTTTTAGCTGGTTTTTGGCATTCTGCCCAGCAACCTCTCCTGTCCTCTCAGGCGTCAGTTCATCCTTCTCGAACTCTTCCAGACCGAAGGTTCCTCCATGGAATTTCCGACCTTGGACCATTGCACCTGTATCAGTCTTGGAGGTTACACTGATCCGAAGGTCCGTCACTAAGAATTCCCAGTCAATAACAGTACCATCACTGTTGACAAACAGCTTTGGACCAAAGAGTTCGCCCCACCTTCCTCGAAGACTCCGGATATTCTCTCCGTGTTCTCTCGCAGATTCTACCATTCGATTGATCATATCAATTTTGTCTGACAGTTCAATATCCCGAGGATGCAACTTAACTTTAGGTGTGTCTGATTTCTTGCTCTTCACGGCCGTCCTTCTTTCAAAGGGTAACTTGAGTTTCGCGGCTTTGGATGACGCATTGGCCATTCTATATGCCTTCTCTACCGCCATTTTGATGTCTTTATTTTCAGTACTAGGAGTGAAGGAAAATCCCGACACTCCATCTACATAAGCAGTTATACCAAATCCCATACGAGATTTGACTTGGATATCCTGCCAAATATCGTCAACCCGCTGTAAGGCTCTAAGGGTGAGATCATCGAATCTTGCTTCCATGAAATCTGCACCCAGATCCTCACCAATGCGGACGCATTCTTGCAATCTGTCCAACATATCTTCAATACCTCAATCCTTTTTCCTGAATTTCTCTGAAACTGGTTTCTCTCTTTTGAGTTTCTGGTCATTTATGATAATCATTTTCCAAATATAAGAGCAATTCTCGACGCGAGAACTCAAATTGTGACTTTTAACCTTCAAGAATTCGATACCAGTATGTATACATGGTTTTGAAACCCATAGCCTCGTAGAGAGCAAGTGCAGGAGTGTTTGTATTTTCAACTTGAAGAAATACGCGTTCTGCTCCTATATCCTCCCCCCATTGCGCCAATGCACACGTTACTGACCAGGCAATTCCCTGACGTCTGAACTCGGGCATTGTCCGAACAGAGAAAAGTCCCAACCAGTCTTCCTCAACCACTCCTAGCCCCACCCCTCCTATGTTTCCATGCATCATGACTCGTGCAATGGCCTTGTCGCCAGAAATTCTGTGGATGATTTCCCTTCTCACTTCGACAGCAAATGGGTCTCTCGTTGATTTGTGCATGAGTACATCGAGAGACTCATCAGTCACTTTAAACAGATCTACAGGCACTCGTGGACTATGACAGGAGATGGTAGTAATAGGAGCGATCTGAACATGAGTGACCATCCTCTGTTCAAATCCTTTCTCAACAAGTAATTCGTCCAGACCTTCTGGTTGACTTGCTGGAGTTATCTTGAATGCAGGTGGAGTATCTTTCTCTCTATAGAGATCGATCACGTAGTCTACAAGCTGTTCAAGTTCGACATTGCTGTCCCACTCGTTTGGCAGTACACTGTTGGCTCTCCATGTGACGCCATCATTCCAGTGGATGATCCATCCCTTGTATCTCACAATCTCTCGAGCAGGCCAACAGTGTGATGCCAAGAGCTCTAGCTCTGCAATCTCTCTCTCGGACACCATATGTTTGTATGAAACTGTTCCACCTAAAATATTCGCACCATTGCGCCTCAACGGAATATTCATATTCACTATTGTTAACACAAATGGGTGTGTGATGCATATGGGACGAGTGATTCATTTCGAGATTGTAGCAGATGATGCAGAGAGAACAGTGAAATTCTATGAGAATGTCTTTGGGTGGAAAGTTCAGAAATGGGACGGCCCGATGGACTATTGGTTCCTTATGACTGGCGATGAGAATGAACCTGGGATTGATGGTGCATTCGGAATGCGGCAGAGTAAAGACGACATCACAGTCAACACCATAGATGTTGAATCTGTCGATGAAACGACCAAGTTGATTGAGAAGAACGGCGGAGAGATAGTTCGGCCGAAAGGGGCAGTTCCGGGTGTAGGTTGGCTTGCATACTTCAAAGATAGTGAAGGTAACCTTTGGGGAATCATGCAGAATGACCCAAACGCTAAGTAGACCTTGGAACAAAACACCTTTGTGAAGCATCCTCTGTCATGACATGAGGATGTCCGTGTGAAACAAGAGCATCAAACAAATGCTAGGGCTATCGTGAATGGACTGCATAAGCTAGTTGCTAATGAGAGCTCTCTATCTACCTTGGAAAAGACAGAGGCCGTGAGGCTTGCAGGTCTTACTTATGCTGTAAGGTCGACTGACTTGTTCGCTGACTATGATTTCTCGAAGATTTCGTTTGAAGCAGAGAGATCTGGCGTTTCGTATGTTGACATTCAGGATTCAACGATGGCCTGTGTGGAATCCTTTGATGGCCCTTCACTCAACCGCGTTTCATCATCAGGATTGGTTTCATTGCTTGGACTGATTCATTCATTGGGTAGTCATCATTTACCAATTCAATATGACAAAGGGACCTCTCAAAGACTCCTTGGTGCTTACTATACACCACAACATATCGCGGACTACATAGTAGGTTCAACTATGGGTCACACGCTTGATGGTTTGGTAAAAAGCATACGAAAGCGTGGCACAGCTGCACTTGAAGACCTAATGAAACTACGGATCTTGGACCCAGCATGTGGAACAGGGGTTTTCCTTGTGTCAGCCTATGATCGATTGGTTAGTTCTATGGATGAAGTATTTCGTTTTGCACGTACCTTTGGAATCTCTCAATCTGAACTAGAGCAAACAGGAATCATTGACTACCGGGAACGGTTGCTTCACAATCTCTATGGAGTTGACATAGATTCAAGTGCATTGGAAGTAGCTGATGTTTCAATCGGTATTTTTTCAGGTGTTCGAAAAAGTTCTGAAGACCTCTCAAATCTGAGGAGAGGCAATTCACTCGTTTCACTCAAAGGACTGAAGGGAGATCAAAACCATAATCACTTCTTTACGAATCCGAGTACACGACAACCTTTCGAATGGGTAGAGGAATATAGAGAGGTCTTTGATGATGGTGGATTTGATTTTGTAGTTATGAATCCTCCATATGAACGAATGAAGCCAAATATGGCTGAGTTTCTAAGAGAACGAATCCTGTTAGGAAACAGGGAGATTCACCTTGAGAGGTTTGAGAATTATAAGAATCTACTAAATGAAGATCTGAACTACTACCGAAAGTCTGGTGAGTACAAGTATGGGAACAGATACACGATAGATGCCTACAGACTATTCATCGAAAGAGCAATTCAGCTGACTCGATTGGGAGGCATGATTGGCTTCATAGTTCCTTCCACCATTCTCGGAGATTTGTCTGCAAATCCACTCAGAAGGCTAATACTCCTAGAGAACGAACTTCAAATCGTGAACGAATTTCCTGAGTCATCTAGAATTTTTGAGGGCGTCACGCAATCGGTTTCTGTTTTGACGATTCGAAAAGGGGGTACAACTTCTTCGTTTAATGCTCAATTCGGTGTCAAGGATTTGGATGACCTCTCATCTCAAAAAGGAGTAAAGATTCAGACCAGTGACATCCATTCAATGACAGGGATGCCATACTCAATTCCTCAAGTAAACAAGAATGGGTGGGCTGCCTTGGACAAAATTCACAGACACCCTCCACTATCCTCTCTAGATTGGATTGGGATTAACAGAGGTGAATTGGATCTGACGCTCAATCGCACCTGCATCGTCCAAGACGACACAGGTCATCGTTTAGTGAGAGGGTCTGACATTTCTAGGTTTTCACTACACACCCGTTTGAGCAGAGAAGACGAATTTGTAGATCTTGATTGCTTGAGGAATTCCATGAAGACTTCTTCTAGGATAAGACACGTTGGTTCTCCCCGGATTGCGTGTCAACAGGTTTCTAATCGAACGCAACGATGGCGCTTGAAGTTTGCTCGAATTACTTCTGATGTGATTCTGGCTAACTCATGCAATTACATATTCTTTGAAACGGAGAACGCTGATCTCCTGTTTTTCCTTCTCGGGATTCTCAATTCTGAAGTGATTAATTGGAGATTCGAGCTGAGCAACACCAATAATCATGTATCCATCAGAGAGCTGAAACAGCTTCCTATACCCAACAGAGAATCTATTCCCAAGAACCTTATCAAAGATCTAGTTATTGAAGTCAAATCTTTACTGAATCAGGATTCCGGGTCAATGACGGAGCTAGAGGCTATTGTATTCTCAATCTATGGATTTTCGAAGAGAGAAACCAGAAACATCCTGATCATGAGAAAGACCCCACCAGTTGATATCCAAGAAACAGTACACAAAGTGCGTATCGAATAATACGAAGTCTTTCATTCATTGTTCCAGGTCTTTTCTTGTGAATTCTATATCATCTGCAAGAGTTGAGGAAGTTAGTAGAAACGATTCAATGGATTTTCTGTATAATCATATATGTTCATCTCTCAGCGACCTAGATTTGGAGATGATATGCTCAGTCCCACCAGGTGGAAACTGGCAGGATATTCCTGAAACCATAGTGAAGAAATCAACCAGACTAACTCAGATCAGTAATTCTGGAGGTAGAACTACTTACTATGGCCGTCTCTCAAACCATTTGCCAAGCTACACGATAAACACTTACTTCAATCGACCCGGTAATGGTTCTTTTATTCATCCTGACGAAAATCGTCTAATTTCAATGCGTGAAGCTGCCAGACTCCAGTCTTTTCCTGATCATTTCAGGTTCTTGGGAAGCTTCAGTTCACGTTACAAACAGATTGGAAATGCAGTGCCCCCTCTACTCGCTAGATCAGTAGCAGAAGTGTTGGAAACTGGGCAGGTGATAGACCTCTTTTCAGGAGCAGGCGGACTCTCGGAGGGATTTGCCCAAGCTGGAAACGATGTTATTCTTGGATCTGACCTGAACATTCACATGTGTGAAACCTACGCCTACAATCATCCCCAGACTCGTGTTGTTCAAGCAGATTTGAGCTCGGATTCGCAATATGCCCATCTCCTCGAAGAAATTGAAAACGTCCTTTCTGGAAGAACATTAACCTGTCTTATTGGAGGTCCTCCCTGTCAAGGATTCTCGACAGCTGGTCGGTGGAAACCTTCTGATACTAGAAACTCCCTAGTTCTGGCTATGTTAAATCTCGTAAACAAACTTGCACCTGAAACGGTAGTGATTGAAAATGTTCTTGGAATGAAGTGGATGCAGAAAGGATTAGTTTTTCACAAGATTCTTGACATACTCGAGAAATTTGGGTACAGCTGCAGTGTTGCTGATTTAAGGGCTGAGGAATTCTGTGTCCCTCAGCGACGACGGAGATTGTTCGTTCTGGGAACAAGAAGCAATGAGTTTATCACAATCCCCAGAGGAATCCTCTCTCCCATTAAACGAGGAAAGACACGAAAGGATGTCAAACCTACTTCTGCAAACCTACCTCCTCCTGTAAGTGTTTACGAAGCTATTTCTGACCTGCCACCACTTACTAGAAATCTAGGATCGGATTCGGTCATATATAATCCAAAGTGGATCAAGACAGACTATCAGCGTTTGATGAGAGGATTGATTGACCGTTCCGAATTCATTGAAAAGAGAAGCGAACAAGGTTGATTAACAAGTAATCACGTGGACTGTATTGAGATAGTTCAGGGAGGATATTACAACCGTGATAGTGAATGCCATTCTCTATGACCTGCTTGGGTCTAAAGCACTGGCATCAATTTCTTTCAGTAAAGAAACCGTTCACGATGAATTTCTCCAACAGATTGTCGAGATGTACTATCAGCTAATTCAAGAAGATTCTGCTCGCGATTTTATTTCAACTGAGATTGAAGAGAGAGGTACAGTCATCTGCAAGATAAGTGAAGTCACTCTTGCAGTGGGTATCACTGACTCCAATGTAGTGAGAGAAGACGACATAGAACGAATGAAACAATTCTCTGATGCAGTTTCCAAGCAGGTAGAACAGACGTCGGTCAGGGACTTCAAGGAAACTTTTCCAGATTTCTCTCTGGAGTTTTTGAGAGAAAGGATCCGCATCTGTTTCATCACAGGTGAAAATCCCTCATTCGATGACAAAGCAGGTACTGCTGTTGAGATGTTATTCAAAACTCGAGGTCGACGAGGTCGAGGATATACAATCTCAGCAGAGATTGGTCCGTTTGGCATCGAGGTAATGAGAATATCCCATGATGATATAATCAAGACCGAATGGACAGATGACCTCTCGAGTGCTGACGTTTTTGCACTCATCATCTCACCTCCATTACCTACCTCGGACAGGGTTGAGCATATAGTCCTGAGAATAAGAGAGGAATCCACTGCTAAACTTATGATTGTTCCAGGTTCTGATGACCAACTTGAGTTGGCAAGGGAATACGAGGAGCAATATGGTCTTGACCTCTGTGACTCGGATTCTTCAAGACCTACCATTCTGTTGCTCTCTGTTCTAGCTATGGCTGGATTTTCTGATATGCACCCTGAGCTAGCACTAAAGACCTGGAAGGTCGATACTTCAGTTGATCAAGAACAACCTGTTGAGTCTGTTGAAGAGGATGCAAAGGGTCATCAAGCATTCTTCGTCGTAGACAAGCGTAACGGTGTAGCGGCATATAGTTACTACTACGAGGAGAAATCAAAACTCCTTGAAGTGGCTCCTAACATTGTGGCTGCTATTTCTGCTTTCAAGTTTGATCCCGCAAAACCTAACGAAACCTCTGTATTCCGGACTGGTGATCTCAACTATATAACAATTGAAAGAGGTGACTATGTCTACACTCTGATTACTGGTACGGATGCTGATGTCAAAGCCCTACGACAGAGGTTTTCATTCCTCCCTGACCTGTTTATGGACGAAGTCCCAGAGTTGATTGACACACCTACAGATCTATTCCGTTCACCTCCATTCACACTCAAGCTTCTTGCTACACTCCCTCCTGAAGTTATACCAGGGCGAATGGCTCCGACTCAATCACGAGCCTTACTTTGGGAACGGTTTGAGAACGAGCCACTCAGAGACTTCCTTGAAGCAGTCTGGAATAGACTAGATGGTAGTCTGACAATGTCTCGACTTGTTCCTGGAACTGGTCCTGAAATGATGCTTGGCGCAGTTCATCTCCTGTATAGATTAGGCGCCATTAAGTTCGAACTACGTATCGGACCTGATGACTCTCCAGTCCTCATTGGCGTTCCTGATGATGAGGTTTTATCCTTGTATTCTCGGGTCGACGAGATTCTTGCCCTCGTGGATGGGAGTCGTACAATTGTTGATATAGCCAATGAGTTGAGTCTTCAACCCAGTGTCTTGGTCACGGTGTTTGCAGAACTCCATCGAAGAGAGATAGTGACTATTAATGATTAATGCACGTACCCATAAGGTTCAAGAATACTCAGAACGAGCAAGAAAAGTAGATAACGCCGAATACAATCCCCTCCTTAAGTGGAAGTGATGTCTTGATTCACAACGTACTCCTAATTGAGAAGGCCGATGGCAACGTTGTAGTCAGGACTAGATTCTGGAAAATCGATTTTGAGGACAAAGACATCCGTGAGTTTCTTGCTGGATACTGGGATCTTCAAAATACTGAAGGTCTCTCCAAAGATACTCCAGTCTTCGTTGCTGAGAAGCACAAAGTCTTCCATGGCCCTGTTGATGGTGACATGCTCCTCCTCTTCGTTACTGACGGTCGAGACGAGGACAGATTCATCCAACACCGAGTGCGTGAGGGGGCTAATAGAGTTTCAACAGCGCTCCGTGGAAACAGCATTGGCTACATCCGTGACAATCTGGATGACATCCTCGGTGAACTCATTTTCACTCGTTTTAAGGTGAGCTTCGTCGGAAGTGGTGGTGTTGGTAAGAGCACTCTACTCAGACTCCTGTTCGGAAAAGAGCCTGCTCCTGGAGGCTACGTACCTACCATCGAAGTTGCCGTAGATTCTTCTGAAACAATTCAGTTTGGTACTTTTCTTGTCACAGTTTGGGACTTTGCGGGACAGGCTGTATTCCAAGATCTCTGGAGCTTCTACTTCTCAGGAACAGACGTCATCTTTCTCATTACAGACTCAAGTTTCAGAAATGTGATGCAGACCAAGTCCCTCCTGCGTAACATTCGCAAGGAGGCTCCTGCGGTTCCACTGTTCATCATGGCAAACAAGCAAGACCTTCCAGAGTCAATGAAGGCAGAGAAGATCAAACGCTTGCTAGGTGCTCCTACTTTCCCAATGGTGGCCACAGACAAGACCAGGAGAGAGGAGTTCATCAGACTTATGCTTGAGGTCGCTGCAAAGACCGTAGGTGTCACACTCCCAGAACTCCCTATCAGCGAGATGATCACTGTCAGAAGGGGTACTGAGGAGATAGACAAACCAGGAGCCGCCGCTGCCGCAGCAGGTGCTAAAGGAGACAGTGGATTCGAGGCTGTCCCTTACTCCGAGGATAGTATTGAAGCGATTAGTGAAACTCGTGTGCCATCTGGCGATGAGGTCATGGCAATCGCAGATGCTGCTGAACAATCCTCTGCGACTACAGAAACCGCACAACAAATGGTTGCAAAGACAGTTCCAGAGAAGTCACGAATCCTACACCTCATGCTGATAGTTCAGAAAGAAGGTATGCCGGATGTCGCTTTCCATCTGAAATATCACGATGACGAAATCGACACCAATGCAGTTGCTTCACTCATATCTGCACTCGACTCATTTGGAGGAATTGATGCTGAGAGCTCCAGTGAACCAGGCACTACTGATGCTCTTGAAACAATTGAGCACGAAGGCAATCTGGTGATGATTGAGAAATCAAAGCATTTCGTTCTTGCACTCATAGTCACAAATGACAGTGAAGAGGACGAGCAGAGAAGCATCCTTACATCACTCCTCTATGAAATCGAACATCGATATGAGGATGTGTGGGAGACTTGGGATGGGAAAGCGTCAATATTCGAAACCTCTGTTTTTGATGTTCTAGCCAAGATGCCCCTAAGACCAATCAGTTTCGACTACATTGTCAGGTCCCGAGAAGCAGGAAAGCCGCTCCCCTTCGAGAATAGAGAAGTGGGTGCAGCAGTTGTTACAGTGAAATCTGCAATTGAAAGCAATGACACGATTGGAGGTTTAGTACGAAGCATTGATCTTCCTCGTGAAACTGTAATTGGTTGTCTTCAGATCATGAGTCAATATGGCTGGGTCGACTTCAAGGTCGAGATAGGCCCAGAGAGCCACCTGAGGAAGATAGGTGATGTCGATGAAGACACACAGAAAGCCTATGGGGCTGTCGTTGTCAAATTCGTTGATCTCTGTGATGGTACCATACCAATGCAGGATGTTGTCCGGAAAATCAATGTCAGTCTGCCTGCAATGAAGTTCGTAGCGACAAAGCTGGTGCTTGATGGTGTTCTTGAAGTCGTAGCCTGATCATGTCTTTACAATGATTCTTTCCTGGTACTCAGGCATAACCACCCCTTTCGGAGCCTTTTCCGTAGGAGTATGAACGATTATTCGTTTGCCGGAACAAGAATTGATGTAGTTCTCAAGATTGTGTGCTGAAGAATGAGCACTCAGTCGGGCATATTCCATCCTACACTCATGAGGTTCATATCCGTGCAAAAGGTTCCATCCGGGTGTTCTTGGTGCAAGATAACCACAGAGAATGATGGCTGCCTTTGGATTGTTCCTCTGCTCATTGAAGTGATACCTGGAAAGCCCCCCTCCGAGCATTCCACCACCTGCAACAAGTACGTCGTCTTTGTCTAGATGGACCTTATTCTTCTTCATGCTCTCCCAAGAACCCTTCACACCTACAAGGTTTGTTACTCGTTCAGCCATCCCCGTGACCATGACATTTCTGTTTTTTGTGATTCCCAAATTCTCCAGAATGGTGAGAATCTCTTGCGACCGACCTACAGCGAAACTCGGAATGATGACCGGGCCATGATTTGCGATGGTGCTGCTTATCATCTCCGAAACAGCTTTTCTGTCAAAGTCCTCTCGACCCCAGTATGTACCATCAAAGATGACATAATCAGCATCAGTGGGAAAGGTTGCACCTGGAAACAATGCAGACTGGTCTAGATTGAAGTCCCCAGTGTATAGAATCTTAATTCCTTCGACATCAATAGAATACGCTGCACTACCAGGAATATGACACGCATCAATAGGAGTAACTACGATTCCTGGACTTACTTCACTACTCTTTCCATATTCCAGCCGAACATGATTGTCGGTCACTTTCTTGATGTTGCCCTCATTAAACCTAGATACAAGGTCGAGTTTGTCTAGCCTTCGAGGAGGTGAAGGAGTACCAACTCGCAGTGCGTCATTCAGAAGAATCTTCGTTATTCCTCCGGTGGGTCCAACAGAACACCATTTTCCATCGAACTTGTCGAAGAGGACAGGGAGACCCCCAAGATGGTCAAGGTGTCCATGACTCACTAAGATTGTATCAACCATTTCAATCTCTGGAATCCAATCGGGAATACGATGGTTTGCCACAGACAATCCGAAATCTAGTAGTACTCCCCCTGTATCAGTCTTGATTAGAATGCCACTACGACCAATACGGGGACCTCCGAGAAAGATGATCTCTATGTGCTTTGTCTTTCGAGAAAATGCAACAGCTGGAAGCAGACCCATTCTCAATTTCTGTGGTATCAATTCGAAGATGACCGGATCAACAGCTTCTCCTGGGGGAGGTGATGGTAACTCCTGAAGACGAACTGGCATTACTGCTTTCTTGTGGGTTCGAAACTGATTCTTCTCAAAGTGTTCTTTTACTGCTTCAAAAGCTTCAGCTACACTCATATCAGGACTGACTGCATTCTGAGCTCCCTCGTATGCTTCTTCTCTTGATATCGAAAATAAATCTGAGAGGAGACCATCCGGTGTCCATTCTTTACATGAATCATATACGTCAAAGAACTGACGACCTTCCACTGCCTCTCGCAAATATTGTGAGTGTCTAGTAAGGGCATCAACGAGCTTGAGTTCCTCAGTTTCGACGACTGACCCCATATCGATACCAAACTCCTTTCCTGGTTCGATGAATGTCGCTGGGCTGAACACAGTCGCTCCCAGGTATTGCAACCAGAATCTTACCTCTGACATGATTTTCCTTTCATCATCATATTGACAGGCAGCTATGAAAATCAGAGCTTTACGGAGCCATTGATCCAACTTCTTTTGGTTCTTCAGGTGTTTGAGTGAGTACCTGTATAGATACCTGAAGTCCTCGTCATTATAGTTTCCAAGAACAAAACCATATAGGCCTAGGGTCAAAGACTGAATTATATCTGAGAGAGTAGGTTCTTGCTTGACATCCCTAAAGATTTCCATCAATGTTCTTTGTACAGAATCTACTTTGTCTGAAGCGATTTCCTTATTCATTGATTTTGCCAATTCAGATACTACTAGGAGTCGCGATTCTCCAAATAATCCTGGTTCTTCTGAAACTGGCTTTCCATCCATCAACAACTTGATATTACGCTCAGCTTGATCAAACATGGTTTGAATCGCTTTGTTCTTTGTTTTCGGGATGCCTTTCTTTGTCATGATTATCACATAGATTGTAGTGACGGAAGAATTCGCATCACACTTAAATCACTCTGAAATAGGTCCACAGAATTCGTACGTTTATTGCCGTTTGAAATTTATTAAAAGGCCACTCGTTCGATAATAACGTGGTGTTCACAGTGGAACGTAACATCAAGGAATTACAGGAGAAGATACTCAAGCTGAAAAAAGAGAGGAAGGCTCTCATTCTAGCTCACAACTATCAGACAATCGATATTCAGGAGATTGCTGACTTTGTGGGTGACTCTCTTCAGTTAGCAAGGAAATCTGCTGAGGTCGAAGGGTATGACATGGTCATATTCTCAGGAGTGAAGTTCATGGCTGAAATGGCTGCTGTCTTATCCCCTGATATTCCGGTTTACATTCCCGACACCAAGTCGTTGTGTCCACTCGCTGGTTATCTTGATGCTGAGAAGATACGTCAGAAGAAGAAGGAGTTTCCTGGTGTCCCAGTCGTCGTTTATGTGAACACAACTGCAGAAGCCAAGTCAGAAGCAGATATGATATGTACCTCTGGTAGTGCAGTTGAGGTCGTCGAGTCACTTGGTGTAGATCGGGTCATCTTTGGCCCGGACGCAAATCTGGCAGATTATGTCCGAATGCATACCCCGGTTGAGATCATTGACATCGACTATAGAGGCCACTGCTATGTCCATAACATGTTTGATCTCAGTATGTTGATCGAGCTTAAAGAGAAATATCCCAACTCAATTGCAATAGCTCATCCAGAATGTCCAATCGAGGTCCAAGAACATGCTGATATGATTGGATCAACTGGAATGATGGTCAAGACGGTGGCAGAATCAGACGTAAAGACTTTCATCATCGCAACAGAGCTAGGTCTCGTTCATCAACTCCAGAAGCAACATCCAGACAAGACGATCATTCCGATGTTCGATGGTGCGGTCTGTCGTCAGATGAAGAAACACACTCTGGAGAAGATTCTCAATGTACTTGAAAACCTGCCAGAAGAGAACATCGTCACGGTTCCTGAACCATTTGTGCCACACATTCGCGAAATACTTGAGAGGATGAACAAAGTTCTTGGTCAAGGACCACCGAAGGCTGCGGAACAGGCGGCTTAATGAAAGCAAAAGGCTAAATCTCTGATATCCTCCATTAGTACCAAGTGGAGTGGAGAGTTCCTATTGAACAGACATGCTTTCGCAATCTCGAAAGAGCGACTTCTAACACTGTCCATCATAGTCGTCGGATACTTGATTCTCTCATCATATTACACGTTCTCCTATCCTTTGCCAGGTCTTACTGGAGAGTATACCGTTAAACCAACAACTCCCATTCCACAGTCGACTAACTATTCATTGTATTATGAACCCCAATCTTCTGTGAACAATGCTGTTATTCTCAATCTTACACCATTTGATGGTTATCACTATTTTAACTTGCCACGATTCGATTATGACCTGATTTTTCTCAACGTAACTTTGGAATCTACTACTGAAGGTAAAGAAGTTGATTTCGGCTTGCACCTATCTGGTGAGAACATAGAAACTACTCAATTTGTTTCAGAATTGACAACTATGACTTTGCAGACTGACTTAGCTTTTACGAAAAACAGTTCTGATCGTTGGTTAGTCGATAGTGTAGTCTATGTTACTCCAAGGGACAATCTGATTTGCCACAGTTTGATAGTTTCAGTCAGTTCAAGTGTTCCACTATGTCCAGTTTCTTTTGACCTAAAATCCACTGAAGGACTTAGCCTGTACGATAACAAATGGATGAGTGAAATGATGTGGGTAACTCCGGCTCTATATGTGTCGAGAGATAACTGGAGTGAGTCAACCACTCTTTTTTATCCCCGTTCTGTAAATGATACGCTTCTCCTTAGGACAGGGAGCTTGAATGGCACGTGCGGATGGAGTTATCAATACTATTACCATGAAGTGAATTTCAGCATCAGTTTCTCAGAAAATGAACGAACAATCATGATTGTGCATCTAAGAGCTGTCCGAGTCGAGATAACATTTGACTCAGTGTATCCAGTGTATCATATTGTTTGGAGTGAGAAATCAAATGATGATGAGATATATGACCTACATCTAACCTCAGAATCACTACCTTGTGTTTTTATAGTACCTCCTAGAAATGCCTATGGCAGTTTTTACATTGCAGATCTTCTAGATGATAGACTGGGATCGTGGCGACTGACATCTGTAGCAAGTGTTGCTGGTTATATTCAATCAAATGGGACTCACAACCTAGAGATATTCGTTGAATTTAGAGAAGCAATAACTATCCTACAGATATGGGACTTGGGATATGCCGCACTCTCTCTAGTAATGTTTGTGTTAATTATCTCGCGAATAGGAGTATGGATGAACAAAGTTCAGAGATTGCATAAGACTAGGTTGAAACTCGATTTCCGCATGATTCCTCCTCTGCTTTTTTCTGTTCTAGCCCTATTCCCTTGGTTCTCATCAACTCGCCTTTTCGAATCACTTTGGCAAGACAAAGTTGTTGTAATTCACAGTAGTCTTGCTGGACCATTACCGATAATGGGTCTATGGACAGAAGGAAGTCAGTGTCTGTTGAAGATTCCAAGCGAAGCCTTGACTTGGTCATTTTGGGCAATTATACTCTATTGGCTTCCAATCATCTGGTGCATAGTAACATGTTCAACACCATCAAATCGCCAAACAGATCTCACTATGGGTCTAGTGTTGTTCGTTCCAGTTATCTATCCATTCCTAGTTCAACCTCTACTAGCTAGTATCACCAGTGAACCCATATCTCCGTTGTTTGAACCATTGTTACTCTTGGGGATTCCAATTACTTGGCTTATGTTTGTTGCAGTATATAGCAAGAAAGGATACTATGTTTTTGGTGAACACTTCAATATGCTTGAACGAGATTTCAAAACCTTCGAGTCTTTGAAGGAAGGTATGAATGAAGAGAAACCCAAGATTCAAGATGATTCAATATTCTTTGATAGCCGATTTTTCACTCTTCTACTCGTTTCTATGCTGGTCCCTTGTTTGATTGGTATTAGACATATGCATGCTTGGTTTGGCCAACCTGATTCAGAATTTTTTGGTTTCCCACTTCAACTACTAGCTCTATTGCCCGATATTTACACGTACTATTCCATCCAAGCCATTTCTGCTCTACTTGTAGGAGTACCATATACTGCATTCAGTACATTGAATCTATTTTGGTTGTGGGAAAGAATTAACCACCGAAGGAGTATGTTTTGGGTTCTCATTGGAGGTATCATCTCCATTGTTGTAATGATTCCCGGTATACTCGTTCTCAATTGGATAGGCTGGATCAGACTTAACAGTCCATATATTGTGTGGTATACTTGGACACCTTTTCCACTATTGACATTTCTTATACTTGGTTTCGCAGTTGTTCTGTGGATCTACGAATCCAATTCCGAAGCTTCAGAGCACCATTAATCTATTCCAAACTCCTCATCAAGGTAATCATTTTCGACAAAGTCGAGGAGCTGCCCTAATACATCGATTCTGTGACCACGATGTCCAGCTTTGTAGAAGTCTTGTGAACTGAACATTCCAAGAAGCGGTACAAACTTGTAAAAACCCTTTGACCTCTCATAGTCTTTTATGGAATCTAACAACCAACATGTCATCAAAGTGGATGTTGTGTTGTTTACTGATATGATTGAACTGGTCTCCTCCTTTCTCGAATCCAGGTCGATAGCCGACGAGAAAATTCTGAACGTGCTGGAGAACCTTCCAGAGGAAAACATTGTCACATTCCCTGAACCATCTGTTCCACACATACGTGAGATTCTCGAGCGAATGAACAAGGTTCTTGGTCAAGGACCACCAAAAGCTGCTGAACAAACTGCCTGAAGAGTAATCCTATCTAGCATGATCTATTTTGTCCTTCGATCGTTTCCTATCAGAAGAATCACAACTCCTATCGAAACTGCGATAAATAGAAGCAGTCCATTCGAAACAAGACTGTGAATCTCATTTGGCGTAGTTGTTGAAGGGCGAGGTAGTGGGCTGTGGGATTGAGTGTAGTTAGCTATTTTGACATCGAATCCTACGTAGGAAATTGGAGCAGATTCGAAAATAGAAAATTCCCATACAGCATACCTACCTGAAGCATTCATTGATTCTACTAGGTACGTTTCTGGGAGGAACGTCAATTCCTCATACGCTACTCCATGATCTACAATAATGTTCACTGTTTGATGAGTCTCTCCAGAGAATGTTTCAGCACTTCCAACAACATACCGAAAACGACCATCATGTGCGTTAAACACAGGGAACGCACTTGTTTGAACACTGATATTATACTTTTCTGACTCTTCCATCTCGAATGAGAAGAGAACGAAATTTGAGGTCGTCAACCAGAGATATCGATACATGTTTTGGTCAGCATTAAAACCGTATGATGTGAGGTTGTCCCATGAAATTATTGTGTGATTCACCTCCAAATCGTTAACATGAACAGAGAAGTTGAGAACTGCGAATTGGTTTAATGGATCGTAAGAATAGAAAGAATGCCAAAGGAAAGGATAAACAAATGCTAGTGATGTATTGATACTGATATCTGATACTACCTCGAATAGACATGATACATTTGCAGTAACACCATTGACACCTTCTTGTATTCGTATTATCACATCTGCAACAGGCATCGATAATTGGGAGCTGTTTGTCATTGTTCCCCCCAATTCTATCTCAACCCAGGATGTTAAGTCAGCCTTGGATAAAGGAATCTGAGGGATAATTCCCCCTACAAAGAGCAAAATCGCGATTGTGCACACTTTCAGTCTTTTGGTAGACACTATTCCCTCTCCTGATAAGAGAATCCATAATTCGGATAAAAATTTCTTGTTTCTAGAACGGTTTGAATATTTCAGACCTTTCGAATCCGATTACAAATTCACATCAAGGTAATCATTCTCAACAATTTCGAGGAGTTGAGTAAGTGGTTGAATAATGTGACCGCGATGTCCAGCTTTGTAGAAGTCTTTTGAACCGAACAGACCAACCACAGCAATAAACTTGCAGAAGTCTTTGGACCGCTCGTAGTCCTTGATAGAGTCTCCAACAAAAACCATGTCGTCGAAATTGATGTTGTGTTTTGAGCTAATATGCTTGAAATGGTCCGCTCCCTTCTCAAAGCCGGGTCGATATCCAACAATCTCTATGAAAAGGTCGATGATACCTAGTCTCCGGAAATACTCCTCTATTGTTGGTTGGAAGGTCGAGGATGAAACAAACACATCAAATCCTCTCTTGTTAAGTTCTTGAACAACCCATTCTGCATTTGGAAACAGTTCTTGCTCGAAGATTCTCTCAATCTTGAGCTGCTCGAATTCCTCGATAGCAGCTTCGTTTCTGGGATCATCAGGGAAATTCATCTTTATCTGATGTTCATAAGGGAGACCAGTGGTTGTTACATACCTCTCAGTGGCATCATCCTTCGAAACACCATAGTGTTTCATCATGATTTCCACACCGATCCGTTGTAGGAAAGGCATACTGTCAGCCAGTGTCCCGTCGAAATCGAATACAACTGCCTTGCAAAAAACCAGTTCTTTCATGAAACCATCTCATGCCTAGGATTGAGCTTTCTTGTAATCGTCAAGACACCGATTAATAGTTTGGTAGGCATCATTGAGCTCCCGGAAATTCTTGATCTCTACATGACCGCCTTCCTGTATCTTGTATGTTGAATAGAAGTGACGAAGCTCATTGATTTGACTCACCGGGACATCGATGATGCTGTTGACGTCTCGATAATATGGCTCGTTCATCGGTACTGCGATTATCTTATCGTCAATTCTGCCAACATCATCCATCTCCATCACACCGATGGGTCTAGCATGTACCATGCACGATGTGAAAGTAGGCTGTGTTATTAGTAAGATAACGTCCAGAGGGTCTCCATCCTGGTCAAGTGTTTGGGGAATGAATCCGTAGTCGAATGGAGCAAATGTATAGAGGACCCGGTCGAGTTTGAAGAGGTTTAACTCAGGATCATACTCATACTTGTTCTTGCTAGCGCGAGTGAGTTCAACGATCACATAGATCTCACTTGGGGGATTAGGTCCAGGAGGGACATCATGATAATAGTTCACCATCGAATCTCGCCAATTTGACACTCGCACAGCTCTACTTGAGGTTTATCACTCAAACGACAAGGCTTTATGAAGGCCTACAACATAGTGAAGGTGCACGCAAATGGAGGGAACATCTTGTCTGAAGACGAATTTGTTTCTACCGATGAACCTGAAACGGAAATGTTGGATGTAGGGTCTCTCTTCAGAGGAACTGCTACAATCACCTTGGTTGCCGAGATTGTTTCAGCAATTATGCTTCTCGGATCCGCATCTGCTTATGTCATAAGAGACTATGTCAGTATTATTGAGCCTGATATTGCACTCTTCCTTGTCCTAGTTGGAGCGATGCTCACTCTCTTCATCTTCTTGGGAGCCATTAGCTTCTTTGTTCGATTCAATCGACGGATTGGAAGAGTTGTCATTGCAGAAGGAGTGGGTGAGGTCGACCTGAACCGACCAGAAGTGAAGACTGTGATCATCATATACGGTCTCGCTGTTGGGTTCATACTGATACTTGGAGCCTATGGATACTACCTCTTCTGGAACTATGTCCTAGCAGCCCAAGCTGCTGTTTCACTCAGCTTCTTTGGAATGTCTCTTTCTGTGGGAATATTCCTGATGGCACTGCTGGTTCAGTTTGTAATCACAGTAATTGGTCGGACTGCGACTACTATAATTCGCAAAGTCCTTGCTGAAGATAACTAGACAAACGATATACCGCATGGAGAAGTTTTATTGGGAGAATGGTTTGGTCACTGACTTGGAGGCTAGTCTATGCAGGATGAAGTCATCACATCTGGTGAAACCCATGTGAAACCCAAAGGACAAGAGCGTAAGTACCACATATGGCAGCTCGCGTATGTGATTGGCTTTCTCATTGTTGTCGGATTGCTTCTCCTTGATTTTATCGGTTTTCATATGGATGAATCCATTAAAGCTGCAATCGAACTGGTTGGTGGTGTACTTCTGATTGGTGGTGCCTGTGAAGCCTTTGTCCTATCTGTTGAAGGTCTGGCACACAACATGCAACTTACTGACTATGTTGCTGGTATCTATGCAAGTCTGGCAAGCACAATTCCAGAGCTATTTGTACTTCTCTTTCTCATTGTTGGTAGGCAATATGAGATGGCTTGGATTCTAGCCCTCGCTACCATTTTCATGAACAGTCTTGTATTTGCCCTCTATACACTTGTATTGCCAAAGGATCATGAAGGTAATTTTCGACTTCCTGACGCAATTCATCATGTTGGATCGGATTTATTGACAATGGGTTCAGTAATCTCACTTTCAGTCGGTCTATCAATGATGCTTGTGCATCTATTTCCATTGACCCCTGGAAATGAATTAATCTCCCAATATCTTGACTCCGGAGAGTTGATACTCTTTGGATTCTGTCTCATGATTGTCTTTGTTGCTTACCTCTATCGAATCACAAGGTACTATGGGAAAATTGATCCAACTTCATCCGATCCGCTCTTGGATGAGCATGTTGTACATGACGCCATGTCCTGGAAGAATCTTGGAGTCTATCTGTTCTTTGCCTCTCTTGGTGCAGCTCTCGGCGGTCATGCACTCTCGTCTTTCGCCAACTTCGCTATTGATGAAATTGGTCTACCCATCATCCATGCCGCACTGTTACTCGTGATATTTGGTGGCACTCCTGAGTACATCATCGTGGCTAGTAGTCACAGAAAGGAAGAGATAGAGGTAGCGCTGAGTAATGCGTTTGGCGGCATTGTCCAGGTGTTCTTTGTCATTTTTGGATTTACTATGATTGTATCTGGTCTTGCAGGATATTTTGATCCTATCTTGTTAGGTCATGAGATACTACCTATAGAGCTCTATTCAGTTGTACTCCTACTGTTTGCCTTCCCCACCATGTTCATATTAAGAGCAATGATAACTGATGACGCAAAGATCAATGCGCTTGAGTCAGTCTCCATGATTGCGGTCTTTATCATGATGCTGTACATACTACTGTTCTATGGCGGGATATGATTAAGGTCTAGACACTACCCCTATCCGTAGTGCCGGTACTCACCTAGTATCTGCACTTTTATTATACACTCGATACGGACAAACTCATCGGCGTCTTCGGCTTTGCCATGACTGAGACCTACTACATCCTCTCCGACAAATGCCACGCGTCCTTCAGCGACAATCATCATCCCAGAACCATAAAATCTCAATTGCTCTCCCGATTTTGCCGCATCGAGTAACACACTCCGCAGGGTAGCATCCTTCTCGAATTTCGACATGTCCAAACTAAGATGCTTTTTCAGTGATAAGGATTCGTAATCTACTTTTAGGACCATGAGAATCTCGCAATTTAGTTAAGAACTGCATAATGAGCTCACAAAATTAGAAGGATACGAGAATGGATTGACTGTCGACCATGATTGAATTATCCTGTTTCACAACTCTCATAACAGGTTACATCAAGTACTATCAAAGTTTCAGGAGTTATTTGAATGAAATACATCATGTTCTGGGAATATGATCCTGGTGATCACAACACTGTCATGGACAAACTGAAAGAGTTCCGTGGAATTGTAAAGAAGAACCCTGAGCAACATGCCAGGTTCATCTCGAAGAACTACACTATGGTTGATGGTACTGAAGGTTTTCAACTAGTTGAGACCGATGATGCACAACACCTCGTCAAAATCACTCGACACTATCTTCCAGAAGTAAGTTTCAGATTCGCACCTATTGTTGAACTTGAGAGTGTCGACCAGAAAATCAAGTGAGTTGTTGAAAAGTCGGGAGTGATGAATCAGATGAATTATTTGTCTGAATCATCATCCTCTATGTTTGAGCCTAAATAATACCGACTCTTTTTCCGACCTTTTCATAGGCAGCTAGTGCTTTGTCTAGCTGATCCTTGGTCAGGCCAGAGTTCATCATGTTTCGGATTCTTGCTGCGTCGCGTGCAACCATTGGGAAGACTATTGGCAGTGCAAGAATTCCTTCCTCCATGAGACCGTCACTGAGAGCAACTGCCTTGGCACTCTCACCAGTCATCGCTGGGATGATTGGGGTTTCGCTCTTGCCAGTGTCATAGCCCATCTGTTGGAGACCCTTGATGAAGTACTCACGATTCTCCCATAGGGTCTTCACGTGCTCTTCCTCTGTTTCGAGAACGTCAATAGCTGCTATGCAAGCTGCTGCGGTAGCCGGTGGATGTGATGCACTCAGGAGCCAGGAACGGCTCTTATTGAGGGCATAGTTCACCATGTCACGACTTCCCGAAACATGACCTCCCATAACCCCGAAGGCTTTCGAGAAAGTTCCCATTTCAAAGTGTACATCATTGTGGGTAAGGTTGAAGTGCGAAACAATTCCACGACCGCCTTTACCAAGAACAGCTTCGCCATGTGCATCGTCCACATAGATCATGGCTCCGTGTGGCTTTGCTGCTTTGGCTATTCCGTCAAGTGGAGCTATATCCCCGTCCATTGAAAAGACGCCGTCTGTGATGACAAGCATCTTCTTTGGATTCTCTTTCTCTGCTTCTTCAAGAACCCTCTCCAGGTCTGCAACATCATTGTGCTTGTAAACAAAACGTGTAGCCTTTGTCAAGCGGACACCGTCGATTATACTGCCATGATTCAACTCGTCAGAGATGATTGCGTCGCCCTTATCGACAAGCTGAGGAATCAATCCTTCATTTGTCGTGAAACCAGCGCTATAGGTCAATGCAGCTTCAGCACCTTTGAACTTTGCAAGTCTGCGTTCTAGCTCAAGGTGAAGGTCCATGGTTCCTGCAATGGCCCGGACTGAGCCTGAACCAACACCATGTGTCTTGATAGCTTCGAGAGCAGCCTCCTTCAACTTGGGATGGTTGCTCAGGTTGAGGTAGTTGTTGCTACAGAGCATGATTACCTCTTTGCCGTCAATCTTTGCACTCGGAGTCGAAGGTCCTTGCAACTCACGAATCTTCCAGTCAAAATTCTGCTCGACGAGCTTGTCGTACTCGTCTCTCATCCAACCAGTTGGATCTCTTTTCATGATCTTCACCATATACCTGAAATGGTAATCAAACACCCTCCAAAATCGGGTGAATCTAAGCGCTCGCCCGAATTTTCAGCTATATATGGTCTTCGCTTCGTACGATTTCCGGAGATTACAAATAATCCGTCGTTCCTCTGTTTTTAGGATGTGTATAGGTTGAGTAAAGAGACCAGAAAACTTGCTGAGGTGTTCAGCTATCTTTTCGTTCTGAGTCAACGCATTGAATACATCACTGACTGCTACCTAAAGAAAGACTCTTTGACCACTAAGCAGCTTCTCACACTCATTGCCATCGGGAATGCATTTGAATCCGATCCATCAGTGAGTGAAGTCGCTGAGGTCCTCAGTACCTCCCATCAAAATGTTACTCAGATAGCACTCAACCTTCAACGTCGTGGTTTTGTTGAGATTTTGAAGGACCCAAAGGATGGGAGAAGGAAGCTTTTGAAACTGACAGAAGCCAATGATAAATTCTGGGAAGAACGCGAGATAGAGAACTACGAGAATATCAAAAAGATCTTCTCATATCTCACTAAGGACGAGCTATCTGAACTTCATAGAATTCTCTCGAAGTCTCTCATTGGTATTCAGCCTCTTTACAAAGAGATTCGTGGTTGAGGTGAATGAATTGGTTGAGATTGAGAAGAAAGATGGAGTTCCAATGTGTACATTGGAGCAATATGAGGTTGATTTCGCAGATCGTCATTTGGTTCACGGTGTTGTTCAAAAATGGGCGAAGGAAAAACCAGATGAAATTGGTCTTATCTGTGCAGATGATGGTCGGGAGTTTTCATGGAAAGCAATCTATGAATCATCTACAGCAATAGCGATGAAATTGACTGAAATGGGATTTCAAAAGGGCGACTTTCTCGCAACATCATTGTCATTTCTTCCAGAACACATTTTCCTTGAATACGCGTGTTTTCAAATAGGAGTCATACATGTTCCTCTTGATATGAGACTCAAGCCGCCAGAAGTAATTCGTTGCTTAAGTCTAGTCAAAGCCAAGGCATATTGTCATCTTGGAAAAACACCCATCGCAGATTTTGCTGGCATGGGTAAAGCGGTTCAGGAGAATTGCTCATTTGTAGAGCACTTCATTCAGTTTTCGTCACCAGACGAGTGCAATGAAGGAGCAATATCTGCATTCACTCTAGCGAAAGAAGCAGAAACGCTTGCAAGAGAAGTACTATCTGGAAATGCACCAGAGATTGCCAAGAAATGTGCAGATGCCAAGGCGTCTGTGGTAGAGACTGATGGGTGTCAGGTGATATACACAACGGGCTCAACAGGATTTCCCAAGCCTGCCCTCCTCTCTCACCGGGGAATTACTTCCCAAAACCTAACACTTGGTATGGGTTTTGATATGACCGAGAAGGATACTATGTGTGTCAATCTTCCTCCAAGTCATGTCGGGGGACAAGCAGAGCAGCTCATGACACCATGGTTCTTCGGCGGGAAGTGCGTTGTGCTTCACGTCTTCAAACCTGACCTGACTTTGGAAATGATCCAGAAATACAAAATAACCCTCTTCGGACAGATTCCAGCATTATTTGCCATGGAATGGAGACTTCCTAACTATGCGGAATATGATTTATCGAGTCTGAAATTTGCTCTCTATGGAGGACAAGCAGTTACTCGTGAGTTTCTGGAGAAATTGTCTCAGATGGTTCCACGATTTGGAACGGGATTAGGACTGACTGAAACTTCCGGATTTTGCACCTATACACCACTGGATGGGACTGTAGATGATATTCTTGCTGGTGTTGGATATGCAATGCCAATTACTCCTATCTCCATACGTGAACCAATTCGAGAAGATGGGCGAGCGGGAAAGGAGTTGCCCGAAGGAGAAGTGGGTGAGATATGCTTCAGTGGTCCTCAGCTATTCTTGGGATATGTGAATAATGAAGAAGCAACTAGAAAGACCATATCTTCAGATGGATGGTTGTACACTGGAGATTTGGGTTCTTATGATGAGAAGGGTCTGCATCTTGCTGGTCGATCCAAATTGATGATCAAACCAAAAGGATACAATGTATTTCCAACTGAGGTTGAGAACTTCATATCAAATGCTCTAAGGGAAAAGGTTGCTGGAGTTGCCTGCGTAGGAGTAAAACATGAGATTTTCACAGAGGCAATTTTCGCATTTGTGGTTCCACACCCCGGAAAGAGTGTAACTCCAGAAGAGGTGTTTCAGGCTGCAAAAGAGATTGCTTCTTACAAGAGACCTTCTCATGTTGAGATTATTCCAGAGATGCCTCTTAATCGAGTAGCAAAGACTGACTATGTTACTCTAAAAGAAGAAGCAAATCGAATTGTGGAAAAACTTCGAGCCTCTGGAAAATGGGACACATAGTCTACTTTCCTTACTTTGAGTCGATGAATTCCAAATCAATCGAAAACTCATTAGAGTATCCAATCAGAGCCTCAGCTGTCTTCTCATCTACAGGTATTCCATTCCGTTCTCTGAGTTCGTGTTCGTCGTACTCCTTCTCACCATGAACGAATATCCTGTCATGTCCTTCAGCTTTCTCTGCTGTCTTCAGTCGGTTAATCATATCGTCCATTCTCGTTTTGAACAGGTCAATATCTATGAAAAATGAGGGGTCAAACGCCATGAAGAAGTGTCCAATTCTCGGATGTTTGGATTTCTCATCTTTTCTAAACGCCAGATCTCTAAGGAAATTGGCTCCTGACATAACACCACAGAGAATTTCGACCATAGTAGCCAGACCATATCCTTTGTGACCTCCATGCAGCTCTCCTTCCCCACCGAGTGGAAAGATTCCCCCTTCGCCAAGTCCTCTGTAGAGATTGTTAAGCACAACTGCTGGGTCATCTGTACTCTGACCATTCTCATCTGTTGCCCAACCTTTTGGAATCTTCTTTCCTAGCCTATCGTATACCTCAAGCTTACCACTTGGAACAACACTTGTTGCCAAATCCATGACCCATGGTCTCTCTGATTTCGTAGGTGCGGCAAATGCAATAGGATTTGTACCAATCATTGCGTTCTTACTAAACGTAGGAACTACCAATGGTTCAGAATTAGTCATTGAAATGCCAATCAAATCATTTTCCAAAGCCATCATCGCATAGTATCCTGCAAATCCATAGTGATTAGAGTTGAACACTGTCACCATCCCGACACCTGTGTTCAATGCTTTCTCAATTGACATCTTCATTCCAAAGACACCAGCAGGCTGGCCCAATCCATTCATCGCGTCGATATTTGCAATAACCGGACTATCCTTCTCTATCGCTGGCGTCGCTGTCGGTATTATGTATCCGGACTTTATGCCCTCTACATACCGCATGAGCCTGCCCACCCCATGAGAATCGATTCCTCGCAGATTGGATGTCACGAGATTATCAGCCACATGATAAGCATCCTCCTTAGACGCCCCCATCTTCATGATTACTTCTTGAGAAAAGATTCGTAGATCTTCGTGATGAATCATATAAGCTGTCATCTTTCTCCTTTCTACAGAAAATGAGGTGACAGATAAGCTCTCTGTCATCGAGTTGTACTCTAGTTGTGCTTGATGAAGGTCCCTTCACGGTACTCACGAAACGCCAAATCAAGTTCTTCGCGGTTGTTCATGACAATTGGACCGTACCACGCAATGGGTTCGCCAATAGGCATTCCAGACACTAGAAGGAATCGTAGCTGCTCATCATCTGCTTTAGCTATTATCTGGTCTCCATCCTCAAATAGTACTAGGTGGTCTGATTCAATGAGCTGCTCCTCATCTTCGTCGAAGTATCCACTCCCCTCGAAGACATAGGCAAAGACAGTGTGACCCTTCCTAACCGAATGAGCGAACCTTTTCCCTGCTGGGACTATTACATCCATGTACTCTGGATCTGTTACAATCTCACTCACAGGACCACAAGTCCCATCAAGATTCCCACAGATGATTCTCACCTTGGCACCACTTTCGGTTTCTACCTCGGGTATCTGGGAATCCTTGACCTCTTGGTACCTCGGATGCATCATCTTGCTTGAACTAGGAAGATTCGCCCACAACTGAAATCCCATCATCCGTCCATCTGAACCCTTTGGCATCTCCTGATGTATGATACCGCTCCCTGCGGTCATCCATTGCACATCCCCCGTTTCAATGGTACCAGCATTGCCTAAGCTATCCTCGTGTTTGACCCTGCCTTCGATCATGTAGGTGATAGTTTCGATACCTCGATGGGGGTGCCAGGGAAAACCCTTCATGTAGTCATCTGGGTTGTTTGAACCAAAGTGGTCCAATAGTAAGAAGGGATCCATCAGTTCAGTCTCATGGTATCCAAAGACACGCTTCAAACGGACACCCGCTCCCTCTATGGTGGGTTTACTCTTGAATACAGTCTTAATCTTTCGAATTTGAGCCATGTCTTTCTCTCCATTGAATTTATTTAGATAATACTAGTTAATTCACAATAGTGAATTTAAGCGTTCATTTATGGCAATTCAATGCTAAGTATTTCGGTGAGTCTTTTTCTCGATTTCTCTTTTCACCTTGCGTTCATCTTTCTCGATAATGAACATCATGACATGATAACAATCACCACAAACATATGCATCCTTACTGACGCTGCTCATTGTTGAAAACCAGATATTTCCCATGGCTTGATAGGGTCCAACAATATTCTCTGACTGACAATTGTGACACTTTTCTAGACTTTTCTTGCGTCTGACTTCTGACAACAGCATACCTCCCTACTTCTGACTTGCTTGAAAGCAATAAAACTTCTTCAATTTCTATTCCGAAGGAGTTTCAGTTGCTGGTCTTGAAGATACCTTTTGATGTTGTCTTCGATTAGTCCTTTGACTCCTTCCGGATCTTCTTTCTCTCATTCTCTTCTGTGAAAAAAATCGTATATCCACAATCCATACAGACCAATGCTACTGGTTTGACGTGGGTGCTCCAATCGATTCGCAGGTTAGCATCATATAGCTTGAATGGGCCCTCTAGATTTCTCTCCCCACAATTGAAGCAGACAAGTGCATCGGTTTTCATTCTATATTCAACCACGATATTTTCCCCAAATTGGTTACACGCGAAACTAGAAAAACATCATCATGAATCGAGAATTCAGGGATGAACTCACGTGATGAAAAGAATTCTGATTACTGGTGCCTCAAGTGGAATTGGAGAAGCAATAGCGCTTGAGATGGCTTCTGGAGGTCACACCTTCTATCTCACAGGTCGGAATGAAGAGAGGTTGAAGGCTGTATGTGCAAAGGTAAATACTCTGGGTGGCAAGGTCTTCACTGGAGTTGGTGATGTTTCTGACGAAGAAATAGTTGACATGCAGTTTGCAGAGGCTGAGGCGATGATGGGAGGAGTCGATGTACTCATCGCGAATGCAGGAGTTGGCTATTATGGAAACTTGGAGGATATGACAGTTTCACAGTTTGACGAGCAGTTCAACACTAATGTCCGAGGAGTCTTTCTATGGATGAGAAAGGTTCTCCCTGGAATGAAAAAACGGAACAAAGGTCAGATTATCGTCACATCCTCCAATCTTGGACTGAAGACATCTGCACGATCAAGTATCTATTCTGGAACGAAGCATGCTGTTCAGGCGATGGTCTGGTGTTTGAGGGATGAATTGAAGGGAACAATGGTGAAAGCTGCTACACTAAATCCTGGTTCCGTTTCAACCCCATGGTTTGAAGGGAGGGATGTCAACCGTGACAAGATGCTTACTGCTGAAGATGTAGCTAGGGCTGCCAAGTTCATCATCGATCAAGATGAAACTAGCAATATCGATCACGTTCTATTATTGCCAGGAAGGAGTTGAACATCTTTCTTCCTACATTTTAGCTATCTCTCTGATGAAGTCTGTCAATCTCTCAAGAACTATATCTGCAATGAGCTTTCCTTTATCTCTCGTTGCCTTTGTAGAGTAACCCACAACTCCAGATTTTGAGATCTCCTTCATGTTGTATGAGGTAGCCACTTTTGGTCCTGGATAAAGCATGTCCGGAATAATGAATCCTGGAACCAGACTTTCTCCTGGCTCATCCACTCTCTTGTCCTCAAGAACTCGTTGTCCAAGGTACCATGCAACTGACGTTTCCATGTCACATGCATGATAGGCTGGTGGAGTTATTATGTTACCAAGCTTGTCACCCACAAGGCTGTACCAATTTGCATTGTAGATCCTTGCATCGATGTTGCCATGCATGTCGTGCATCGCGTTCGATATTGCAGTCTCATTTCCTCCATGTCCATTGAGAAGTATGATTTTCTTAAATCCGTGCTGGGCAAGGGAGTGACAGACGTCTGCAATCATACTGGACAACGTGAGTTCGCTGAGTGTAATTGTTCCCTTGAACTCCATATGGTGTGGTGAGAATCCAAATGTTATGGTTGGAGTCACCACTACTTTCTGCTCCTCCCAAATCATCTCAGCAGCCCTGTAAGCAAATTGTGTGGCGATGTAATGGTCAGTACTCACTGGAAGTGCTGGTCCGTGTTGCTCAGTTGAACCAAGGGGTACTATTGCGATGTCGCACTCCTTGAGACGTTCTTCGACCTCTGGCCATGTCATGTTTGCTAAAAGATACTCCTCCATCTCGAAACCTCACTAATCACTCGTAAACATTGGTGAAAGATGAATTATCATTTGACCAAGGAGATATGTATAGCCTACTGCATCAATTCCTTGGAGAAAGTTCGCATCGATCAACATCTTGTATCCTAGGATATAGTCGGATATGAAGAATAGCAGAAAACCTATGATTAAGAATAGACTGAAGAGTTGGGGATAGTCATCAAACCATTTTGTGATACTGAAGACAAGAGACGAGGTTAAGAAGATTCCATAGAAAACTAGACCAATACTAATTACCATCTGTGCAGGATTGTATAGTGTGAAGAAGAATAGAGCAAAAATCACCACCATTCCAGCTATCCAAATCAAAAAGTTCCTTGTGATAATTCTAGGTGACTCACTTCGTAGAAACAAAGGTGAACGATCTCTCAGCGCTAGAATGTAGATTACATGTCCTGCAAGGAAAAAGATGACTCCGTTTATGAGGGCCTCGCCAGGGATGATGAAGAAAATTCCAGCCAATAGGAAGTCAGCTATTGAACAAATTACCATTGCTATGAACATCAGTAATAAGAATCGTGACCAATTTTCATCATCCTTTCTCTCTAAGAAATTGACTAGCGATAGAATCGCAATCATCACAGATCCAAAGCGTAGTGTGACAACATCAATCATCACAATTGATGCTAAAATGATCAACACAAGCAGTATTCGTATTATGCCAAAAGGTGTCCTGAGTGAACTCGACATTATTATTTCACCTCTATGAGATGAACAGTTGCGAACGATGTGGCAAATGTTAAGGGTTCCGGAAATTGTTTATCTGGTAGTCAATCCCCATCACTACTATGTATCACGGAGAGCTCGTTACACTGAGAGCATTAGAGATGTCTGACCTTGAAGACATTCTGAGGTTTTACAATACCCTTGAATTTCGGCGACACACTGGTCCTCCGATTGTACGATCAAAGAAATACATGGAGGAGTGGCTTCAGAAGGTATCAGCGTGGGATCCCTGGAAAGATGGACATCTCTATCTGGCGATTGTTGAAAAAGCAACAGGTAAATTCTTGGGGGGAGCGGCTCTTCAGGATGTTCTTTTTCCTCACAATCGAGCTGAACTTAGCATCTCGATCTATGATCCCGAGGACAGAGGAAAGGGATATGGAAGTGATGCTGTCATGGTTCTTCTGCGGATTGGATTCCATATCCTTGGACTCAATAGCATCTATCTCGACACAATGGAGGACAATGAACGAGCCATTCATGTCTACGAGAAATTGGGATTCAAACGGGTTGGTGTCCTCCGTCAAACAGAGTATATGAATGGGGCTCACAAGGGTCTCATGATCATGGACATTCTAAGGGAGGAGTTCATGAATCGATATCCGGAACTACCATAGCCTCAGCTGCAATTAGCTCACGGTTTCTCCTAACAGCAATGTACATTGGTATGACACTTATTGGATAGAGAATCATCGCGATTGGGAATACAATGACACCAAACGCAGTCATCGAAAAAAGCCCAGTGCTGAGAATTGCTGCTGTTACTAACGTACCTGTCTGTCTTGGGAAAGTCCACATCACTCGAGTGACAGCATATGAGCGACCTCTTCGGGTTTGACTGATTTCACTCATCAAAAGCGAGTTGTTCGCTGGTTGAGCCATATTAGCTACGGCCTGACGGGCGACATAGAAGACGACCATCAAAATAAATCCCTCCGGGCGGGGTGAGTACACCATACCAAACGTGAGGATAGGTGTAAGAATATAGAGCCCGGTGATCATCTTCAGTTTCCCTGTTCTTTCACTCATTAGTCCAACAAATAAGGCCCCAGACGCAAGAGTAAGACCTGCAATTGCAGGAATACTCCCCAATACTACTTCATTTGGATTGAAAGCATCAATGATCCAGAGTATCAGGTACGGAATGACCATACCTGAACTGAAGCCCATTAACAGTCGACTGAGACCAAACAGAGCCGCAGTTCTTGCATCATTCTCTGCACTCTGGGTTTTTTCAATTGGAGTTTCAATGATCTCTTCATGATTCAGTAGTCCTTGGGTCTTTAATCGTCGCTCTGCTACAAAGCCAACAACACCTGCTGAGATTCGTAGCCCTCCCATTATGAAGAAGAGAATCATATACCTGACCATAACAGGATCAATACCCGGAAATGCATTTTCGTCTAGAATGAATCCTCCGATGAAAGGACCTGCAACAGCAACTAGGGTGGCTATTGCAGCAGTATAGCCATATGACTGTGTTCTCTCATGACCACTCTTTGTTGCATCAGCAATGAGCGCTTGAACTGAGGACATTCGAAAACCTGCTCCAATACCTGTCGACGCATAGAGAATCAACACCATAGTTGTATCCACAGCGAAAGGCAGAAGCAGAATCACAATACCTGAGAACAATCCACCAATGAGTATAGTAAGGCCCCGACCACTCCTGTCACTGAATGCTCCAGCAGGAAAGACAACCAGTGATTGAGCGTATCCGGCCAATGCAACGATCAATCCATAGAATGCCTCATCTGAGCCAATAGCTAACACAAAGAGAGGCATAACTATCTGGTTGAATGACATGCTCAGTCTATTTAGAGCAGACAACAAGGAGAGCCATGCGATCTTCGCGACCATTGGTCTTCCATTGACGGGAACATCAGAGTCCAATCTTATTTCACAGTCCTTTCAACGAAGCAGGTCGATACAGCCACCTTGATAATCTTTTATGATACGACCTTGACTTCGGTACATTCAAAACGTTTTGACACAAATGTGAAGATGCGTGAGGAGGTTTTCGCGATTCCACCTAGTGACTCACCCACAGAATTCGACACTCAGATGTATTTTGAAATCCTAAAGGCTGATCCCCCCCTCAGAAGATATGTATCAAGGGGTGATATGCCAGATGATGTGGATATCCCTGGCCCCCATCAAGACGCAGACCGTGCAATCTGGCGTGTGGCAAGATTCACGATGAAAGATAACACTCCAAGATTCCAGCCAATTCTTGGTGACGCTGGAATGGGAAAGACTCATCTCTACTGGGTGATCAAAGAACAGGAGAACATCTTTGCAGCAGGTAGCTTTCTTGCTGTGTATGTACCCTCTCCTCCATCACCAGTTCGTGTCCCACTCCATCTCCATGCATGCATTGTTGATGAGGCTGGAGATGATCTTTTCGACCAGACAGTTGACATGTTGATATCGAAATTTGGTGGAGTAAAGGGAGTCACCCATGAGATCTATGACTACACCTATGCCATGGAAAGACTCCTGTATGATTATCCTGGAATATCGTCTGACGCTGTCAAGGCACTACTTCGCTACAGATTGGATCCTGCAACCACTGATCTTGCAAGAAGATGGTTGCTTGGAGATGCGTTGAATGAAGCCGAGCTCGAACGACTCAACGTGCGAACTGTTCTAGAGGAGGATGACGTCACAATGGCTATGCTCAAGATTCTCGCAGAAGGCTCGTTACGACCCATAGTCCTCTTTGTTGATGAGATGGAAGGCCCGTTCAATGCGTATGGTGAAGAGGCTGAGCGCCACTTTCTTGAGATATTGAAGCGCATCTATAACGAAACAAAAAACGTAGTCATTGTCGCATCTTGTTTGACTGAGATCTGGGACCGAGTGTATGCAATCGCAGATGCACCTATGAAATCTAGAATGGAAGCACCAGTGCATCTGAAACCATTCACAAGAGAGGATGTAGCTACATTCGTTTCGGAAACTATGAGAAGGTACTGGCAACAGCAGAACGTCGAAGCTCCTCCCGACCAACTCTTCCCGTTTTCTACTACTGACATCGACATAGCCTTCAATAAGAGTGAGGGTAACCCACGAGAGGCAATCAGATATCTCATTCCTCGTCTTGATGAGATTCTTTTTGAAAAAGAGCCAGTCGAAGTCGCACCTCAAGAAGACTATGTCATTAAGCTGACTGGAACAGTGGTCCTGAACTCGATAGTAGGGGCAATTACTATTGCTGCAAAACCACTCGGAATTGAGGTTGAACTCCAAGTATCTGGCGGAGGAACTCAGAAGCAACAGGCCGCAATTGTCGAACTTACAAAGAACGGTGAAACCCAGTATATTGGTATTGACCTTCCGAACGTGAAAGACTGGGACAGAAGTGGTGGGGTTGCAGCATTCTATTCAGCAAAGAGGCTCAAGAATATCCTGGATACAGATGCTGTGAAGGCTGCCGTGATTGCGATTCCAACTGCCACAAAGGGTGCTAAGTTCGATGCAATCTCAGAAGAGCTAGGAAGTGCATTGTTGACTCTCCGTTTTGATGAGGAATCTGCAATGTTGTTTGTCAGAGAAACCAATGAGGGCATCTTGCCTCATGGGTATTCGGAGGCATTCACAGGATTGGTTGATACACTATTCAACTAGTGTCTCCTTCTTCGATAATACAATATGGAGAATAGGAACACTACACATCCACCCGCTGTTAATTCTCTTGTTAGGCATAGAGCTATTCAGTACTTGCTTCAGAACCATCATTATCTGTTTCTACAACTTCAGGTTCTTTCTTTGGAAGAAACTCTGGTAGTATAATAATCACAATGAGTACAACTATGATGAGTGGAAGGACTCCTGGTTCTTGTAGAACAAGTGTGATGTATCCAATATATGGAATTGCGTATACAACAACTCCTATGATACTATTGTATGAGGTTGGAACACTATCGATATGTAGATTATTGTCTCCTTTTGTCCAGTACCAATATTCGCCTCCAATGATATCCACTTGTACAACCCTGTGCACCACGGGGGCTTCCTGATGCCAAGTTGCATCGAAAACAATGATATCATCAACGACTATGTCTTCAGGAGCCTGTCGCTGCAGAACCAGAAGATGTCCCACTTCAAGAGTTGGGGACATGGACTCACTTGTCACTACAACAAGAGGAGTTGATGTTCCCATTCCCAAGCTGAAGAGGCTGAATCCTCCAAGAGTCACTCCAATGATTAACGCGATAAAGAATCCAGTCTGAGCAATCTCTGGCCATTGATTCCATTTAATTGTTCGCCGGACTCTCTCCATCTTATTGACTTCCAGTTAGGGCTGCTTTTACTGTTCTAATAAAAGTGACTGACTAACTAACGATTCCACTTTCTGGTCGCCTGTTTTACGATACCGAGTACATCAACCGCCTCTTTCTTTAGATCTGGTTTCCAATCATCAACATCTCTCACACTGCCTCTGCCTTCCTTCTCAATCAGAAACCGTTCCAAGATTTTCAAATTCTGTTCATCTAATTCTGCAGCCTTCATTGCGTCTCTTCCTGATGGATACCCTCCCTTTGGTGTTTCAGAAGTAGCATTTACATACCAGAAGTTTCTGATGATATACACTGCTACAATACGAGCTGGACAGGTTGGAATTTTCTCCACAAACAGGACTGTATCACCGGGATGAATCTCACTCTCGTCTTTCCGTGGTTCTCCATCCCTGTCAAAGATGCTCTCATTGAAATCAAACAGGACCTTTCTAGCCCCCTCTCTTAGAATCTCAAGAGGCGCGTCTACAATGATGCCTTCATCTTGCATCGTCTGGTCATCACATTGATCGTCGGCCATAGCAAGTACAATCTGGATATCCTGCTGTTTAATCTTTGGTCTCGTTTCTGAACGTCCCTATTCTTAAAAGACTGATTATAGAAATGCTACTGAGGCGTTCGATGAAAATTTCTACTATCAAATCTGAAGGACTTGCATCCTTGTCATATTTTGTTGTGTCTCGCGATGAGGCCGTAGTCATCGATCCTCGTCGTGATGTTGAAGTCTATACACGACTCGCTGAAAGATCAGAGGTTGCCATCACCCACATTCTTGAAACCCATAGAAACGAGGACTATGTCATAGGATCTCTCGAGTTACACTCAACGTTTCCTGAATCCAAGATTGCACATTCCAAGGCAACCTCGTTCAAGTATGGAAACATCAATCTCGATGACCAAGATACAATTACAGTTGGTGACATGCTCATCACCTGTTTGAACACCCCTGGCCATACTGATGACAGCATGTGCTATGTGGTCGCAGACAGATCAGTCAGTACCGACCCAATCGTTGCATTCACTGGAGATACCCTTTTTGTAAACTCGGTTGGTCGAACCGACCTAGTTGATATCAAGAAACACGAAGATATGTCTCGCAAGATGTACCACAGTCTCCACGAGAGGTTGCTGAAGCTTCCTGATGGAGTAGTCATCCGTCCTGGACATGGATCGGGCTCGGTCTGTGGTGGTGATATAGGCTCACGTGAGTTTTCAACTATCGGTTTCGAACGGAAACACAACATATGGCTGAGTATGGAAGAAGACGAATTCATTCAAAGAAAGGTCAAGCAACGCCTCACAACTGCGTCTTACTTCAAGCACTGTGAGCATCTTAACACAATCGGTGCTCCATTACTGTCCGAACAACCAATCGCTCGTGAGGTGGAGATAGGAGAGTTTGAAACACTCCTTAAACAGGAGAAGCATCGCGCAATTGACATACGCTCATCCCTACAATTCACAGTAGGTCACATCCCTGGTACAATCAGTCTCAGTATTCACAACATGGGATTGCTAGTTGGTTTGGCATTAAGACCTACCCAGAACTTCTCAATTATATTTGAGAACAATATGGATGAACTGAAACTAGCAAAGGCAATGTTGCACAGGATTGGTTATGATGACATTCGTGGGTATCTTAGGAATGGCATTGAATCTTGGACAAAGAGTGGTAGGGAGCTTCGGTCGATTGAATCGATGTCATTAGAAGTCTTTGGTGCATATCAGACTCGCTCTGAACTAGACATCATCGATGTCAGAGAACCCCATGAGTTTGTTGAGGAACGGATCGAAGGCTCTAGAAGTATTCCCCTCTCAGATTTTGGAGAAGAGGCTGCTACGATTGACTCTGACCGTTTCATCGCAACAATATGTCCTCGTGGAAACAGAGGTACTACAGCAGCTAGCATCCTCTTGCGAGAAGGTAAGACTGATGTCAAGGTGTCTATGGATGGATTAAAAGCTTGGAAAGATCAAGACTTTCCCCTAATTCATGGTTCTGATGAATAACCTCGGAGGATTGTAGGAATTGAATGTACGTACTAGTCGGTCAGATGTGCTTGCAAAGAGAGGTATCGTAGCAACCTCACAACCCCTTGCTACTCAGGCTGGATTGGAGATCCTCCGCAAGGGTGGCAATGCAATTGATGCGGCTGTGGCTGCAGCAGCTGTTCTTGATGTTGTAGAACCATTCAGCACTGGATGCGGTGGTGACGCCTTTACACTCATCCATCTTGATGGTAAGACCAAGCCTTTGAGCTATAATGGCTCAGGTAGATCGGGGTCTCTTGCCACCCTACAGGATCTTCTAGATAAGGGATGGACAGAAATGCCACCACGTGGAGGTCCTCCTGTCACGGTACCAGGAGCTCTGCATCTTTGGACTACTGTTATCGAGAAGCATGGTGCTCTCGAGCTCAAGGATGTTCTGGGTCCTGCAATATACTACGCTCGGAATGGATTTCCAGTATCGCCCATAATCGGCGGATATTGGCCTTTTGTCTTGTCTGTCTTTCAGAATGAAGAAGCTCGTAGAGTCTATACAATTAATGACCGAGCGCCCCAGGTTGGTCAGACGATGAAGAACAAGGACCTAGCCAACGTCTTTGAGAAGGTTGGAAAGGACGGTCCAGATGTCTTCTACACTGGTGAGATTGCTAAATCAATGGTCGATACTGTTCAAGAACACGGAGGTTTTCTTACTCTAGACGATCTCGAGTCACACAAGACTCAACAGACTGAAGCAATCTCCACAAATTATCGTGGCGTTAATGTCTATGAGCATCCGCCCAATAGTCAGGGATTCGCTGCTCTCTCCATGCTCAACATCATGGAGCGTTTTGATTTCACAGAGTTTGATTCACTCAGTGAAGAACGGTTTCATATCATGATAGAGGCGAAGAAACTAGCCTATGGCGACCTGCATCAACACTGTGCAGATCCTTCCTCCTATAAAGTTCCACTAGAAAAACTACTGTCAAAGGAGTATGCAAAAGAACGAGCCAAGATGATCAGTCTTACCTCTGCATTGGAGGATTACTCTTCTGGGCTCTCTCTTGGTTCTGACACCGTATATTTCTGTACTGCTGATGGTGACGGTAACGCAGTGTCATTCATCAATAGTCTGTATATGGGAATAGGAAGTGGATTGGTTGCTCCAGGTACTGGAATCAAACTCCAGAACAGAGGACATCTCTTTTCATTTGATCCGAATCATCCAAACTGCTATGCACCAAACAAGTTGCCGTTTCATACCATCATCCCAGGAGCATTGTATCAGAAAAACAAACTCTGGGGCGTTTTTGGAATCATGGGTGGCGCACACCAGGCCCAAGCCCACGGACAATTTGTGAGTCATCTAGTAGACTACAAGATGTCCCCTCAAGAAGCCGTGGATTTCCCAAGGTTCGATCATGATCATGTGACAAACACTGTTGGACTAGAGATGGGAATTCCGCTGTATGTTGAGGGAGAACTTCAAAAGCTGGGACATAGGTTTGATCATTCCGAGACACTGCATTACTATGGTGGAGGACAGGTCATCCTCAGAATTAATGAAGATGCTTGGATTGCAGGATCTGATTATCGAAAGGATGGTCAAGCTGCCGGCTTCTAATAACCTATTAACAGGCTGAATCCAGTCAGATATTGTGTGAGGTACATGAGTCCTGAAGAACAATATCGCGAAGAGAGTGACCTCTTAGGAACTAGACAAGTCCCAAAGGATGCCTATTGGGGAATACAAACACTCCGTGCTCAGGAGAATTTTGGTGTTTCGCTTGTCCGGCTCTATAACTACTCAACACTCATTCATGCAATGGCAATGGTCAAGAAAGCATGCACTTTGGCTAATTTGGAGCTCAATCATATCAGTAAGAAGTATGCCAATGCAATCATCCAGGCTTGCGATGAAATAATAGATGGTGCACTAGAGGAGCAGTTTGATGTTGACATGCTACAGGGAGGTGCAGGAACCTCGACAAACATGTGTGTCAACGAGGTCATTGCTTCCAGATCCAATGAGATTCTTGGTCACCCAATCAATACTCAGATTCCAATTTCAGCGAACGACCATGTAAACATGAGTCAATCTACGAATGATGTCTATCCCACAGCAATCAAGATTGCCACAATCCATGGGTTTCAAGCTCTTTCAGAGAATCTACAACGGCTAACAAAAGCACTGGATGACAAGGCTGAAGCCTTCAAGGACACCCTCAAGTTGGGCCGCACAGAAATGCAGGATGCCGTTCCGATCACCTTAGGACAAGAGTTCGGAGCCTGGTCTGCTGCTCTCAAGAGAGATTTACAACGAATCCACTGGGCGATTGAAGTCTTAACAACCCATAATATCGGTGCTACAGCAATTGGGACCTCACTGAATGCTGATCCAGAATACATTTCTCTTGCTGCAAAACACCTGCGCGAAGTCACTGGGATAAAGGATTTGACAACTGCTGAGAATCTCGTTGACGAAACCCAAAACTCAGATGAGTTTGTTCATGCTTCTGGTCTTCTTAGAGTCATCGCCACCAATCTATCCAAGATATGCGGGGATCTCATCATCCTATCTTCTGGTCCTATTGGTGGTTTCCACGAGATTATACTCCCACCGGTTCAACCTGGTTCCTCGATTATGCCCGGGAAGGTAAATCCTGTGATACCGGAAATGGTCACACAGGTTGCTTTCCAGGTTATGGGGCATGATCTTGTCATCTCAATGGCTGCTCAATCTGGACAGTTGGAGCTCAATGCCTTTGAACCCGTCATCGCATACAACTTTTTCCAAGCCCTCAAGATTCTTCGAAACTCTATCCCCATATTCACAGAGAAGTGCATTAAAGGAATCAAACCCAATCCTGTTGGTTTGAATGTCGTACATCGAAGCATTGGCATAGTCACAGCTTTGAATCCAATCATTGGATACAAAGCTGCATCTCGCATAGCAAAGACGGCGCTCGAAACAGGAAAGTCAATTCGGGATATCGTGCTTGGTGAAGGTCTCCTCAAGGAAGAACAACTTGATGCGCTTCTGTCGCCTGAGAGAATGACACGAGCAGGTGGCCTAGGTGAAGTGTACAAGGATGTTGATGACAACTGAGAAACAACCCATATAGCAGAAATACAGGTTTCTCCCACTCCAAACGCGCAAGTCACGTGTCCATGATGACATCATAGGCGATGTTGTCAGCATGATCACTGATTCTCTCAAGATTCCGCAGAGTTTCAACGAACACTGCGTCTGCTTGAGGATCGCAAACACCTGTACGCATTCGTTTTACATGGGACGCTTTCAATTCCCTTTCAAGTTTGTCCACATCATCCTCGAGCTGTTCAGCAACCTTAGCCAGGTCCTTGTTCCTTGTCATGAGTGATTCGATAGCAGTTGAGTATGCCTCTTCAACGAGATCGAACATCTGGCCAATCTCTCTCACAGCCTCATCAGAGAAGAATATCCCATTCTTGAGCTGATCAAGAGTAAATCCTGCAATGTTTGATGCAAGATCCCCGACTCGTTCTATATCAGTAAGTATGGCGAGTAGTTTGATTCTCCAAATCTGATCTTCCTTGTTCAATTCTTCTTCTCGAATCAAATCGATGAAGTCCTCTGTACTTCTACAGCTCTCATCAACCTCATCCTCAAGCTGAATGACCTTCATAGCATCCTCCATGTTTCTTGAGAGAAGTGCACTCTTACTCAGAACGATCATATCGATTGTCTTCTCTGCTGTACGAAGGGCTTCACGTTCTGACTCCATTAGGGCTGCCTGTGGCATGTGAAGCATCTCCTCATCAAAGAAGTGTCGTCCAATGACCTCACCTTCCTTATCGGGTATCAATCTTTCACACAACTTCACAAGTCCTCCAACTAGAGGGATGAAAATCAGACTCACTATAATATTGAATATTGTATGAGCGTTAGCAATCTGACGAGTGAGACTAGTATCTGTCATGACTACTAAATCTGTAAAAGGTGCTAGGAAAGGCAAGAAAATGACCACTCCCACGACATTGATGATTGCTTGAGCGATGGCAGTACGCTTCGCAGGTGTACTCGCTCCAATACCTGCAAACAGCTCAAGAAAGCATGTGCCAATGTTGGCACCCATAACTAACGCAATACCTGGGCCGAGATCTATTGCACCTGCAGCACCCATTGCTATGACGAGGCTTGTTGTTGCTGAGCTACTCTGAGTAACTCCTGCTATTAATGCACCAATCAATATCCCAATGATAGGAACTGCTCCATAGTCATTGATGAGATTTCTAAAGAATGGATAGTCGGTTGTTAATGGTTTGGCTCCTTCCTTCATGAAGTCCATTGCTAGGAACAAGAGGCCAAGACTAAAAATCACAGTCCCGACGAGTTGTATTCTCTCATTCTTAGAAAACATTTTCATGAAAAATCCGATGGCAACTAAGGGCCAGAAAATTACTCCCACTTCGAATGATACCAGTTGTGCTGTTACCGTTGTTCCAATCTCTGAACCTAACATAACATTTACAGATTGCCTGAATGTCATCATTCCTGCATTGACAAAACCAATCAAGGTCAGCACAGTGATACTCGAGCTCTGAGTCATAACAGTGGCTGCTGTCCCAGCACCCATCCCCTTGACAGGATTGTTGCTCACCTTTTCGAGAATCCTCACGACTCGCTTGCCTGATATCTTACCTAGTGTTTCTCTAAGAAGAGTCACACCATACATAAAGAGAGCAAGCCCACCAATGATGTTGAAGGCAATCGTTAGTTCTTCCCACATAGGCCAACGGGTGATTCACCATCAAAGTCTGCCATAAGAATGTTGTGAGTTGTCGAATGAATCTACAAATCAAGAGATTGGTACTGGGACTAAGACTTATCACAGCAACCACCATCTGCAAGAACAAGTGATGCGAATGCCTAAGGAAAAGGAGCGTAAAGTCGGACCTATCTATCGAGTCTTTTCACAAGATCTCTATTCTACTGGTTTTCATACTGAAGAGATTGGCTTCCGTCAGGAGGAGATGTGGCGGTCAAAGAGCAGGCAGTTTTCCAGAGATGCCGATATCATAGGAAAGATCGATGAAGGCCGACGTACAAACGACAAACAGAAGTCGCCTCCTGTCAAGAAGATAGGTTTTATCATCCTCCGGCAATCGTTGTGGGCTAAAGCAGATGAACTAGATAGACGACTTGTTATCAAACTTTTTTCAAACAGTGGTGGTTGGATTGCCACGATGGAGGAGATGGTGGCTGAGGAGTATGCCATTAGTTTTGTATCAGATGAGCCTCTGATTGCATTCACTGTCCTCTCTCGGGAGAGTGAGTTTGTGACATGGGTAAAACAACTCCGGCGGGGTGGTATGTCTACCGAAAACTACTCCTTCTACATCATTGGGCCCAAGGGAACATTTGAAGCTTTTAGGATTGAAGGTACTCGTGCAACACTTGGTGATGACTTCCACGTCATTCGTCTGAATGGTCATAAGAAAGTCGCTCAGATTGACAGTAAGTTTGGAGACCTCGGCGGGGAGTTTACAGTTAAGATTAAGGACCCAGTTCTAGCTGACAATGAGTGGTTTTGTAGAGTACTCCAATGCTTCTCTGTTATGATTGCATTTCGCGGTCAGATACGAGAGAAGATCAATGATGGATTCCACAAGTGGAAGAAAGGGAAGTGGGAACCAACACAACATAGGTATGAGGTCAGCCTCCTGGCAAACCCACGAAAGCTTACTCTGAAGACAGATGAACTTGAAGAGGTTTAATAGCCACGTTCAAGGTCCACAACATTGATGAACTCATCTTTACCTTGGGCAAAACGAGTAATATTCTCAATGACCTCGTCCCATCGTTTGAGGTCGTCCATTGGTGATGCGCCACGATGCGGTGAGAGGACAACATTGTCCAGGTCATGAAATGGATATGAGTAAGGATACTTCTTCCCTTCAGAGTCATCTTCTGGATTGTATTCGTACCAGACATCAATGCCAGCCCCAGCAATCTTCTTCTCCACAAGTGCATTGTAGAATGCCTCCTCTCCTATTACGAGACCTCTGGCTATAGTAACAACGAGACCCCCCTCTCCAAGAAGCTCAAGTTCCTTTTTTCCTATCAGTCCTATGGTTTCAGGAGTCTGGGGTACTCCCACTATGAGTGTATCAACCTCGCTGAGAAATTCGTGAAGCTCAGAGGTGGAGTATTTCTTCACAGGCGTCGGAAGAGTGATTGACTCGACTGGCCAAGACCGACGACATACATGAAATCTGACATCAAATCCAGAGAGGAACTTGTGGACTTTGGAATTCACAGCCCCATAGCCCAATAGCCCAATTTGGCGATCTCGTAATGGAATCGATTTTGCTGATTCATCTCCCTTTCTCCACTTGCCTTCTTTCATCCATCCATGATGAGGTATGATCTTGTTTGTCAGAGATAACAGGAGTGCTACCGCATGTTGTGCAGTGAAGTATGTATTTCCATGACCATTGATCAGGATGACCTCCCTTGTCTTGATCAACTCTCTGAAAGTTTCAAGATGATGCTGGACTCCGACTCCTGGATTGATGAATAGACGGAATTGTGTGGCTGCATCCAAGAGAGTTCTTGAGGGTCTCCAACCAACAAGAATGTCCGCCTTCGGTGCATACTTCATGAGGTTCTCTTCTGAAACATCATCAAGAAATTCCAATTCAATATTCTCTACTCCAGAGAGACCCTCAATCAAATAGTCTCTGAGTTCCTCTCTGACTTTCCAAATAAACAAAACACTTGTCTGCCTCATGAATGAACCACTTGAACTGAAACAAAGATTGCACCTTATGAGCTCTTCTGCAAAACGCCAAGAAAAATCAACAGGAGCCACAGTCCAAAAAGTAAGTGACTCCTGTCCTTACTATTCTGGAGTGACTATCTCGTGAATTCTGAGAATATGCTCCAACTTGAAAGATTCTTTCCGCGATCAAGCTTGGAATATTCACCGATTTCCAAGATTTCACCTTTTGCTGATTCATAGTGTGAGCTGAGTTTGGTATACGCCCAATCAATCAGATAAGCCTCCGATGGTAAAATCAATAGCAACAAGCCTGGCAACCATGTTGCAGGTATCAGCAATAGAATTGCTAGCATAGTCGCCGCCAATCCGCTGATCAAATTGCCTGTCAATCTAGGGAGTATCGAATATGTACTAGAGGTTGCTTTGATTCTCGCATCCAACCCAGCCAACTTGTTCAGATCTTCTCTATACATCTCCAGACCTCTGCCTTCGAGTACAGTGCTCGAAAGCACAACCCAAAGACATTACATATAATACGTAATACGTAATAAGTATTACTGTTGCATCCGAGCGTGAGATATTCATTCATTAGCTAAAAAATATTCGGTCCTCTCATTACTTTACTTTGAAGTAATGTAAGTTCAGACATGCTGAAAGTAAATCTGCGCTTGTCTAAAGGTAATAAAGAAAAGTCGGAGTTCAGTTGAACGGATAGCCATGTCGATTGAATCTGAGAAACTGAGCTATGCTGCTAGGCTGAAAATGGTCGGAAGGGACGCTCGATTGACCATTGTGGGTTGGGTTTTATGGGCGTTTGGTCTTGGGATAAACGATGTGCTTTTCAACCTCTATCTTCTAGAAGCTGGGTTTGGTGAAGATTTTCTCGGATTCTTTCTCTCGATATCAGCAGTCCTAGCTGGAATACTCGCCATTTTTGCTGGGATGGTAGCTGATAGGCATTCTAGGAAACGGATTATACTTGTAGGGAACATCGTTGTTTTTCTGGCTGTTGTGATTCAATACTCTGCCCTGACTCCTATCTATCTGATATTCTCACAGGTGCTCTATGGCATTGGAAACGGGTTTGTTCATGTCTGTTGGCAACCCTACACAGTCAGCATAACGACTGAAGATGAGAGGGTTCACGTCTTTACAATCCGACTTGCGTTCTTCCTACTCGCAAGTCTTCTTGGATCTCTGATAGGAGGGTTCCTTCCTACATTATGGACTAGCTTAGGAATTGCTTTTGATCTCTTCTCAGCATACCGACTTTCTCTCTGGACTGCACTGATACCCTTCGCACTCAGTCTCATTAGTGTCATACCATTATCTGTCGACCGTGTCGAGTCTGGTCAAATGAAATTTGGCTTCAGCAATGTACGAAACCATCGGTTCATTGGGGAATATGCTCTCGCATGGACAGTGTCTGGTTTCGGTGCTGGACTATTTGTGCAACTTTTCAATGTGTTCTACACACGTGCATTTGCTTTGGACTCAGCTACAATTGGTATCATCTTTGCCTTTGGCACAATCATCCAGGCAGCAGGGATGATCGCATCGCCAAAGATCGTCGATAGGTTTGGCAAGCTTGGTACTATCATCTGGTTCCAGGTGTTCTCTGTTCCGTTCCTTGTGGTATTGGCTTGGTCTCCCACTTTGGCGATAGCAGTGTTTGGGCAGGTGGGTCGAGCTCTGTTCATCTATATTGCTTGGCCAGTCATGGATGTATTTTACCTGGAGGGTCTTGAGAAGGATGAACGATCAACAGCCATGGGGGTCATTAACGCAGGCGACTCCTTGAGTCGAGCTGTTGGCCTTAATGTTGCTGGCTGGTTGTTGGCTTCTGGCTTTTTCCGGGCTCCCTTTGCGGTGGCTGCAGTCTTCTACTCGTTGAGTATCATTCTCTTCTACTGGTTCTTTGGGAGAGAACGCGATGAAGGAACGACAACTCAAACCAAAGAACGCCTTGAGAGTCCGGGGACCTAGTTTCCTTTATCAATGAACTACCTCTGAGGAGGTTGTCGAATCGAAAATAAAAGGGTGGGAGCTATTAGCTCCCATTGAGTATGAGTTTGGTCTATTATCTAATGACCGGAGGTTGTCGTAGATACCGTAGTCCAATACGTCTTCGTTCAGCGTCTGAGCTCTTCAGTGCAACACTCCTACGCTGTGCGTTTGAGAAAGCAACCTTGGATCCTCCAAAAACACCAGAAAGAGACACATTAACATGAAGCAATCCACCGACTGTCCGAAAGAGTTTAGATAAAGTCGACCAAGATATCAGCTTAGGATGAGAGTCCTGCTTGATTCTTGCAGGAATCCCAACGATCACCTTTCTTTCTTCCATAATATTTCACTACTACCTCTCCTTCAGCTCATGTCACATGATTCTAAAGGGATACTTTATGTTACATGTAAAGTGTAATAAGTATTACTATTACATGTTACTTTTGATGGTCGAGTACAATTTCGAATTAACTTCAGGCAGCTGAAGGTGGAAATCAGATATTTCTAGGGTCCAAAGGACACAATGAGGTATTTCAAAAATAGAAAGAAGGGTCAGTCGTTGACCGACCCCTCTATAACCATTATGTTAGTTGGATCTCCTTCAGTTTATCTGTAAAACTCCCTCAGTTATCGAAAACCAAGGTGCTACATAACCCATAATATGCACATTTCGTCCGAGTAAATGAGACCACTCTGTAGACGTACCTGTCACCTCTCCATTGAGGACATATTGTCCACCATCCAAGACATAGTCGTGTGTTTCATAGACAAAAAATCCATGAGCTGTTCCCTCAAGATGTCCTCCACCATCGAAATTGATCCACCAATCTATAGCTAATTTCTGCCCATTGGATAGGAATACAACATCTGTAATGAACATGCCAATTTCCGCATCCTCACCTATTTCTCCAATCCAATCAGTTGTAGGCGTCGGTACATATCTAGCAGCAAAATCCCATCTAATCGGTGTTTTTGCTTGCACAGGACTTGCAGACACTAATGCAAGCAAGAAAACTAGACTCAGTAATCCAACACTCACTCTCTTCGATAAACTCATTACATTCTCACCTCCCATCACGTGAGTGACAATACCTGAGCCATACCTTTCTAATAAGGCTTTCATCTATTCTTATAAAACAATTATTGCATAAATTTGTGTCATATCACACAAATTCCAGCATCTAATCGGCTCATCAATAGAAGGGTTATGGTCAGAATTTTGAAAACAGTTAGAGCAGCTTGAGATTATTTGGTTTGGCCCGATTCCAGCTAAGAAAGCATCATCCTATCTACTTCTCCTTGAATTCGTTCATGATTCCTAATCATATGAATCGCTAATCCGAAACATAAAGTGCCATAGAGTATAGCTCCAATCATATGGAACTGATCCGCTCCTGGTTGAGGGGAAAAACCCGGATTCATGTACAAATATGCCGCAAACACATATGACGCAATGGCAATGACAAGGAACATTAGTGAAAAAGTCTTCCAGTTGAATTTGCTAAAGGGTAGACCTTTCCCTTTATGTTTCCTCCAACTATCGTAGGCCCAAAAGAGAAGAACGGGCGGTATGATCCGAGTGACCACCATTATTGGTGGTCCAACCTCAGCAGGACTTGACCAGCCGACTGTCACACTCAGGTAGAGATGCAACAAGTAAAAACATAGTGATAGAATTAGTAGCTTCTTCCATTTCTCCACCTTTGACCACAGTTTCGCAGTGCCCATATGGACTCATAGAGTTTGTGCATGAAATCAAAAGAGGTGTGGTCAGGTCCCGACGGGCTCAATGTGGTAGGAGGGGGGGAGTTATGTAATGAGGGCATGTTACGAAAACAAGGCCCAACCGGTTCACTGACCACGCAAGTACCTAGACTTAGAACCTATTAAGCTTGCCCCTCTCCGAAAAATTTCTTTCGATATGCACGAAAATGCCAATCGATATTATTTTGGTATCGTTATCTCGAATGCTGTAGTTCTACTTTCCAAAAGTTTGATTGACCAGCCATGGGCTTCTACGAGTCTCTTTACGATAGCCAGCCCAAAGCCCTTTCCAGTCTTGCTGGTTGTGAATCCCCTGAGAAACACTTTCTCGCGTACGACATCAGGAATTGCTTTTCCATCGTTTGATACTGTGATCAGGAACCTACTGCCTTCGTCAATCAGACTTACATCAATCTTGTCTGGTCTTCCATGTTGAATAGCATTATCAAACAGGTTTCGGAACACCTGAGCTACTTTCCTTTCATCAGCTCTGATTGTTGGAAGTTCGCTCTGTGAGTATGTGATTGATTCAGGAATCAGTGAGTCTGCTACTTCGCGTATCAAGGAGTCAAGGTCTACATTCTCTTTCTGTTCGATAATAAGACCTGCATCAGCCAATGCAACCGAGTGATCAACCATCTCTCGGGTTTCGTTTAGTAGTGCTCTCATCCTGTCTAGGTGTGAGATGTCTTGCTCTTCTTCAATGAGTTCGATGAAACCGAGCAGGTTGTGAAAGATGTTCTTCATATCATGACTCATGGAATGGGCAAAGTCACTGAGTTCTTCCTTCTGCTTGTTGAGCATTTCAAGAGCTTGCTTCTGCTCCGTTATGTCTGACATCACTCCCTCAATGTAGCCCTTTTCAGGCCAGATATTAAGCGACAATCTCATCCAGAAACGTTTGCCTTCTTTGGGTGAAACTGAAAGTTCGGTCACAATTTTGCCATGATCGCGTAAATCTGCTTTGAGTTGATTCCAACTACTCGGTTTCGTCAGGAGTTCCTTGAAGAATTTCGAACCATCAACTAACGTTTCTTTGTCATCGAATTCTAAGCTTGTTGCGAATTGGTCGTTGCACTCCAAGACCATCCCGTCAGAAATCCTGATTCTGAATAATCCCACTAGTGCATTATTGTATAGCTCTTTGAAGCTCTCTCTACTCTCCATAAGCGCTTGTTCTGCCAAGCTACGATCTGTCGCATCTTGGATGTGAATGATGAATCCACGATGCCCCTCTTCATCTCCATATCTAACAGGAGCGTAAACACAATCAAGATGCATGATTCCGGTCTTTGATGTTTCATAGATGTTGTGGACTTTGACCTTCGAGAAATCGAACCTTGTTTCGATCTTCACAGTTTCTCCTTTTCGAAGACGTTCTTTGACGTTTTCAGGTGTATTGGGATCTTCAAAGATATTGAATCCAACCAACTTGTCAAGAGAACTAACTCCGAATAGATCCAATGTTGCTTTGTTTGCGCTAATCAATAGGCCATCAGAATCGAATAGTTCGATGCAAACTGGTGATTCTTGGAATATATTCCTGAACATTTCTTCATTTGCTTTGAGGGCTTCTTCCGTCTTATGACGCTCAGTCATGTCTGTCACATTCAGAATATACCCACTTGGTTTGCCTTGTGCATCTTGAAATGGTGAAATAACAACATCCATGAAAACATCTTCTGTGTGTGAAGTGTCCATGATTCCCAAATCCAATACGATCTGAAGTTTCCATTTATAGTCAAATCGATGTACCTCTCCTTTACTAACCTTTTCAAGCACTTCGTCAGGGAGATTTGTGTCTTTGAAGAGACTCAGTCCCAATACCTCTTCACGAGTCTTCACTCCAACTAGCTGCACAGCAGCATTGTTAGCATCAATCAACAATCCCTCCTCATCGAAGATTGCTATTGCATTCGGTGAGTGTTCAAAAACTGCCTGCCACCAATCCTGACGAATTTGAAGGATTTTATGCATCAACTTCTCTTCGCCTACGGGAACATGATGACTACCATCAGTGATTTGCTGGACTGTACCCATCATGCGAATAGCATCTCCTTTTTCATTATAGGTGACCTCTCCAGCTTCATGGACCTGGACAATGGAGCCATCTGATCTCACCACACGGTGGTCGATGTGGTATGGTTTCTTCTTGGAAATTGCTTCATCAACAGCTTTTCGGACATCCTCTCTATCATCGTGGTGTACTGATGAAAGAAAAGCTTCGTATGTTGCAGCGAACTCCTGCGGCTCAAGACCAAAGATTCGATAGATCTCATCGGACCACTCGATATTGTCTTCTACAATGTCCCAATTCCAGTGTCCCATTCGAGCTATCCTCTGGGCCTCTGCTAGGTTCGCCTCACTCTGTCTTAGCCTTCTCTCTGATTCCGCCAGTGCTCTCTTAGTTCTTCTCTTCTCAACTGAGGTAAGGATGTAATATGAGAGTTCAGCATAGAGTGCCTCAATCTTTGTCGAGCTCTTCCGAAGGTAATAGTCCGCACCTAGGTTTAATGCTTGGATGGCAATCTCTTCTCTGCTCTTGCCCGTGAATATAATGACGGAGACGTCTAGTCCATTGGATCTGATTTGCTCTAATATATCAAGTCCAGTTGGTTGCTCATTTCCCATATCAATATCACAGACAGCGGCATCAAACGCCTCATCAATTAGGAGGTTCATAGCTTCTTCAGGAGTTTCAGCTGAAACTACCTCATATTCTGGACTCTGACGAGTGAGGAATCGTTCACTCAGTTCAAGATGTACTGGGTCGTCATCGACCATTAGAACTCGAACAGCCATTTTGGCACACATCCTTGGATGATGCTGAATTTACACTTAGGTCTCTTATTATTTTTCACAACATAGAACTGAGAGCAATATAGCTGTAAACCTTATATCAGTCCAGACCCTCTGTCCCTACTAGACAGGGAGGTTACTATTATTGGGAATCCCGTTGTTTGATGGAATTGGAGTTTTCTTCAAAACACGGAGATACCTCGCGTATCTTACTGTGTTTGTTGCTACAACATTTCTCGGTCTCTTTGTGTCTTGGTTGATGTATACTTACCCTGGAACCGGTATCGAACAGGGGCTAGTCTACTTCTTCACATATATCGGATCAGCTGGTACAATCTATTTTGCTCTGGGCTCACTTTTCACAGGGTTGGGCGTAGATGGTCTCTGGATTACACGGAGAGGTCGAGGACGAGTTACCGAAATGAAGGGTGTTGCTTGGATGGCTGTTTCATTTGCCATTGCAGTATTTCTGTCAATATTAGTTGGTAGAGCAGCTTTACTCTTCTTTGCGATATTTGGCTGGGTAGGCTGGATTGCTTTTCAAGGCTATCTTTCTACAAGGACTAGTTTAAGAATTGCTACAATCGCAGAGCCGAAGAAGGGAGGTTTCCTATTGGGAACTGGGAGTTTCATCCTTCTCATAATCGGTTTAGGAATAATTGCTGCAGAAGCCCTTTTGGCCTTATACTTAGTTCCTAACGATATCCTTGGTTTAGGAACAACAATGAACGGGATTTTCCCGTTAGCTAGTGCAAATCTCACTAATCCAGAAACAGTCCCATATCTGATGGTTGCATACGGATGCATGGGACTATTTGCACTTGTGATGCTTCTAGCATTCTTCAGGTACGCTGGCAAAGGTGCAGCCCTTAATATAGCCCTTCTAACTCTCTTCATTTCTATTTATGCGGGGTATTTCTTGGTCAACGTCATGCGTCGTACAGGAGTTTCTGGTATGGGGCCAGTTGACATTGGTATGTCACTCTTCTTTTTGGCTTACGCGTTGAGTGGAATCGGACGTACAGCTACAGAGGCTGCTGAGAAACCTGGAGGTAGAATCGGAGATTTTGGACCACTGATCACATTCTTCCTAGCAAGTGGTTTCTTCTTTGTAGACAGTATCATTACTGTTTCTGCGAACCCACTCACTATCATTGGTGATCCCGCCACTGGTTGGTTCGAAACTGGACTTCTTGCTGATCCAAGATTCCTATTCCTGTTTAAGGATGTAGCCAAGCTGATAGCATTCCCATTGGCTGCGATTTTCACTGCTGTAATCTACCTACGAACAGGAAGGATGGAACGCATTGTTACCCGAGCTCGTGAGAAAGGTGAGACCTTCGCACCCGATGAAGTCGATGAGGATATTGCTGATGCAACACCAGACCCTGGTGAATCCTGGCCGAGTGAAAGAGCTGAAGGTATCAAAGAAGGTGAACCTGGGCATAAACTCTCAGCACCTGACCCTGATAGACTCTCAATTGACGACAGTCGCCGTCTTGGAAAAGCCAAACGCTATGGTGAAGACGACGAGGATGATGCAAGTAACTAGTATATGATGGGGACCCTCCGTGGTCCTCCTCATTCTCTTTCCTAGATTAGAGAACAAGTGCTATTATCATGAAGATGGTTACTATGAACGAGAGGAGCGCACAATTGACACAGAGGCCTTCTTGAATCTCTTGCTTGTCCTTCTTAGTGAGTTTCTGTGATTCGGCTACTTCCTCTTCCTTCTCATTGTCAGTCATTAGGTGTCCTCCTGAATGAAGTAATGTGTTCTTGAGCTGTATTAAAGCTAAGTGTTGCTTGTTTGAATCAATCAAGAATCTTTTCGAGCTCAATTTCATCTGTTATGGGGATTCCTTTGATCCCTGTCAATGGAATCTCTGGTTTCAGCCTTCGGGAATACTCAATGGCATTATAGTGCACTGCAGCGATTTTAAAACCCAGGGTCTCATAGAAAGAGATTGCTCCAGTATTGTCGTTTGTAGTGATGACCCATATGCGAGAACAGTTCTTGATTCTAGCAATCTGTTCAGCTCTCTCAACCAGTCTAGTTCCAATCCCTTCTCTTTCACTCAAAACATTGAGAGTCACAATTTCGAGGTCTGGTGAAGTGATGTTGTATGTGAGAATTCCAACACGTTCCTCATTGATTTCAGCAACAATACCAGGAAGTTGATCTGCATTATGCATTTTACCCCTGCTTACCACTCGAGTTGATGCCCATGCCTCAATCAGAATCTCACTAACCCAACCAAGATCGTCTGGGTCAAGATTGCGGAGGAGTATTTCCATCCAAATCACTGTTTCAGAATGAATCTATCCTCTATCTGATATAGATTGTTGGTCCACGCCCCAAATGATTTATTTCAAAAAGTACACTACACTGAATGAATGTCCCAAGGAGGAATCTCTATTTACAACTACGCTGAAGTCACAATTCGTCGAGCAGAACTCGCGGAAGTAGATGTGATTAAGGAGATAATTAGAGAGGCCTACGCTCCCATTAAGAAACAACTATCCCGTGAACCCGCAGCACTAAAAGAGGGACTTGACAAGATTTCTCGACACATTCAGATGGGTGATCAGTACGTTGCTCTAGTTGGAGATACTGTTGTTGGAACAATGAGGGTCAGACTTCGTGGACAAGTTGGTGTGATAAGTAGGGTTGGTGTGCGACAATCATTCAGGAACAGACGAATCGGAAGCAAGCTAGTAGATTATGCAGAAAACCTTCTATCCGTAAGGAATGCGCAACGAATCGAAGTAGAGATTTATGGTGTAGTCGAAAATCAGCTCTCATTCTACGAACGAAATGGATATGTCGAAACTGGAAGAATGGAGCGCCTTGGAGAAGAGATAGTTGTCATGCAGAAGGACTTGACCGAATCTCCTATGGATGAAGAAGATTAGTCTTATTTTCTCTTCTCAGCATATTTTTTTGCAATGAGTGATGCCACCGATCCCCCACCTAGACCATTACCGATATTGACTACTGCTAAACCTGGTGCACAAGACTGTAGCATTGATGCTAGAGCGGTTTCACCTTTGCCTCCGAAACCATATCCCGTTGGGACTGGAACGCCAATCACGGGAATATCAACCAAAGAAGCGACTACTGTAGGTAATGCTCCTTCCATACCAGCAAAGACAACAATCGCATCAACATCTTCATTGATGATCGTCTTGATTGGTTCAATGAGTCTATGAATTCCAGCCACACCAACATCGAAGAAAGATAGAACTTCAACACCGATCAGACGTGCAATCATTTCTGCTTCATGCGCATATGGTATATCTGACGTACCTGCAGTCACTACTGCGATTTTGCCCTTCTTCTGAGGCTCTTTCCACTCCTCCGTGTATCCCAACACAGTCAGATGATTATCAGGACCAAACGCATCAAACTTGAGTTCTGGATGAGCTGATTTAAGACCAGTTAGCTTGTCCTGTGTCATTCGTGTCAGCATGACAAACTGCTTCTTCTCAACCATGACCTCTGCAATATTCACTAAGTATTCCAACGATTTGCTCTCTGCGTAAACTACCTCTGGTACACCACTGCGTTCTCCTCTGTTGACATCGAGCATACCTATATTGCCCACTTTACTCAAAGACAGTATTCTTAGTGCTTTCTCTGCGTCATCGACAGAGAGTTTACCTGAAGCAAGATCCTCAAGAATTTCACGTGTGGAAGTCATGGTCATCTTGAGTTTGGAGAAACTTACTGGTTATGTGCGTTTCCAAAGACACAAAGCTATGGTATGATCTCACATCCATTGTTAAATTCTGGATATACAAAGTCTTCAATCGAAATCTTGCCATCCGAAACTATCTCTTGCACTTTTGGCGCAACTCGTTTGAGTTCATCAATCAAGTGCTTAGTTATGTCGCAAACCTTCTCAAAACCACTCTCTCCCCATAGCCGTTGTTTGTTTGCAAAAAGACAACGACCTCCACATACTTCAAACTCCTTGCAGGATGAGCAGGGTTCATCGACCCTCATACAGTTCATCAGATCTTTGGGTTCTGTTTCATAGATATTACCCACTATTGAGAAGTCCCAATCTGGAGAGATTGGACACACTCCAATACTCCCATCAATATGAATGGCGAAAGTATCCAGTCCAGACCCACACCTCATCTCTGATTTATTCCCAGTCATGAGCGAGTGCATCAAGGGTATGAATGGAACAATCCCTTCAACTATTCCATCATTCATTTTTGAAACCCACGTATCCACCAAATGTGTAATTCCTGGATTGTATGACTCCTTCACCCATTTATCAAAATCTGTCCAATTGTCTTCAGCATCCCATATGACATTCAATTGCCAGTGGACATGATTGAAAGAAGGCTCTACATCAAGAAGGTGACGAACTTCACTATGGATATCTGATTGCTCTGATACTGCCATCCTAGCAACAATGTCTCCCTCGAAACCAATGTCATGTAGCCATTGGACGTTATTCATCACTTTCTGATAGACTCCCTGTGAACGATATCGGTCAGTGGTTGCTTCAGTCCCATCAATGGAAACCAGGATGGAATGAAATCGTTTGACATAGTCCTCTGGCAGTTTGTCCATGAGAAGCGCATTGGTCTGAAGCATGAAACGAGTAGAAGGAAAACGATCCATTAGTTCGATAATGAGATTTGGTCGTAATGTAGGCTCTCCACCGTACAGCATGAGCTGAGCGTTGTTGTCCTTCTCCAAGAAAGATTCCAAGTCATCAAGCGAGTACTGTATCTCTGTATCTGGTCCAGTTTCCTCGCCGCCATGACAGTACAGGCAGTTGAGATTGCACCTTCGGGTCAGGACTAGATGATAGTTCAACAAGACAGCGCTCCGAGCCCTCTCTACTCATCAACCGCATAAACGTTACTCTATGCCTTCAAAGCATTAAACGCAGATGTGAAATAGACATGTCTTTTGATTGATTTCTGCTATGAAAAATAGAGTTCTCTTAGACCTTGGATATTCTTGACAACATAGTCTGGTTTTTGATTCGCAGATTCTATGTCACTTTCCTTTGTTTCCCCACTTAAGACTAGGATTGTAGTGATTCCTGTTTTCCCCATGGCGATATCAGTATAGAGACGGTCTCCAACCATTGCGATTTGATTTACATTATACACTGTCTTCTCCAAAATAGCTTCGATGATTGGAGGGTTGGGTTTCCCAACAATCTCATCGGGTTTTCGGCCTGTTGAAGTTTCAACGAAAGCTATCATTGCACCGATATCAGGCATGAATCCAGTTTCAGTAGGACAATTGATGTCTGGGTGAGTAGCGATATAGGGAATATCTCTCCTGACAAAATCACAAAGCTTCCAGAGTTTCTCGTAGGTGAGTGTCGTGTCAAATCCCAGCACTACATAATCCGGGTTGTTCTGAACAAGTTGGAATCCGTGTTGTTCAAATTCATTTTCAAGCGAGGGTGTTCCTACCAGGAAGATACGGCTACCTCCTCCCTTTTTCTTCAAGTAGGTCGCAGTCGCTTCTCCTGAAGAAAATATTTTCTCAGCAGGAGTGTTTAGTCCCAACCGTTCTAGTTTCGTAACATAGTCTGCTCTTGACCGTGACGAATTGTTTGTCAGGAAATAATATGGCACATCCCTTATCTCGAGCTCTCTAAGGAACATCTTTGCCCCTGGAAGCAACTTGTTTCCCAGGTAAATAGTGCCATCCATATCAAACAGAAAGCAGCGAATCTTCTTACGCAGATTTGTCATCACTGGTCACTCGCAACCCTCAAGAATCACCTGATAAATAGTGCTCTTTCTATCCGTACGTGATGTCTATATTCAGTAAGTAGTTTCCAGCTCCAGTGTATGAGTTGACCATGACATGCCAGATGCCATTCACGGGAAAATCAATTGTAATGTCCTCCCCTCCAACATCAAATCCACGCCAATCATAATCATATAATGTAGGAGTATAGCCTTGCGCAAGGTAGAGATCAAAGTCATTAAACCCGCAATCTAGCGTGACATGCATGTTAGTTGCGCTAGTGTTCACATGGAACGAGTGTATTAGATAAGTATCGTCACCAGACAAAGTTCCCGTGAATCTGTAAACTCCTTCCTCAGGATTTTGAATGAGAACAGATGTGGGACTTGAGGGGATTAATGGCGAAAAGAAGTATCCTACTCCAATCCCAATCACTACTAACGCCAATGCAACTGCAGCTATTCGTGCAAAGACAGACACTCAAGTCACCAGATAAAGTAATGCTAGAAACCTGTGCAATAAGGTTTCTTTCTACAAGCCTAAGGATGAAGATGAGGTCCTCATCGACATCCTTATGATTGCTTGGTTACGATTTGAATTCGATATGTCCCGATTGAATTCCTCTTCTATTGCAGTCCTCACACTCCTCTTGATTCTATTAATTCCTATCAGTGTTCAAGGAGTTACTATACATGAACCTACAATCACATCATCCACTGATGCTCTTCTGGAACCTCGGGACTATGTTTGGCAGGAGATCAATGGTTTCTGCGCATGGGCCGCTACCGCAATAGCTATGCAATACGCAGGAGTTGATCTCAACCTCTACGATGTCTTTGCATTGTCGACAATAGGATTCTCATTCGCATATTTCCGGTTCGATGACACGTTTCTTGTTTTCCCAGGAGCATTACTTACGCAGGTAGAACCAACACACTTCCTTGCTAACCTCTATGGAGTGAACTATACTCAATATCTGGGGACCGACATCCCTGATCTTGAACAGATGGTCCAAGTCTACGACAGTCAAGGAATTAACATCGGACTCATTGATGGGCAGACTCATGCGATGGACTTTATGCGCCAAACAGTTGACAGTGGATATCCCCTTCTGATCAGTGTCAATCCAATGTTTCTACCCTCCTCCGATTACGATTACCTTCGTGATCAAGGACTTACTGGTGGTGCTCATGGAATTCTTGTAGTCGGATACAATGACACAGCCAATCTAGCAACTATCATAGATCCAGGTGTGGGGTCATTTGGGGACAACTATGGATATCCTTCAGATGGTCGAGGGAACTACACGACAATCTCGTATACACTCTTGCTTGATGCTTGGTCAGCTCGTTACTACATTGCGAGTACTTTCTTGCCTCTCACTACACCAGTGGCTTCTATAGACAGTCAGCTGGGACCAATGATCAGGGACAAGCTACTCGGTGTCGGAACGATTTACTTCCCAACATCAGTAAATGCCTATGTTGGTCAATTCGGGTATAATGGATTCAGCGGGCTTAGTACAGGTCTCACTTCTGAAGGATTGAAATCATACCTCAGTCTCTTTGATGGAGTTGAAGACGAAGTAAGATTCAAAGCAGCCCTTCTCTATACCATCGGTCTTGGTGTGGAGGCACAGGTAACACTACAATATCTTTCATTCAGAACAGCTCTCTATGCACTCCCATCACTGATGCCTGATACTGACCTCACAGATTTCATCATAGCGGGTGAGGCAGCCTTACCAGCATTTGATGCAATCGCAGACAACTCAACTCTCATCTATCCTGGAAATCTAACACAAGCAAATGGATATGTTGCGTCTACTTTTCGAGGGATTGCAGATTCCTACAACGCCTCTGGTGATCTTGATGCCTCATTATCACCCTACGAATCGGATCTGACTGACATCAGTCAAAAGCTGTTGACCATTGCTGATTCATGGCAGGCGGCAGGAGAGGCACTTGATCAAATTTGGCCAAGTGGAATCCTGCAGGTGTATGGACCTATAATCGCTTTCGTTGGAGCTGGAGTTGCAGCACTTGTGATTGTGACATTCTGGTGGGTCAAGAAGAAGCCATCTCAGTAACTCCGATGAGCTTCAGTAGTTGCGCTACATCATTTGTTGGAAGCTTACAGTTATAGTCGATACAGACATGTGCTGTTGCCTTACCTCCAACAGTATCATGGAATTTGGTATAGGGAGCAAGCTGAGACACCTCTTTTGATTGGTGTTCTGTTCCCTTCAGGAGAATGACTCGATTGGGTATGAATTGGTCACGGACTGCTCTGATCATCTCCTGTGTGTCTTCTGAATCAGGATTACCAGCAATCACAATTTCGTAGGAGTCGCCATAAGCGAACTCCACTGCGGTCAACAACATAGTGAAACCTGAGTACGCTCGAGGAACGATGCCTGAAAATGCTCGTACAGTTTCAGCAGCCTTTTCTTCCAGTTTTGTATCACCAAGGAACCGAGCGAGGCGTATCAGGTTGAGAGCAGCCACTGAATTTCCAGAAGGCATTGCCCCATCGTAGACGTCCTTCTTTCTGACTAGAAGATCCTCTGAATATGTACCAGTGAAATACAGACCCCCTTCCTCTTCATCCCAGAAATGTTCCAGCATGTCTAACGTCAGGTCTATTGCCTGTTCTAAGTACTCTGGCTTGAAAGTGGCTTCATAAGTTTCCAAGAGTGCCCAGACTAGATACGCATAATCATCGAGAAATGCCTGGATGATTATCTCTCCATCCTTGTATCTATGATAGAGTCGACGTTCATCATCGAGCATAGTATCAAGAATGAACTTGAGTGCTCTTTCTGAAGTTTCTATGAACTTTGCATCTCCTAGTATGGCTCCAGCCTTGGAGAGTGCAGCAATCATGAATCCATTCCAGTCAGTCAATATCTTGTCATCAAGACTAGGTCTGACTCGCATCTCTCTACGGACGAACATGTTTGTCTTGATTTTATCAAGCAGTAGTTTCAGTTCTTCCCTAGTTATCCCCAGGTCTGTATCTAAGTCAGCCTTTTCTTTGAGGTGAGGAATATTCAGCCCGTTCATTTCTCGAGTCGCTTCGTCTTCGAAGTTTCCTTCCTCATGGATATTGAAGGCCTGCATGAATATTGAAGCTTCATTCTTATCATTGATTATATCCTCTATCTCACTCTTTGTCCATGTGTAGAACTTGCCTTCCTCCCCTTCTGAATCTGCGTCTTCAGCTGAATAAAATGCTCCTTCGGGGCCTGTCAAGTCTCGAGTCACATATTCGAAGATCTCTCGGACAATGTCGGCGTATTCCTGTTTTTTCGTGATTTGATATACTTCAGTATAAGCCATCATGAGACTGGCTTGATCGTATAGCATTTTCTCGAAGTGTGGTAGCAACCATTTCTCATCGGTGGAATACCGATGGAATCCGAAACCAATATGATCAAAGATTCCTCCGTTCCTCATTGCCTGGAGCGTCTTCTCCACCATGAAGAGAGCCCACTCATCACCTGTCCTCTTCCAGTACCTGAGTATTAACATCAAGTTGTGAGGTGATGGAAACTTAGGCGCTGACCCGAACCCACCCTGTTTCTCATCAAATCTTTGAGAGAGATGGGAAAAAGCAAGGTCAACTGAGTCTAATGATAGGTCCTCCTTCTCTCCTGCATATCTTGTTTCTGAAAGAGCGTCCTTGATTCGACTGGTGGTTTCATTGATGTTGTCCCGGTCACTCTCCCATATCTCCTTGATTCGTGGGATGAGTTCCTTCATCCCTAGACTGCTGTATCTGCTCTCTTTTGGGATGTATGTTCCAGCGAAGAATGGTTGTTTATCTGGAGTCATGATTATGGTAAGAGGCCAGCCGCCCCTACCGGTGATCATCTGGGCGACCTCCATGTAAACGCCATCGATGTCAGGTCGTTCCTCTCTGTCAACCTTTATGTTGACAAACACCTCATTCATTAAAATGGCAACCTCATCGTCTTCAAACGACTCATGTGCCATCACATGACACCAGTGACAAGTACTGTAGCCTATCGAAAGAAACACTGGTTTGTCCTCCTTCTTTGCCTTGTCGAATGCCTCCTCTCCCCAGGGGTACCAGTCCACTGGATTGTCTTCATGCTGCAGGAGGTACGGACTCTTCTCTTTCGATAATCGGTTCTTCTTTTTCTTATCAGTACTAGTCATAATGACCCCTCGGACAAACGACCTCGGAAAGAATTTTAACTATTGTTATCAGGTTGTTTTTGGAGAGGCTTAAATTGGTGCAGATTATCGAGTTCAACCGTGATGCTCAGGAGTCCGATTTGTACCGATTGAATGTAGAGTATGTTACATGGGTGGCTGATAGATTTCGGACTGCATTGAATCTTGATTTTGAAAAAGTTCTAGGAGATACAATTGAGGGATACGTATCTAGTTTCCTTGAAGAATTTGTGAAAATCCACCCTCCCTCTGGTATTATCCTCTTGATTGAGGACCAAGGAAAAATAGTAGGAATGGGAGCAATACATGAATTTCTTCACGGTGTTGGAGAAATTACACGAATGTTCCTCCAATCATCGTATCGAGGTAGAGGAGTAGGCACTGAGATACTTCATCAGCTTATCTCAAAGGGAAAGGAATTCGGTTTCAAGAAACTTCGACTTGATACTTCAGAGCATTTTCCATATGCAATTCAACTATACCAGTCTGCTGGTTTTATTGAAGTGCCGCTGGATAACTTGGGTGAAGCACAACCAGAAACACAGCACACCCAAATGGAGCTTCTACTATAGAACGAAGCTACTTTCTTCTTGGGAAAACCCAAGCTCTTCAAATACTCTCGACACTCTTTCAAGATGGAATCCCGTTGGTTCGAATCCGTGGAGATATGAGTCAAAGCAATCGACATCTTTCAGCAATTCAGTATATCGGTCTTTGACAACCTTCTCTTTGTTAGAATGGTCTTTTATTGCCTTGACGATGTGTTTGACCTCTTCTTCGGTGATTATGCCAAGCTGATCCCCCCACACCTCATTGTATTCGTTGACAATCTCATGAATATATGGCTTAGCCAACTTTCCATGATTCTCCCACTTGCCCGTATGATACGAATAGACATCGTGAAATGCAGCAATCATTGCAGCAAGCTCAACATCAAATCCTCGTTTAATGGCAAGTAGTTTCGCCAGTTGAGTTGTTGTATGCATGTGCAAAACACTCCACGAGATTGGAATTTTTGACTCTCTATTTTTGTCATACATTATGGATTCCAATCTGACCTGAAGAATCAGAAGAATCTGATTTAATCTCCAGACTGGAAGTCCTGCTTCAGGTTCACCATTGCTCATTTGTAGCATAATTATCCCTCAGTCAAATACTACATTCATGCTTGGAAGTTACAGTAGATAAGCGTTCCAACGGAGCTATATATGTTCAAATCGTGGATAGGTGACCATAATGGAGATCAAGAATCTTCGCGACAGAATAGTTCAGAAACTTACTGGTATTGTTGGTTATCTATTACCTCTGATGTCTTCTTTACCTCCACTTGCTGCATGGAGCGGTCTTATGACTGTACCATTCATCGTTTACCTGATGCTAATGTTCGGTAACATCTCAGTTGCTCCCCCTACCTTACCTGATTACACAAGGTTAGAAAACTGGGTCGTTCTCATCGTTGCTGCGTTGGGATTTGTACTGCTGCTATACTCTGTTATTCATCTCTGGCGAACAAAAACTGGGGGCCTCGTAACAACAGGACCCTATAGATTCGTTCGTCATCCTCAATATTTTGCACTTATCATCTTCACAACCATGATGACTTATCCAAGTGTTTGGATCCTGAGAAACACTTTCGGCATGGGCTGGCTTTCTGCAGACCAGACCCTGGTGTTGTGGTATGCAACGCTCTTCGCATATGTTGCTATTGCTTGGATTGAAGAGGCTCATCTTGATAATACATTTGGAGATGAGTGGAAGGACTACCGACAAAGAGTTGGATTTCTTATTCCCCTTGTTCGTTTCAGGTCAAACTTGGTAGAAGGACTCCTCTGTGCACTAATCCCTATTGTAATCATGCAAATTTTACTTGGTCTGCCAGTGATTCTCTAGACTGGCTTCAGCTTTCCACGGTCATCCTCTATGAGACCGTTATCAATCAATGAAGCGACATGGTGTTCAATCATCCACGTTTCGAATTGGAGGTATACTGGATCTGTTAACGAGGGGTAGATGATAGGATTTACAATAATCTCTGGGATCGATTTGGCACCCTCCAGAATTGCTGAGTAGACCAAGTCCTCCCTCATTCCAATCTGACGTGCATATGCGGACAAACGGTCCTGATAGTCCAAGACAAGAGGTTCTCTAAGATGCCCACTTATGAGTCCCTTATACTTTCCATGCTGCACTTTGCGTATTGACTCCTTAAAATCTGGTATGGAGCTATTGGGATGACCATAGTATGGTCCAAACTCTGTGAGGTCCAGATCTGAACCAAAGATAATGTTTGGTTCGAGAATCTCTATACACATGTGATCCGGGATATGTCCTGGTGTGTAGAGGGTTCTCAGTGTTATTGTTCCAAGATTAAGACTACTTCTATTCTTGACAATCTCATCAACTCGTCCCTCATCAAGAGCTCCATACATTTTCTCGTTGACTAGTTTTTCCCACATCTTTCGAACCGGATTTCCCTTGTGAAAACCAAGGAACTTCTTCATCTCTTCTTTCTCATTGAACAATGGAGCTGTAATCTCATTGGCTGCTATCCTACATCCTGAGAGTCTGTTCAATCTCATGGTATGAATGATGTGGTCTGGATGTATGTGAGTAAGAATGATTGTACCTATATTTCTGAGTTCGAGATTCTGTTTCATTAGGAATCCTCTAAGGTCCTCAACTGCGCATCCTGGATCGATTACCACAACCTCATCAGCAAGTACAACAACCGTGTTGCATCTAGGGAAGGAACCACCAATAACAACAAAGACTGAATCAGCAATTTTGGTGAAGACCAAAGTAACATCCTCTCCCTACACAACGAAATGGCGAGATAGCCCAGCAGTTGGACTATCAGCCATAGTCAATATGGAAATTACATTCCAGTTGGTCGAACTCTCATCTCAGCTTCTGCACGCTTAGCCTGACGCCAAGTTCCGAGTGAACTCCACATTACTGGAAATGTGAATGCTAAGACCAAGAACAGCGACAACATCACGTTTACAACGTCAACTCTCTGCGGACCTAGAGGTGTCCCTAAAGCATCCAACCAGACTCCTGACATGAGAAGAAGTGACGCAGGAATCAATAGCAAGAACAAGAACAAGAACGAAAGGAACGCCCTTTTCGGAGATGCCTGAATGAACCGGCCAAAAATGCCTAACTGAGGATGCTTCTGCCAGCGTTGTCCCTCATGGGTCAGCCAAAGCAGGAAGAAGACTATCAGGATGAGTAAGAAAGGTAATAGCGTTATTTCTGTCCACATTTCGGGGGACTCCGTGTGCGTATGCACCAACAGCCGGCATGTACTAATTATAAACACTGCGGTTCGAGTCACCTATTCTCTGTTCTCAGACATTGTTTCATCCGCTCTCATCCATTCCAATTCATAGGTTCCCGATATTGGATTCTCGTCGATGTTTGAAATAGACCTTGCATTCTCTGGATAGACTTTAAGCGGAACTTCTTGCAACTTTGAACTCCCATTTGAAAGGCGAAGCGACTCCCTCGCAGCTGTAATGATGTTATGGATATATAGATTGACAAAGAATTCCGAACTTTGAGCCGCATGCTTCAAAGCAACAAGCTCAGTACAACCTGGACAACCACACTTTTCGAATGTTGCATCCTTCACAGTTATTGGATTTAGACCTTCCATATACTTTCTCCTAGCTGACATATACAACAGCATTGAGGTATCGACGCTGTCAAATCCCATATCTCTTAGATAGTACGATAATAGCCCGATTCTTGGAAGCCCAAAAACATGTAGCCAGTCATCCCGAGTTTCTCCTCTAACATATTCCAGTGTTTTCTCTAACAGCTTCTTATCATGATGATACAACGGAATTACCCCTCCCATAGCATAACATCTGACATCATTCTCTCTGTAGAAATCAAGCTGATTGTCTATGATGCTTTGTTGATGTCCCTGAATTACTGCAATCACCTTGGTGGGACTGACTCTCTCCAGCAGATCGTTCAAGTTAGACATCATAGTGTTGATTTTGTTGTGTATTGTATCTGGTTGATCGGTAGGAAGTACAATCACATCAGGTGACACAAAATAATCAGCACCCGATAGTTCATAGGCTTCGAAGATTTGGTCGTTTGACAGTTCGATATCAACGTGGATTCCAAGATTTCGCGCGATTCCAGCCCTCTTTGCTTCCATCTCGAAGATGCCTGTGTCTGCTATGATTGTGTTGGTCTTAGGAAAGCCGAGTTCGACCAATGCCTCCTTCAATGTGACTCCAGAACTGATGACTGAATCTAACCAGAAGTCGTTGCTCCTATATACATCGTAAGCAGTGAAGAGAACAGATCTTGTAAAAGTCCAATTGATCAGTGGCTCTTCACGGAACATCGATAGTGAGCAGAAATGGTTCTTTGGAATTAGATGTGATATCTGCTGTTTCCGTCCCATTAACATGTGCCCCCGACCTACAGTCTAATTGACTACAATTTAGTGTATCTTCTTGAGTATATAAACCACTCAACGAGCCTTGTATCTGAACTGGTCATTGAACACCTTCTCGAGTTCTTCAAGTGTCATCACATCCTCAGGACCTTTGTCTTCACGAATGTTGATAATGCGTGCAAACCTAAGTGCGTATCCAGAAGAGTAAGTGGGACTCTCTTGGATTTCAGCCGCAAGGACTTCGACAACTATCTCCGGTCTGACTTGGACAACACCTCTGCGCTGTGAGATCTCTAACTTTTTGAGGTCCTGTGTTATCTGTTCAAATTCTGCATCCGTGAGGCCTTTGTAGGTTTTCCCAATCATCACGAACTGGTCAGTTGCCTCATCTCTTACGGCGAGATGATAGTCTGACAGCCATTTATTCCTCCTCCCATGACCCCACTCAGCTGCAATAATCATCAGATCCATTGTTTCGAGTGTGTGTTTTATTTTGAACCAATGTTTTCCTCTGACTCCCGGTTCATATGGAGATTGCATTGACTTGGCAACAAGTCCTTCATGACCTGACTCTCGACTCTTTCTGAAGTAATCATTCACTTCTTCAACATCGTCCGAAACCAACCTTTCAATGACAAATTCACTTGATACAGAATTCTCAAGACTTAGCCGTCGCTCAGAATAAGGGCTGTCTACAAGATGATCATCATCAAGGAGAAGGATGTCAAATAGCACCAGTTTCAGCCTGGTGTCTTGATGTGCAACATCAATATCACGTGTCCGACCAAATCTAGTCATAACAACCTGGAATGGATACGGTTTTCCAGATTCATCAACGGCGAGTACTTCACCATCAAGAATTATCCTTCTAGCTGAAATGGTGTTCTGGACAATCTCAACTATGTCTGGAAGACTCTCAGTTACATCAATGAGTCTTCTAGAGAAGATCTTCACCCTATCCTCCTCTTTATGAATCTGTACTCTTGCTCCATCTAGTTTCATTTCAAAGGAGAATCCGGTTGTAGAATCAAGCAAGGATCCAACATCATCAGAGGGGCTGGCAAGCATTGGTTTCACTGCACGCATCACTTTTACATTTATTTTGTCTAGTGCTTCACCATCATATGCGAGTCTGGCTACTTCTCCGAGGTCTCCGATGAAACTCCATGCACGTCTTACAATCGTGGGACTGATTTCGTAGGCAAATGCTATACTCTCTACCAGGAGTCCTTCAGACAGTCCTGTACGCATATCTGCCAGGAAGAGAGCTGCGAGATACCTAGCTTCTCTTGGAGATGCCTCCACGAAGAGACTAGCAATGAGTGCTTCTCGCTCTTTAACAGATCCTTTACCTTTGGTATCAGCAATCTTCAGTGCAGTTTTCCAAACAGATCCAATCGTGAGAGGTTCCGAAAATAGTGTTGTCTGCCTAGTCTTTCCATATTCCTCAACTAATGTTGCTATTGCTTCTCCAACATCTCCCTCATATACACTGGAAACACTGTCATCTTTCAAATCCATCAGAGATCCTATGGCATTGAGAAGTCCCCTCCATGATAAATTCAACACACGTTGATCTCTCTCAGCGAAGATTCTTCCACTCAAAAATAAAGCAGTCTGGCCTATCTCATCCGGATCTACTCCTCGAAGGAATTCTCCTGCTATTCTAATCTTCAGAGTTCGCTTTGTTGTATCTGCTATGCTATCAAGCACCTTTGCCAGTTCAACAAAGTCAGTCACTTTAGAAGCCTCTCCATAAGATTACACAGGTCGTTACATCTATATCTAATTACGCAGGGCTGAATATAGTTGATGCGAATGGGTAGTATCTGGTTAAGCAAGAAAGCGTTCCTCTATTTTGGCGGAGCTTTCATAATTCTGTTGGGTGGTGCCATTGTTCTAATGGCGCCTTATCACTATGTGAATCTCGCAGTAACCCAGAATGCCCAACGAACCTTTTCCGTATGGGATTCGCAGGGGTACTATCCACAACTCGAGGTTTCAGTTTCTGTGCGTCCTGGAAATACTACGCCAATATACATAGACATAGTCTTTGTTGAGAACTCGACTCTTGACACATATACAGTGAATTTCACGCTTACTGCAGAGCACATTGTGGAAACGCCTGATTCAACCTTCTACGAAGCGAGTATGATAATTGATATCGATCCAGGTAATTACACTCTGACGATGGACCGTGTTTATGGCACTTCACTTGTCGATTTGGGAATTGAGCAGATGAGCGATTCAAAAATCTATGTTGGAATTGGAGGATCAATGAACATTATCGGTTTAATCATGGCTATCGGTGGATACTTTGTAGCTGGTACTTTCCTCCCAACTGACAGTGACACGATAGTGGAGTGGGGCTACGACGAGGAAAAGGATGAAGACCTATACACGGACAATTGAATGTCCATAAGGCCTATGCTCTCATAGAATGTGGCGCTTCGGGAGTTGTTGAGGTAGTCAGGTCTCGAGGATGACCACATTTCCAACCCGAGTTAGTGTTACGTTAGAATTGCGGGTGTAGTACACACCCTATTCTATGTCTTCGTCAAGTAATTCTCGTTGAGGACAATGGAAAGCGACGAAATGAAATGGCTTTTGAAAGGAAAGATAGTTACTGACTTTAGAGGATTCCCTGTTGGGAAGGTCAAGAAAGTCTGGTTTGACGATGCCAACGGACCATTCGTCATAATTGAGAGAGGAACGGATAAGGAAACCAAACGATCTTGGGAAGCTATTCCTCTTCGATCTGTTGACTCGGTTGCTGAGTATGTGAGACTCAAACCACCTACTTTTGCGGAGTGACTCTCGACAGGAGTATGAAACCATGATGCAGCGAAACCAATTCAAGGCCCAGCCTCAAATGGAGGATATCTGTTCAGGCTCAGGATCTTTGAAGGTTAATGTCTTCACGAGTTCAAACTGTGCGTTCTGTCAAGAGGCTCTTGATGCCGCTCGAGAGGTAGCTGAAAAGTTCAATCATCTCAACCTGCCAGTGGAGGTTATAGAAACAGCTGTTGAAGAAAATCCAGAGATTATCGAGGCTTACAATGCGATTGCACTGCCAATGATACTCGTTGGTAGTGCTCAGATTATTGGACTACCCAAGAATGAAGATATCGAATTCCTGATTCATCAGCAAGTGCTTGCAGGATAGGGATTATGAAAAAGCGAGACCAAGGATTAACCAAGCATTCTCCTTGGTAATCAACCTCGATGTTTCTATGTTTAGGTTGATCATGTTGAGTGCATCCATCATGTCAGGATACTGACTATGATACCCTGAACCAAACACCAGTTTTCTCGCACCGATATCCTGGAGTACTGCATCTAGAAATACTCGAAGCGGTGATTCAACAAGTCGGATGAATGTCATTGACAATTCTAGCCAAATGTTGGCCCTCGACATCATCGGAATGATTTGTGGGAATCCGAAGAGTCCGCCCATACTAAGGACCACAAATTTGCCTTCATCGTATAGTGTCGATACTCTGTCAAGAAATGTGATTGTTTCAGAAGTCATGACCTCGTTATGAAGATAGACCGGAAGTTCACTATTCACAGCATCTACAACCAATGACTCAGCAGCAGGATCCTTTGGATGGTACACTGCATCATCAAGAACAAGTGCTCTACATCCCCGATCAACATATTCTGCAAGTTTCTTTTTTGCCAAGTCAATTGGTCTGGGTACTATTGAACAAGCGGAGAACAAGCGGTCAGGGTAGATCTCAGATGCCTTCAGATACAGTTCTGTGCTGATGACAGGTTCATGTGGCGTTAGAACAGCTCTGGCAATTCCGAATGTATCCATGCGAGAAACCAACAAATCAACATGCTCTTCGAGATTGTCGAAGGTGACATCAGCTACCTCATTTTGGCCATAGCCCAAATGCGTATGAATGTCGGTAGTCAATCGGATACCTCATTGAAAACTTTACAGATTCACTTTTCTATGAATGTTGCACGAATACATGACCTATCAGCATCTCTAAATACGAGAATCATTCAGGATAGCTGAGTTGTTTGATTTGAGTGATGATGAACTTCCAAAGAGTCTGGAAAGGAGTCTTCTTGAGATAGCCAACAACATCAATAATGACCAATTCATGTTGATGGAGTACTTAGGTCCAGTCGTTGATGGTTGCAGGGCGGCTCTCAACGTTAGCATAGATATGGTACAAGAACTCAGTAAGATGTCTGAGGATGATTTTGAACAGCACATAAGCTCTGTCACCGACTCTTACAAGGAGATTACCTTTTGTATCAAGGCCATAGACCTAGATGAAGAGTATTCTGTGGTATTTGACAAAGGACGAGCTTCGGTATTCGATGAGTGTGTTGAGCCCGATGTCATCATTTCCTCTGAGAATGACTTGCTAGTGAAACTCTTCAACAGTGATCCGAAGCTCTCCCCGACTGAAGTATTAGGGGACAAACTCCACATTTCTGGAACTGATTCGATGGATATAGTCGAAGGTTTAGGATTTCTGTGCTACCCGTCCTTGCTCAGGGTAGCTAAATCTGGAATTGATCCGTCTTCAATTCTGAGTGAAGATGCAGACTCTGTGATCATGGTAGCTGCATCAGATCTTGTTGTGAAGATGATTCGAAAATGGATTGACGCACAACTTGCTATGTCTGATGTATGAGTTTTACAGACCGTGATAGGGGAATATCAGTTCCTTTATCCTCCTGATGGTCCGGTCAAGTTCCAGTGAAACCACCTCTCTGGGAACATACATCTGAACAACTTCTTCCTCATCTCTCATCAGGTCAGGAATATTTTTGTAACCCATTTCGGAACTCATCTCACGAAATGTATCGGGAATCTCATCAGACACCTTCTCCTTTATCATAATGGCTAGAAAGAGGGTCCAGAGTCGAGCAACATTGACAGGATGATATCCTCCGCCTCCAACCGCCAGCCATCCCATCTTACATTTCTTAGATGACATATCTCGTAGTCTTTCAAGTATACTCTCAAAGCCATGAGATGTATATGCTAGCTGAGCAAGTGGATCCAAGAAATGCCCATCAACTCCAAGCTGAGTCACTAGTAAATCGGGTTTGTAGGACTCAAACAATGGTATAATTATCTCCTCGAAAATTTGATTGAGCTCTGGCGTTCCTGCACCAGGCAAGAGAGGAACGTTTACAGAATAACCTGCTGCTTCTCCACTTCCAGTTTCGTAGACATATCCTGTTCCTGGAAAGAGAGTTTGCCCTGTTTGATGTATGGAAATAGTCAATACATCTTTCGAATCGAAGAAAGCCTTCTGGACACCATCGCCGTGATGTGCATCAATATCTAGGTAGAGCACCTTTGCCTTCCTTTGCTGTTGCATCAATTTGATTGCTATTACTACATCATTATAGATACAAAATCCAGAGGCTAGACTCTTGTGTGCATGGTGAAGTCCTCCAGAGATACAGAATGCATTGGATGCTCCTTCCATTATGGCTCTCATAGCATCCAGGGTTGCTCCAACATACCTCAATCCAGTGTCATGAACCTGAGGAAAAATCGGATTATCAGAAGTTCCCAATCCATACCTTGGATGTGGATTGTTGTTCATTCCACTATCCTCTACAGCATCAATAAACTCTGGAGAATGAAAGAGTTCGAGTTCCTCCCGGGTAGCATGATTTGGTTCGAGTACCTCGATTTTGTCAAGGAGTCCAAGCTCCTTAGAAAGGAGATAGGTGAGCTTTAGCCTTTCTGGTTTTAGTGGATGATCCTGTCGAAACTCATAGCCTAGCAGTGCATCAGAATAGGGATAAACTAATTTTCCTCTCATTTCACTATCATCGAAACAATCCGACACATTACTCTTTCTGAATATCCAGTGAATAGTGAACACTGAACTTGCTTTCAGAAGAATTCCCGGAGTATAATGCCAACAGCTGCTCCTATCAAATTAGCCACTATAACGAGGATGAAGTACCCCACAGTTATCAGAAAAGCACTGAAGATGAATTGTTCCACACCGAGCTCAGGGATGAACAATCCTGGATTGATTAGGAAAAAAATGAAGAAGAACATGAAGAAAATAGCTGCAAAGAATCCTCCCATCAGGGCTCGACCAACATCAGCCGCTGTTAATCCAATTGGTATTGCTACAATTATAGGCACAAAGAAGAGGTACATTGCATCGCTGGTAATCTGGTTAGTGATAATCATCGAATACATTGTTGTGTTCATGAACGCAACTAGTGCAGGAATGAGTATGAGCATAAGTCTGTCCCGAGTCCTTTCCGCCATTGAAATGCCCAGAAGCTTCACTGTGGGTTGGGGTCGACCATCCTTCCCCAAGCGTGTCTGCTCTTCCGATTCTGGAAGTGGTCTGAAGAAACCTTTCTTCTCCTCGGATTCTTCATCAGGAGCTTCGGTTCTTATCTTCTCATCATCAGCCATAGTTCACACACTGTGCTGCGAGTAGCTGAAGTCATTGATTAAGGGTTTCGCATCACGCAAGTTTCTATTTCTGAGGGTTCAAACGCACAACCACAACTCCTATCTACGAATTAATTCTTCTATCATCCTACTGGAGGAACCTCAATGGTTGAAGGACGGTCATATTCAGATTCAAGTTCAGAGGATGAATCTTCTGAGTCTTCACTGACAAGAAGAAGAAAGATTGAACACATCGAGATCTGCCTTGATGAGGATGTCCAGTGCCAACGATCTACAATGTTTGAGGACATAGATTTCGTTCATAACGCACTACCTGAGATTGATAAGGACAGTATTGACCTCACTACAAACTTCTTTGGACTTCGTGCTGGTGCACCGCTCATAATTGCTGCAATGACTGGTGGACATCCCCAGACCTTGAATGTAAACCAGAAACTCGCTAGTGCTGCGGAGGAGCTGGGGCTCCCCATAGGTGTGGGTAGCCAACGAGCTGCAGTGGAGGATCCATCATTGGCCGATACATTCCGAATTGTCAGGGAAACCGCACCATCTGTTCCAATAATTGCTAATATCGGTGCCACTCATGTCAAGGTTGCTCCAGAAGCAGTATCAATGATAGAAGCTGACATCCTTGCGGTTCATCTCAATCCACTCCAAGAAGCTATTCAACCTGAGGGGGACTGTAACTCTGAAGGAGCTCTAGAGAGTATCGCCATGATTGTTGATTCCGTTGACGTTCCAGTCATCATAAAGGAAACTGGTGCGGGTATATCCGGAGAGGTAGCAAAGAGTTTGGAAGATGCAGGTGTTGTAGGTGTCGATGTGGGTGGAGTCGGAGGAACAAGCTGGGCTGGAGTTGAATACTATCGAGCATTGAAAGAAGATGATGACCTAAATGCACAGCTTGGACTAGAATTCTGGGATTGGGGAATACCCACTGCACTCAGTGTATTGATGGTGCTGGATGCCACTGACCTCGATGTAATAGCTACTGGTGGGATCCGGAGTGGACTTGATATTGCCAAGGCTCTTGCTCTCGGATCAATTGCCGCTGGAGTCGCCCATCCCCTCTTGCGTCCTGCAGTACATGGAAGCGCCCTTGATGTTGTTATAGAGTTAGAACGAATGCTAGAAGGACTGAGAGTCGCAATGTACCTGACAGGTTCACAAAAGGTTGAGGAACTTTCATCCAAGAAACTTATCCTAAGTGGCAAGCTTGTTGAGTCTCTGAAGTCCTTAGGCATAGACTACCTAAAGATTGCCAGTGGGATCTAATCATAACTTTCCTAAGCGTTGAAGATATTTCGTCCTCTTCCGGATCGCATTCACCATTTGGACAGCCTCTTCAATTGTATCCCCGACTGCAATACCGTTCAACTCAAATCCTCGAATGATCACTTCGTATTTGTCAAGGTCTGGAACGTAAGCTACAATAGTCTTGTCATGACTTTTTGCAACATTTGCCACTCTCGCGCCAATCTGAAGTGAGATACCTGGAGCATATGGTAGTAACAGTAGAAGTGCAGCATCTATTGAATCAAAACTGAGCATTTTATCCAAGACACGTTCGTAATCAACATCTGCAGCACTACCAGTGAGATCACATGGATTCCTAAATGATGCAATCCCTTGATATGCTGGCGTCATCTGTGCTCTCATTATAGATTGTTCTTCCTGACTGAATGGCGGCATTGTGAGACCATAATGAGACGCTTCGTCACTGGCTATGACTCCATGACCACCGCTCACGGTCAATGTGCCGATACGAGGTCCAAGCATAGGTTTCGGTTTGAACGAAAACACCTTCGAGTATGCCATCACCTCATCCTCATCGAGTGCACGAATCACCCCATACTGTTGGAAAGCTGCATTTGTTATTGCATTGTCTCCAGCTAAAGATGATGTGTGACTTTGTGTCGCTCGGTGACCAGCTTCCGATTCTCCACCTTTCAGAACAATAACTGGCTTTTTCAGTACAATCTCCTTGCATGTTTCAACAAACTCTCTCCCTTCATCTTGTCCGAAGCCTTCAATATATGCACAAATGACATCCACAGTCTTTTCATTTCCAAAGTACCTGATGAAATCAGTCACTTTTGTCTGAGCAGAGTTACCAATTGAAATTGCAGCAGCAATACCTACATCTCTATCTGCAAACTCTTCAAGTCGCTCGATCAGCCAACCTCCACTCTGTGATATGACTGCTACTTTCCCCTTTCTAGGTCGTGCAACCCTTTCAGAGGGAAGGAAAAATGTATCTAGGACATCTGGGACAAACACACCAATGCAGTTTGGTCCGACCATGGATATTTTGTATTGGTTTGCAATCTCGACAATTTCTGATTGAAGATTTGCACCGGTTTCTCCAACTTCACTGAATCCTCCTGAGACCACTATGACTGACCGTATCTTCTTCTCTCCACACTCCCTTAACACACCTGGTACATATTTTGCAGGAACCGAGATCACTGCCAACTCAATGTCATCAGGTGCAGCAGTGATGGACTTGTGGACAGGAATCCCTTCGACCTTCCCTCCCTTAGGATTAATGGGGTATGTAGGCAAACCATTTTCGAATTCCAATTTTCTGAAGATTACATTACCTGGACTGAAAGGATTAGTAGTCGAAACACCTACAACAGCAGTCACTTTTGGATTCAACATAGTCTTTAGGCCAGTCATCTCTCAACCTCGTGTATGTTGTGAGGAATCTGACTTTCCCTTATATGAGCTGTGCCTGTAAATTGAGCTGAACTACTACATCTATGGTTTCATCTGAGTGAGGATCTCTCGGGGTCTCGGTTCAGCCAGAAGAGCATGTTGAAGTTTGCAGAGTAACTTAGCAATTTCTGCATGGATGACCTGACGAGCGGTATCGGTTCCTGTTTCAGCTGCTTGAATTGCTTCTTCTACCTGCTGATTCAATCGCTTTATGATCCTCTTTTCCAATTCTGGACCACCCCAGTTGAACCCATCGAAAGCTGTCTGGGCTTCGAGTATCTTGTCTTTGACCTCAACCTCTTTCTCTCTCAGTATGGGCTCAACTCCCTGGTAGTATTTTGCGACAGCACGTTCTATTCGTTCCATTTCTGATGGGTTGAGGTAATTCTCCTGTTGTCTTGACTTCATTAGATCCTGGAGAAGTCTTGCACCTGGGGCCTCTGTCAGAAGTCCCTTAGCTGTCTTTACTAGTATGCGAGCGGGTAACTCAACTACGTCTCCAAAATAGGGCGAATCTGAGCGATACCTATGGATCTCTCTAAGGACTTCTAACCAAAATGTTGGAAGCAGCACGTGACAAGAAGCACTCTTCTGCTGAATGAGCCGCTGACTCTGTCCGATGAGACCAAACTGGTCATCTTCGACATCGACCTTACGATATGCCTCCATTGGCTTGGCTGTTTCACCACCAACAAGTGGGATAATCTCGCCATCTGCAGTTGTTGTTGAAGAATCAGGACTTGCACTAGCAGCTCTCGGAGCAGCTTCAGCTCCATCCAATAGGGAGAGGATCTCCTGTGTTGCGGCACCAGACTCCATTTGCTTCGCTTTGTTTGATAGCTTGGGCAGAAGACTCTCAACCTGTGAGAGTCGCTTTACAATGAGGCTCATGATATTCTGTGTTGAAGGAGGGATGCCTTTCATTGTGGTTGCCTCTTCCATCCACTTCCGGGTTCTAACAAGTCCTTGAGTCAAAGAATCAACCCGGTCCGGATCTATGCTGTCCTCAACCTGTGAGCCTAAGAGAAAGTGGATCAGTGTCGAGTTCAGGGTGATTATAAGAAGAAGCCTATCGATAAGGTCCTCGTAGTGGAATGAAGAGTCAGACAATTTGACACCACCGTTTCTATTCCATTGTTTCTCCTGGAGTCATGTAGTAACTGAAGAGTTCACGGAAGTCATTGATAGCATCAACGAGTTCTTTTCGAGTAGTACCCTTCGACCTCATGAACCATCCTTGCTTGAGTGGTGAGGCACCACTGTGAAGATTCACCAGCTGGGTAGCTTCATTGATGATCTGAACAAGTTCAGGTATCTTTGGCAAGCCAAGGAGAAGAAGCAGGTTGGTCTTAGGGTCTTGGTCAAGGTATTGGACGTAACAAGGTGTGATAGCTGCACCGGGAGCAATGAACTTGTCCAGTGCTTCCTTCACATGCATCCCAAATTCTGCTTTCGCAACATGCCTTGGACCTGACATCACATAGTAGACACTCTCGGCATTCGGTTCTTCACCGACGTCAGCGTATGAACACTCCTTCACAGCATAGTCAATCATTGTCCTCAACTGCTTGGGCATACTCCCAGCGTCAGGTATGAGACCAATGTCAGTATAGAGCGCAGGTACTACAACAGGATCTAGCTTTCTAGCATAGTCTGCAAGATCTGTGGTTGGAAAGACATCCTTTGATTTTTCCCACACACCTGGTGATAACATGGCCTCCACGACATCAAGAGCAAGTGGGTTGACGAGTTCGACGAATGCCTGTTCGGTTCTCGCGTCAGCTGCACTCGCTTCCTCAAGTGTAGATGGGACCATTTTTTCGATTGATTCGATGTCTGCAATGTCCACCTCTAGCTCTCGCTGCAGGTAGTCTACAGTATCACCCTTTCTCCATTGAAGGATTCTCTTCAGCATTGTTCTGTTTGATAGTAGAATTGTAAGGTCTGCACCACGTTCTTGGAGCTGAGCTCGAAGCAACTTCGATACAGCCCAGATTGAATTCAGTGCCTCACTAGACTGTCCCTCGAAGGGCAAGATTCCTATGACATATACAAAGATACGTCGTCCTTCTTCTTCTTGGAATCTCTGCTTGAGCAGCTCGATGAGTGCTGGTGTACCTCCGCAACCAGTTCCACCGCCAAGGCTTGTGAAGATACAGAAGCCTGAAACGCCTTCGAAACCCAAGTTACTGAGCTGGTCGAAGATGATGTCCTTTGATTCCATGATACTATTATAACCATCCATGAACCGGCCACCGACACCGATTTCGCTGGCACCATATAGGAGTGTGTTCTCTTTTGGTATGCCATATTTTTGGCGTACCTTTGTCAGGTCTGCTCTGTCAGTGTTGATGAGTAGATAGCCCCTCACTCTTGAGGGTAGTTTCTTGTCCCTGCTTGTCTGAAGGTAGGATCCCACGATGTTTGAGCCACATTCGCCAATTCCAATGGCGAAAACCTCGGCTGCTTTTGTGGTATCGTCTTCAATGGGGGTTCTAGGTGGACTACTTCCGAACATTGGTGTTTACTCCTATTTCTTCCTCGAATCGACCAACGCCTGGGCACTCTCTCTTATGGCCCAACTTAGGTACGAACTTATGTCCTCACGGCTGTAGGTCTCCTTAATCTTTCGTATTGCGTCGTCGATGAACTTGTCACGTGTATCAGGTTTGTCAGTCGGACTGAAACCAGTCATGAACATTCTGAGGGACTTGTGCCAGTCATCCATCGCGACTGCTTTCTCCAGCCACTGCTTTCTCATATCGCCCAATTCATGGAAGTTAGCAATGGCCACATCAAGATCGACCGCCTCTGTGAGGCCAGACTCTAGAGAGTCCATCTTCTTGACATCAAATACTATCTTGCTGAATTCATCAGGATACTTCGCTACTACTCTCTCGATTGTCGAAAAGTACTGGCTTCTATCCTTGAGTTCAGCAGTATGAGCCTCACCATTCTTCTCAGCTATGCTCTTAATCATCTGAAGCATTTCTTCCTGGATGTTGGCAAGAGTGAGACACACATCAAGTGCCTCATTGACATGTGGTGAGTCAGTTTCGAGCTTGGCAGGAACTTGGTCAATGAGAATCTGTAGCCGCTCGACGAATTCAGACATTCCTTGGTCTTCAAAGAGTGACAGAGCTCCCTTGATCTGAACATAGGCTTCATCAACACGCTCTCTGATCTTCTTGTGAACGTTGGGTGATGTTGTCAGATTCTGGAGTTTGTCAAATGCATCAGCTGCTTCCTCAAGCTCTGCTGGTGGTTTGGCTTTTAGACCATTGAGCATCTTGAGTTCTTTTCCTAACTTCACTCCGATGCTGCTTGCTCTATCGAGACTCGTGATTAGAGAATCGACTTCTACTCCAAGTTTCTCAATTATCTTGTCTTGGATCTTCTTCTCATAGATCTCAACCATCTTCCTGGCTATGGCTGGAAGACTAAACACATTATCAGCTGCAACACCCACGCTGTTCAGTTCGCTGATGGCTTCTTGTGCGTCTGGCGGGATCTCCACACCAGCACCCATCAATTTTGCAGCTGCAAGTCTGATCTTCACACCTAGTCTATATCTGAGGTTCTCAAGTGCGTCCTGTGCTTTCACAAGGATACCATCTTTGATGGAGCGCATCTCTGATTTTATCTCAGAGAAGTCATCCATCCCCTGTATCCTGGTTGATCCTTCATCGAGTTCTACAATAATGGGCATGAATATCTCAGCATATGCAGGTTTGACGGTCTGAAGATCATGAACTATTGCATCAATCTCCTGTTGACATGCGGTGCGAAAAGTTGCCACTCCGCTGTCAACTGCTTCTCTGAGGCTCGTGAGAGAACCTAGTAAGTAGACAATACCTCCTTCAAGTTCCTCGACCTTCGGAGCCTTCTTACTTAGCTGTGCGTGGTCAAGTACTCTGTCTGCTGAAGTTGCTAGTTCATTGAATCTTGAGAGATAGTTGCGGATGGCCTCAGTGATGTTCCTTCGGTACTCATCATCCATCTGTTTTGCTTGGAGGTAGACTCTCACCATCTCGTCAATCTCTACCTGCTTCAGTTTCTTCTTTGAATCCGCGATGAATTGACGTACTGCAACAATATCCTTGATACCTGCGTCTTCGGGCGCTTCAGTCGCCTTCTCAACATCATCAAGGAGTTCGAACAAGCGTTCTCTGAGAGCGATCTTGACCTGACCTTCCCATTCGACCATTCTCTGATAGCTGGAAAGCAGGCTAGCAATGCCCTCTCCTTCAACTGTAACTGGAGGTGCTGGAGGTATCACATCAGCAGTCGTTGGTATGCCGCCCTCCACTATCTTGGCTGTGACATCATGCTTGATGTTGATTATCTTGTCACGAAGTGCATTTGCCATCTTGACCTCTGCTGCATGCAGTTGATTCTCCAACGCAATCAGCGCAGTCAGAGTTTCGGCCTTTGATGCATCTCTGGCAATTATTCTCAACTCCTTTGAGAATTCGATCGGCAACTCAAGTCCTAGTCTGGATGCAGTCTCCACAGAAGCTTGTAGTGATTCCGTTTTACCCACAAGGGATGAACCAAGGAGTTTACTCACCTCGTCCTTTCTGCCATCAAGGAACTGACGGTCTGCCTGAAGTTTGTCATTCAGGATTATGAGGTCTTTTAATGACATTCCAGCAACATCGTCATTTGCAACTGTTGTGGAAACCTCACTCTTATCGATAGATATGTGACGTTCGTACGTGTCAACTGTAGCCTTGTTCTCATCAAGGGTAGATTTCACATCGCGTTCTACATCCTCATGAATAACAAGATACAACTTTGAAAATGCCTTTGCAAACTCGTGCAACTTCTCGAAGTCCTTGAGGTCGCCTGCTCCGATGCCTGGAAAATTAAGTGTCGAAATCCCTTTGACCTCAGAAGGTTTTAGGGCCTGGACTTTCGGTGCGATAGCTAGAGTATCTTTGTGTTCTTTCCGGAAGTACTCAGCGAAATCACGTGTGACTCTCATGAAATCGGTTTCAAGATCACTCCTTGTCTTCTCGACCTGAGTCTGAACCTTTCTCTTTTTCATAAATCCAGAAGTTGCTAAATCGTTCTCCATCTTAGTCAAGTTCGCGAAGATGTCATAGAGCTGTCTGACCTGACGATCTGACTGTTCTTCCATCGCAGGATTGACTGAGACTAGGATTCCTTTCAGTTCAGCCATTTTGTCTAATTCTCGGCGCCAGCCACTAGTGTCCAAGATGCCTACCTCCGTCTAATGTGGGCTAATTTGGCGGTGGATGTCTTAAGTTCTTTCTGTGTGGGTCCTCCCATTTTAACGAATTTATCATGTATATCCCCTCCTCCAGATGTCATTTTATTGCATTCTATCGCTGTTTAGCCAAGAAAGAAACTGCCTTAAGTATTGCAAAACCCAGAATATCCATTCATCACACTGTTCTCTTGGGGAGACATTATGGAAAAAGGATCATCGAGTTCCAATGATCTTAGGACATTGACTCATGAGGTAATTAATACACTAGATGCATCAGCAGTTGACATTACTTATGATGACAAGTACTTGTACACTGCTTGTGAGGATCAACGAGTCCGTGTGTGGTCGAAGGAAGATTGGCATTTAGTAGCTGAACTCGGTGAAACTGATACTCCTCCATTGGTTGTCGACGTTGATGAAACACAAGTCTTTGCTACCTGTGAGAGAAGAGTATATGTCTGGAACAAAGAAACCTGGGGTCTCCAAGGTTGGTTTGAACTGAGCTACCACGCTCTTACATCGACACTTTCTGGTGACTACTTCTACGTGGGTGCGAGAGAGGGACGATTGGTTTCCATCAAGAAGAATACGCATGAAACCTCAAGCTGGCAACTACATAAGTCTGATATCACGGACCTCTGGTCGGACGCTCGAATCATCTGTACTAGTACGAAGAAGGAAGAACCGAAGGTATGGCTAAAGTCCCAGAACTCTGCTCCTTCAGAGCTTGCTAGTCTAGACAAGAAGGGCAAAGGCGGTGTAATATCGGGTAATAATGAATTTGTGATAGTAGGATTATCTACCGGTGAGATAGCAGTCTATGATAGAGTTGAATGGAGTCTTCTACGTACATTAGAACCAAGTCACTCAAGTTCTATTTCATCAATGTGGGCTAGTGAGTTTTATCTGGTCGCTGCAATGACTTCAGGATCGATTGTTGTTTGGGATTTGAAGAGGGGTGAAGAAGTAGGTCTTGTGAAGCTCAACGGTCAGAAGATCAACTGGATATCTGCGGATCAAGACAAACTCTATGTAGCAACCGCAGAATCGATTCTAGTCATTCTTTTACGAATCGCAGGAAAACCACTCGACATTTGTACTGACATCCCTCCGATGTGGGCAGACAGCTTATTGAAAACTTCTCCCTATGATGTTCTAGAGAGCGCTCTTGAGTTGGAGAAGAGGGGTGATGATAGGTATCAAGAGGGTCTGTTTCACGAGTCAGTCTTGGATTATGAGAACGCTCTTCAGACTCTCGTTGATAACACTCACGCCCTCTTGGAGGTTCCAGAAGAGCGACAATTACTCACAGATGAGCTCAACGTCCGACTTGGCAAGGCATTGTTGAAAGCAAAGATCCAGGAACTCCAAGCTCTCAATCATGACATTCATCAACTCTCAGAGGAACTTGAGGTCCGAAAGAGGACAGATCGTGATCCTGATGATGTAGAGAAGCTCTGGGCTAATACTGAACGAACCGTCAAGGAGAGCAGGGTTCTTGCTGAGGCCCAAGCAGGTGATATGCTGAGCTACCAACTTGTTCATGTTATAGAAACTCTTGAAGTGGAACTTAAGGAAGCAATGGAACTGTTTGCGGAGTTTCGAGAAACAATCACCGAGGCACTTACCCTATCCCGACAGATCTCGAATGAATGGCGATGGATGGAAAGGAAACGGACTAAACTTGCTGAGAGAAAGGAGTTCCTTGAGAATGCTATGAAGAAACTCTCTGATGCACTTGAAGAAGCAGATTCTGAAGGAGAGGTAAGGCAGATATTGTCTGGAGCCTATGAGGAGTATAGACGTCTCTATAGTCAGATTGACAGAATTGTTTCATCCTATGATACTGAGCAAGACTCGTCATTTACGAATCGAGATGAAGCGAAGAGCGCAATTGAGAGTCTACTTGCTGTCATACCAAGAAAGATCGAAGCACTCCCAAAAATTGCAGATAATACTGAGAAAGAGCTAGAAGAGCAGAGAATCATATCTGCCTTAGAACAGGCGATAGCATCAGCCAAGAACTTCAAACTTGGTAAGATTGAGAAACAGCTCCAAGAAGAATTGGATAAAATCAAACCTCCTCAAGGAGAAAAATCTTAGATTATGTTATGAAGCAGCTATCCCTGAAAGTGGTGAGTATGCCTCCTCGATCATTTCGTCACTAATGAGTTCGACCCACGGTTCCGCAAGATCTTCAAGTGATGGTTGAAGAGCAATGGCATATTCCACGGCTTCGAGAGCTGCACCGAAATCTTCATAATAGAGATAGCAAACTGCGAGATTGTACCATGTCACAGCGGAGTTAGGATTGAGATCAAGCGTTCTTTCCAATGCATCGATCGCCTCATCCCATCTTTCGTCAGCAATGAGGGCTGTGGCCAGTAGCTCCCACTTATGCACATTTCGTGGCTGAATCCTCAGACTCTCTTTAATCGCTTCAATCCCTTGAGTATTTTCATTCAACAAAAGATGGATGAGACCCTTGTCACCCCATCTCGATGAGGAGTTTGGTTCGATCTTCAGAAGATTATTCAGTGCCTCTATTGCTTGCTTTGGTTGCCCCATCTCAAGATTACAGGCAACTATCTCTTCCCAGACTCGCGTGTTACTTGGATCCATAGCAAGGCTGTGTTTCAGTTTAGACAAAGCCTTACTGAACTGTTTCTTCTCGATCAATGAGGCGGCCTGTTTGACAAGAACCTCTGCCTTTGAATATTGATTGCTAGAAGACAAAATCCATTACTCCATTATTGATTGCGCGCAAGACTGTACGGTTTTAACCCTTGTTCTGACCGCACTATTTGTTTTCGTCCTCAGAGATGAGCGTTGCACACATGAAATCAACACTGATGTGGCCACGCGCTTCCTGGAGAGAGAGTAGTTCAGCGGACAGTGGCTCCTCCACGATTGTTATGTTCACTACATTCTTTGCCCAGTTGAATCCATCAGTCAGATTGCCATCCTCATTTAGAAACACGACTCGCAATGGTCCTCCATCACCAATCGAAATCGGTGCACTGTTCATCTCATAAGCAAGTATCATGGTGCATGCTATGTCACCAATCGAATCCCCGGTCGGACTGTAGCCATTCACTGTGCCTTCAATGACTGCTTTCGAGTATTCACTAATCCAGTCATCTCCTGCCCTCACAATTACTGTGTAGTTAGACGGGAGAGATAGAACCTGTGTCATCAATGTTGTGAATGGAACTCCCTGATATGAATCGGGCCCAACTATTGCTCCAGAGTTTCGTTTGTATCCACCTTCTCCACTGACAGATCCCAGTGCAACTAGTTCACTCATTGTGTATTGGAGTGTCTGATCATTATAATTTAGAATGAAAAGGACTGGCTCAGGACCTGGTTCTGGTATCACCACGATCTGGTTTACATCAGAAACGCACTGAGGTCCAGCAGCATATGGATCCGGGTCTGTTGTTGCATTGGCATCCGCATTTGAATAGTACCCATCTTCAGGTAGGAACATTAGTCTGAATCCTTCCTCGTAATCAGGAACGATTGTTTCATTGAATTTGTAGGCTAGCACCATATCTCCTTGAATCCCCCAGATGGTTGCATTTGGATACACCTTACTATACTCGAATGTCTGACTGTACCCATCAGATGCAATCACCTTGACTGTGTCGTTTTCTTCCATGCCCCCTACGAGTTCGATTAGATCTGAAATCAATACTCCAGAATATTCACCACTACCCCTGACGTTCCCGTAGGAATTCTGGAACGAACCATTCCTTGAAATTGTTGACATCGCTGTCATCTCTGTGAGAGTAACGTTCACTGAAGTGCCTGTAGATCCAGTTATTGTAACTTCAGGAACTTCGTCAAGATTAGGTATGTTAGGAACCATGATGTACATTATTCCAAAAGCTACCCCACCTAAGATTAATGCGACAACAATGAGTGCATAGAGATTCCTTTGAGTTGAACTCATATGTTCCACCGTATTCGATATGCACAACTGTGCCATTCGAACCTACTAAAAAGGGTTGGGTATATAGTGACGCGGCTCAGCCCTTCTACTCCCACATTCATCAGGGAGTCTGAACCTTATAACCACCAATAATCAGAGAATGGCTATTGCTTCGATCTCTATCCCAACATCTTTTGGCAACCTGGCTACCTGAACAGCGGCTCTTGCAGGAGGAGGATCTGAAAACCATTTCGCATACTCTTCATTCATCTCACTGAAATCGTTCATATCTCTGAGGAACACAGTGACCTTCATAACACGGTTCATCGAAGAGCCAGCTGCCTCGATGACTCCTTTAACATTCGACAGTGACTGTTTCGTTTGTTCAGTAATTGATCCTTCTACAATCTCTCCAGTCTTTGGATCTATCGGAATCTGACCTGAACAGAATACAAACCCATTTCCTTTGGTTCCCTGAGAATATGGACCGATTGCTTTTGGTGCATTCTCTGTAACAACTTGTTCGAATTTCATAGTGATTCGAGTTGGTCGATGCACTACTTCTCGATTAATGTAATGGTTTCTACCTTCTTTCTGGCGGCGGAGGGACCGCAAAACCCCGAACAATTCGAGTGCCGGTTTCGCCATTCAGTGCCCTAATGATGTTAGGAGGATCAGTAATGATTGCCATTTCTCCTCCATCCTTGATGAATTGGACACATGCCTCAATCTTTGGATACATGCTTCCGGGTGTGAAGTGCCCCTCCTCCATATATCGCTGGGCTTCGATGTGGTCCATCTTATCGATAGCCTCTTGATTTTCCTTGCCAAAATTCAGGTATACCTGCTCCACTGCTGTTGAGATGAGTAGGACATCAGCCTGGAGGTTCGTTGCAAGAAGTGCAGAAGCTCTGTCTTTGTCAATCACCGCTGCTATTCCTTCAAGTTCTCCCTTCTCATTGGCAACAACGGGGATTCCTCCACCGCCTACTGCATAGACTATGATATCATCATTTAGGAGTGCTTGGATTCCTGGAAGCTCAACAATCTCTCTTGGGATTGGTGATGCTACTACTCTCCTCCAACCTCTCCCAGAATCTTCTTTGACATTCCAGCCCTCATCATCTGCTTTTTTCTTAGCCTCTTTCTCATCCATGAACGAACCAATTGGCTTCGCTGGATTCTCGAATGCAGGGTCGTCCTTTGATACTCGTACCTGTGTAACAATTGACGCAACATATCTATTCATACCCCGCTTGTGAAACTCATTATACAAAGCTCGCTGAATCATATATCCAATAGCACCCTGAGTATCAGCTCCACAATAGTCAAGGGGAACTGGATGCAGCTCATGCTCTGCCAGCTCTGACCTTCTCAGGATGAATCCAACCTGAGGGCCATTTCCTGAAGTGATTACTACATTCCAGCCTTGCTGAATCATGTCTGCAATGTGTTTACAGGTTTCAGCTGTGGCGGCATATTGATCCGGTACCGTTTTGTGTGCCTTGTCTTTTATTAACGAATTTCCACCGATTGCGATTACCGCCGTTTTGGTCACGATAGTTCATCTCCTCTATTGGGACCCTGAAGAAAATCTATTGACAATTTAAACGTGTGTATCCATGTTTTTAACTAGCAAGAGGCATCTTTACTACTATCATATCTCAGTAATTTCTATCAAAGATGAAATCTGCTACAGAAGCCTTACGTTAGCAGTCCAGATATGATTTCAATTATAGTGTTGGAGCATTGACCAATGCCTGTTGAATTAAATCGCCAGTGGTGTCTTGCAACACGTCCAGAAGGAACTATCGATTCATCGAATTTCAGTTGGAAAGAGGTTCCAAAACCAATTCCTGGCAAAGGAGAAATTCTCGTCCGGAATATCTACCTTTCACTCGACCCAGCATCTTGGGGTTGGATGCAAGAATGGATTTCTTACGTGCCTGCATTATCGATTGGTGATGTCATGCATGGAATCACTTTGGGTGTCGTTGAAGAATCAAATCTTGAAAAGTACCAACCAGGTACTCTTGTATATGGTTTGCTTGGATGGCAAGACTACGCTGTGACTGATGGAAAGGGTCTGATGAGATTGCCAGAAAAAATCTCCGCTCCACTTCCTGCATATCTGAGTATCTTTGGGCTCACTGGACTTACAGCCTATTTTGGACTACTCGATATTGGAAAACCCAAGGCCGGAGAAACATTGGTTGTTTCAGCTGCGGCAGGAGCTGTAGGATCTATTGCTGGCCAAATTGGGAAGATAAATGGGTGTTATGTGGTTGGTACAGCTGGAACAGATGAAAAATGTAAGTGGCTTACCGAAGAGCTCGGATTTGATGGTGCAATCAATTACAAGACTGAATCCCTTCATAAAAGTCTACGAAAGAATTGCCCCAATGGAATTGATATTTACTTTGAAAATGTGGGTGGAAAACTTTTCCAGACGGTCTTGAATCAAATTAACCTTCGAGCTCGGATTGTACTTTGTGGATTAATCTCTCAGTACAATGTTTCAGGTTCCGGCCCAAATCTAGCTAACGTAATCACAAGACGAGCTCGTATAGAGGGATTCATTGTCACTGATTATTTCAATAGAAGGAAGGAGGCAGTTGCAGACCTTCAGAGATGGCTTGATGAAGGGCGTATAAAATATCGTGTAGACATCGTTGATGGTCTCGAAAATGCTGCCACTGCAATTGGAAAATTGTTTGATGGAACCAATATGGGCAAACTCATGGTCAAAGTATCAAATGAGCCAGAGTAAGCAACTATGACAGATTAGGACTGTTCTCTCTCACGTAGCCACTCATCAAGGTAGGCTGTTTCTACCTCATCAGCATCAGCGATATCTTTCCCTGTCATTCCATCTATCATGGTTTTAGATCTTATGAGGACTGTGGGATCTTTACTCAAAAGGTCCTCCACATAATCCTGAGTTGTCTTAGCTAAATCTTCCTGACTTACGAGTTTGTCAGCAAGGCCTATCCTATACGCTTCCTCAGCAGAAACATTCCTACTAGTCATCACGATGTCCTTGGCACGTGATGGTCCTACTAGATGTAACAGGTTTGAAGCGGCTCCAGCTCCAGGAAAGACGCCTAGATCAACCTCAGGAAGTCTGAAGACTGCATTTTCTGCAAATATACGAATGTCACACGCTAGTACCGTCATTGCCCCAAAACCAACAGCGTATCCATTGACTGAGGCAATGGTCACACAAGTTCGATTCTCACGAATAAGGAGCATTGTACGTTCAAGCAATTTGAAAAATTCTGTGGTCTCTTTTTTCTCGAGCCCCAATATCATCTCAAGATCAAACCCTGCGCTAAAAGCACGGTCTCCCTCACCTGTGAATATAATCACTCGAATGTTGGGATTATTCGCGATTTGCATGACCTGTTCATTGAAATCAATCAACATCTCTTTGGTGACTGAATTCAACTTGTCCGGTCGTGATATAGTGATTGTTGCATAAGCATCCTTGATTTCGACTTTGATTTCTCCTGTCAATAGCAAACACCCTACTTATGATTATCAGGTGTACAGTATTCTCGAATAAAACCTTCTACACTTGGTCTTTTCTCGATTGGTGAAATCATTTGGTGTCACAAGCATCACACGTGTCTTGGGGGTGAGCACAGAACTCCTTATGGATGTCGCACATTACTCCTGCATCGCGCATGGTTCTGATTATTCTATTGATTTCTTTTGTCATGACCTGATAGATTTCCTGGTCATCACTTATTCGCGCCATCTCATATTCTTCAATCATCTTGTCAGCAGACTTGTCAATTTCCATTAGGATATCCTTCGGAAGGTCTACCTGATCTCCTCGTGATCTCTGTCCTTTTTTCCTCAACAAATATTGCGTGATAGCTGGTTCTGTCACACCAAGCATTCTAGCAATCTCTTTCTGGGTGATCTTATGATCTTTCATCTCGCCATCTTCATCAGCCCTCTTTACGACCTTGGTCTTCATGACCTTTGCCAGTTCCCTTCTGATGGCTGGTATCACATACCAAACTTCAACCTCTTGAGGCATCATCCAAGTTCTACGCTTGACTTGCTTGTCTCTCTTTGCCGCATCAGCAGACATTGTATTTCCCCTTAACGACCGTTACTTATTCACAATAGTGAACCTAAATGCACATGTTCACCTAATAAGCATGATGGCGTGGTCAATCAAACTGCAACTGAAGGAACGGTTATGTTTAAGAAATTGCTTTCTAGCTTGATAAGAGTATATCATGACAAGTCTGAATCTCCAAGTAGCTGCTGACATAATCAATAAGTCTGAATATCTGATAGCCCTGACTGGCGCAGGAATCTCCAAGGAATCCAATATTCCTACATTCAGAGGAAAGGATGGGCTTTGGAGAAAGTATGATGCAATGGAGCTTGCTACATCGTCCGCCTTTGCTAGGAATCCAAATCTGGTGTGGGAATGGTACATCTGGAGACAAGGGCTGATCGCTGAGTGTGAGCCGAATCCAGCGCATACTACTTTAGTCATGTGGGAGGCGCGAGGCATTCTCAAGTCGCTAATAACGCAGAATGTAGATGGACTTCATCGCCGAGTAGGATCCAAGAATGTACTGGAGGTCCATGGGGACCTATGGTCTTTGAAATGCATATTCTGCGACTATACAGAGAGACTAAACTCTCCTGCATCTGGAATTCCTATTTGTCCCATTTGTGACAATCTTTTACGCCCAGATGTTGTCTGGTTTGGAGAGTCTTTAGATCCCTACATCATAGAACAAGTCTACGCTCAACTCGAACGAGCTGATGCTTGTATCGTCATAGGAACTTCTGCTTTTGTCCAACCAGCTGCATCGTTCCCTTTAGTAGTGAAACAGCAAGGAGGACGTTTAATTGAGATCAATGTCGAACAGACAATGCTGACCTCTATTGCGGACGTTCACCTGATGGGCAAGGCTGGAGAGATCATGCCCTCACTTGACTCGCTTCTAGAGGTAACAGATAAATGAAGGACAAATCAGGAAGCATCCGAGGTAACTCTAAGTGAAGGTCTTGGTCACTGGAGCAACAGGCTTCATTGGTGGACGGATTGTTCTATTGCTTCTTGAAAATGGCCATGATGTAGTTGCTATGGTTAGATCCACGAGCAATATAGAATCTCTCTCAAAGAATATCGAGGTCAGAGAGGCTGACCTCTTTGAAATCGAAAGTCTAGAGAAGGCAGTTCAGGGAGTCGATGTAGTGATCCACTGTGCGGCCTATTTTGACTTCTACCCAAGTGATGAGGAACTAATGTTTAAGGTGAACGTTGAAGGCACAAAAAACCTCATGAATGCCTGTGTGGGGACTAGTGTTGAACGATTCATCTACTGTTCAAGTGCAGAAACCATGGGTGGGATACGTTTCCCACCTGGAACAGAAGATACGGAACTTAGACCAGAATTCAGCTATGGGGAGAGCAAGGTTCTCGCAGAGCAGGCGATTACGACAATAACCAATGACACAGATCTAGCTCATATCATTCTCCGTCCAACTGGTGTCCTTGGAGAAGGTGACCTCTATGTCATGTTCGAGGTCGTACAGGAATTGTACAATGGCAAGGTCTTCGCACTTCCAAGAGACCTCAGTGCCCGCTATATGTACACTCACATAGATGATGTGGCTTCAGCCTTCATATCTGCATTGACACCAATGGCGGCTTTGAATAACACATTCATTATTTGTCCGGATGATTCCATGAGCTGGGAGGAGTTTCTTACATTGATGACTCAAGAACTAGGAGTGAAACCACCACGACTCCGTGTTCCAAAGATAGTTGCCAAGTTTGGGATGGCTATCCTGAGTCCAATCAAGAACAGGAAGAAAATGACTTTCTTCTGGCATACAAAATCTGTAGATATGATGTATGCGAATCGCGTCTATTCAAATGAGAAGGCAAAACGATTACTTGGATGGGCCCCTGAGGTGTCTATGGAGGAGGGATATAGACGTGCTATCGCATGGTATTTCGAGCAAGGACTTCTAAAGAGGGATGAATAATGGATGCCCTTCTTGGCTTTATCCTAATAATCCTGCCAATAGTTTTGGCATTAGTTCTGTTAGTTTTCTTGCATAAAGCAGCGGATGTGACAGGTGTTATCGTTTGGTTTGTTACTCTTATCATTGCTATCATCGCATTTCAGACTGACATCACGATCGCACTGACAGCTAGTCTTGCTGGGATAATCAAGTCATTTCCCATTTCTTTGATGGTTGCGACATCTATTCTCATGATGACTTACATGCAGGAAACAGGTGCTCTTCAAAGACTGATTGTGTTCTTCAAAACACTCGGAGGGGGGAGTCGGCCTATGCAGATCTTAATGATTAGTTTTGGTCTCGGACTCTTCTTGGTCGGGATTGGAGCCACACCGGTTTCTATGTTACCACCAGTGATGCTCGCACTCGGATTTTCTCCAATGGTTGCAGTTGCTCTCCCCTCAATTGGATATGATCCCCTCACCACGTTTGCCTTACTCGGTGTTCCAGCAGTTGTCTTCACTGGGGAATACAGTGCATGGGCTACAACGGTGACATTGCCAGAGGCTGGGGCTGTCTTCGCTTGGTTCATGCCATTGGTTAGCTTGGGAATTGCCATCTCGATGCTTTGGATTGCTGGAGGACGAAAGCTTCTGCTTAGTCGTGATGGATTGATTCTTGCTGGAATCTGTGGAATCACTGCAGGACTGTTGGCTATTGTGTGCAATGTGATTTTACCCCTAACTACCTTGACCGATGTCTTTGCTGGAGCTGCTGTGCTTCTAGTCCTGTTCCTTTATACAAAGGGGATTGGAAAACCGCTCATCGACAGATCTATTCTGGACGAAAATGATCTGACAGTTGAATCCCAAATCAGTCTCAAACGCGCAAGTATTCCTTGGGTTGTACTTGTCATTCTCAGTCTATTTACAAACATGATACCACAGGTCTTCCAGTTTCTATTCGTCGACCTTGCATTTCCAGTTCAGATTGGGGCATACCCGAATGTCATACGAACCAGATTCCTCTGGCAGGCTTACACGCTAATGTTGATTTCCACCATTGTATCAATGCCATTCTTGAAATCGGATAGAGATGTGTTGAAACGGACTTTCACTAGTTTCAGACAGAGGGCTCCACGACCAGTCCTTGCTGCAGCTATTTTCTTTGCTATGGCTGATGTCATGAACTTCAGTGGTTGGGTTATTGATTCAGGTGGTACTTGGTTGAATCCGACTGACCTCGTGAATGGACTAGATCCTACCAATAATATGATCTTCCTTCTTGCATCATTGACTGCAGGTTTGGGCTTACTCTATCCATTGCTAGCCCCATTCTTGGGATTGCTTGGCGGATTCATATCAGGTTCTGAAACGTCAGCTATAGCTATGTTCACTAAGTACCATGTTGAAACCAGCAATCTGATTGGTGCAAATTCGATTGTAGTATCCGCTTCAAATGGAATTGGAGGAGGATTAGCGAGTGTACTCAGTCCTGCGAAAATCCAAAATGCTGCTGCTGTAATTGATGAGATTGGAATCGAAGGCCAAGTCATTCGTTATGGTCTTGTAGTGGCAGTCATGATGACATTAGTCACTGCTATACTGACATTCCTGTGGGCTTTCACATGATCTCATCAATCTTAGCCGCTAAAATGAAATCGTTGTCGAAAAGACCCCTGATTGCGTGAGTGTAGAGCGTTAAAGTGACCTCATTCCAATGTATGTAGATGTCTGGATGGTGGCCTTGTTCCTCAGCTATCTCTGCGACTCTATTGACAAAATCCATCGATTCTGAGAAGTTTTTAAACTTGAATTGTTTCTCTATCTTGTCGATATCATCCTCTGTCTTTTTCCATCCTGGTACAACTTCAAGCATCTTCTTTATTCGTTCCTGCTTTAGAGGTGGTACATCTCCTCTACATGGTGTACAGGTGAGTTGTGCAAGTTCTTTCCTTGTTTTGGTCATAGTCAATCATCTAATCACATATTTGCTCAAAACCTAAATCACTTCTGATAGCGCAATCAATATAGTTTCAAACCTCGAATTTGCAGCGACCTCCCATCGTCTACATAATTCCCATTCATATTCACCACCTAATGGAAAGTACAAATAGAGATAGAATGCATAATCTTCACCGAAAGTTTCGTTATCTAGAGACCATGGATCGATAACAGTTAGGGATTCGCCCAAGCTGTCCCTGAAATCAATGAACTGTTCATAATCAATTGATGCGTTCTCATATGCCTTGTATATGTTCTCCCAGCAGTTTGTCAGATTACTTCTAGTTGAGAAGGTGGTTGAGTTCATGTAGAGCCACAACGCATAATCCCCCGAGGTCAGAAGGTCTTCCACACCAGCGCCGACTGATTTAGCTGTCCAGTTGTACTCTGCATATATGCGCTCATCTACTGCTCCTGGATTCATATCAAATGCTTCTCGTCGAACTGGCATTCGTGTTCCTCCTTCCTGCAGTATAATGCCCTGACACTCAGGTGAGAGAAGATATCTTACAAATACCTCTGATTCGTCGTTGTGTTGTGTTGAACTATCTATACCGACGACATCAGGAACTACCACGACTTGATTCTCAAGGTGACTATATGTGAGTGAGAGAGGAAGCATTTCATGCAAACGACCTGTAAATACTGTCAAAGTGATGGCGATTTCTCCATTGAGAAGAGCTTCCTTTGCATCACCCCAATGCTCATAGAATCTTGAATTAGCATATAGTGCAGTGAGTTTCTGAACTCCAATCTCCCATCCATTTTCCCTTGTCACCAGGTGTTGAAATTGATGTCCTATTGAAAGGTCATGCGGTATATCCATGCCAATTAGTGATGAGTTAACTTCACTTTGATGATATTGTGGATCCAGAAGTTCATCAACAGTCCTAGGGATGGGAACCCCTTCTTCTTGAAGCAGCGTTTGATTGACTAGCAGTTCGAAGATTGCTACATAAAATCCGTAGGAGCTCCAATGATATGCCTTCATTCCGACTCCTGCAATTGAATCATTTACACCTTCCGATAGACTCTGATTTAGAGGGCTCAATAGATTACTGATCAGCAAAACTCTTTCTTTAGTTCCCATGACCACATCGAAATATCCCTCACCAACCCTGTCATACCACAAATTACTGGGAAGACTAGTCCATTTGATATCAACGATGTTATATTGTTCTGCTAACTGGCTGTTGAGAAATCCTCCCTCAATAGCAATCTGAGTTTGAATGTCATCCTGAGTAAGAATATGCAATACAACTTCTGAAGGTTCTGGAGAAGGTCTTGGTATAATCCATGGTGTTACAACTATCGAAGCACAGACAATAATTGCCAGAACGAGAATCCCATCTATTTTATTTGCGTCGATGGCTTTCCCTCTCAAGCTAGACATAACTTAACCATACTCCCTCCGGTAAGATTGGAAATAAACAAATCGACATGTGACATAGATAGTTTCGAGTGAACTTTCATACCAGTATTCTCATAACATTGTCACTCCTTTGAATATCCGAGTTATATTACAAAAGGGCTGATAGCTCAAACAGAATTTGATCATACCTTAGGTTCGCAGCTAATCTCCAACGACGAGATAACTCCTGTTCATAATCAACTATGTACAGGTCAAGAGCTATTCTAACAGCGTATTCCTCAGTGAAGGTTTCACTGTCGTTAGTCAAAGGATCAGTAATATTCAGTAATTCTCCCATCCCATCTCTGAAGTTCTCAAACTGAGTTTGTGTTATGGACCCGTTATTAAAGGACTCATACAGATTCTCCCAACAAATCGTAAGGTTTCTGCGACTAGCAAAAGCTGTTGAGTTCAAATAGTACCACAATGCTAAGTCCTCAATATCCAGGAGAGATTCTATTCCCATTCCTTCGGATCGTGCGGTCCAGTTGAACTCTGAATATATCGAGTAATCACTGATAGTTGGGTTGATTTCAAAAGCTTCACGACGAATAGGCATCTGGGATCCAGCGTAGTGCAATATATTGGATTGACACTCGGGAGAGAGAAGGTACTTCACGAACCCCTCTGATTCTTCGGGATGTTGTGTAGCGTTATCTATACCCACTGCATCTCGGATAATGGCAACTTGGTCTTCAAGATGAGTCCGGACAATTCCGAAAGGAAGAGGCTCGTGTGGGTTTCCGGTAAATGTCGACATAGTGATTGCTATCTCTCCTCCCTCTAGAGCAAGTTCAGCCTCACTCATATCCTCATAGACTCTTGAGTTTGCATAGATCGTTGTCAGCATTTTGATTCCCTCTTCCCACCCCATCTGTTTTGTGAGTAAATGTTGGAACTCATGTTCTTCTGAGAGTCGATCAACAAAGCCATATCCGATAAGTGACGAGTTGGGTCCATTTGGAGCATATTGGGGTGACGCTAGATCCTCGATAGTAGTTGGAACAGATAATCCATACTCCTGAAGCATGGTTGTGTTCACTAGTAGCTCATATATTGCAATATAGAACCCGTAGGTACACCAAATTGCATGAAGTCCATCATATCCTTTGAGTGGTACACCAGCAATTGTTTCATTGAGACCGATAGTTACGTTCCTGTCAATGTGTTTTAGGTAACCCAGCTCAGCGTAATTCTCTATGACTTCAGATGGAACCATCACCAGATCCAGATTTCCCGAACCAATCATAAACTGCCCTATGTCGCTATTGAAACCAATCCATTCAATGTCTACAATATTGTGATCATCAGCGAAAGCGCTGCTAAGAAACGGTTCTTCGAAAAGGATTTGACTATCTATATCTAAGAATGTCAGAATTCGCAGGGTCACCTCAGGAGGTGGTCTCGGAATCCAGAGTGGTATCGTAATGATTGTGGAACAAACAATGATTGCAACAATTATCAATGCATCCATTGACTTTTTATTACCCACTCGACCTCTTAGCGAAGACATAACCTGTCAAGAGAATATCGCCTTTTTTTGAGATAAACAAATCGACTCCCCCATTCGAGAAGGTTAAATGTGACCTTCTTCGTTAGTGTATTCAGCCGTTCCTAGAAAGATGTGTTGTCCTGATGTCAAGTGGTGATCTGACATACTGGCGTGGAACTAGTTTCTACCTTAACCCAACATCCCAATGTATGAACGACTGTCTCTTTTGTGTTCGTAACTTCGGAGATGGAGTATTTGGATTTAATCTACTTCTAGAGAACGACCCTACACCTGAGGAGATGATAGATGCAATAAACACATCATGGAATCCTGATTTCGATGATGTGGCAATTGTTGGTTTCGGCGAACCAATACTCAATCTGGATACAGTCCTCGCAGCAATCCTACGAATAAAGGAACTCACTGATACTGAGGTCCGAATGAATACGAATGGTCAAGCACTTTTGATTCACCCAACTCGTGATGTTCCTCAAGAACTAGTAGATGCAGGACTTGACAGAATCCAGATTTCACTTAATGCACCTGATTCTGAAACCTATTTCCAACTGTGCAAACCAAAGATGGGTCGAGGAGCATTCGAGTCTATACTTGAGTTCACGGAACGATGCAAACTTCTGATGAAAGTGGAACTTTCAGCTGTAGACATTCCAGGTGTCGATATTGATGCATGCAGAGGAATTGCAGATCGACTTGGTGTCGGTTTCAGGGTACGAGTCTTCAAAGGGCCTGAAGGTGCCATGAATGGAATTCTTCGCACTCTTTCAAATCACTGACCTTGAGTGGACAACTATATCTGCAAGACTGACGAGTCGTACGTATGTCTTTATCCAAACTTGCAGATGGAATCTATGCATCAACTGACGGGACTAATGGAGGTAACCATGGAGCTATTGTCCTTGAGGATGAAGTCATCATGATTGATGCAGGGATGGTTCATCAGAAGAGTCGAGTGACCAAGGACTTTCTCGAACAGGAAAGTGGGTTGCCAATTCTCAAACTTATTTTCACTCATTACCATAGTGATCATGTATTTGGAGCTCAAGCCTTTGAACCAGTCAGTCTTATTGCATCTGAGCTGATGAGGAAAGGGTGTGAGGAGAACCTTGAAAATGACTGGAAGATTGAAATCCTGAAGAAGAATTATGAAGGGATGAAGGATGAGCGTCCGGAGCTTTGGAAATCTCTTGATGACTTATCTATCAGGTTGCCAGACATCGTCTTCAAGAATCAACTTATTCTTGGTAACAATAAAGAGGTCTTGGTTAAACTCATGGGGGGACACACTGCTGGTTCATCAGTCATCATATCAGAAACGCACAACACGATTTTCATTGGTGACTTGATTTTCAACGGGAGGTTTCCATATGCTGGTGACAGATCCTGTAATCCGGATCGATGGATTATGGCTCTGGAAGATGTCTTGGCTATGGGATATGAGACCGTTATCCCGGGGCATGGTCAAGTATGTGGTTTGAAGGAGGTTGAGGAGTACCTTGATGCCTTATCTTCACTAAGGGACAACGTCAAAGAAGCACTTGCTTCGGAATTATCGTTAGAAGCATTTCTCGATTCTACAAAAATACCTCCTCAGATATCTACAGGTGCAGAGCGCTTTGCTGAACGATCAATTCAACATTGGTACAAGTTCTATGGTGAATGATATGCGACTTTGGGACCCAGTTTCTCTCAGTGATCTCAAACTAGAGAATCGACTGGTGATGCTTGCAACTCATCTGAATCATTGTGAGGAGGACGGAGTGGTCAATAATCGTGTTGTCAACTTCTATAGAGAACGAGCAAAACATGGACCCGGTTTGATCATAGTTGGTGGTTGCTACACAGAGCATCTAGGGATGAGTACTCCTACGATGATAGGAATTAGCAAGGACGAACACATTGAGGGTCTCAGTCAACTTGTTGAAGCAATTCATGAGTTCGGGATCCCGGTAGCAGCTCAACTCTATCATGCAGGGCGATATGCACATTCACTGGTCCTAGGTGAACAGGCTGTTTCAGCGTCTGAAGAGCGTTGTAGACTGACTCGAGAGACACCAAGGGCTCTCAACATAGATGAAATTCATCAGACAACAGGGAATTTTGGTACGGCGGCCAAGCGAGCAAAACAAGCAGGTTTTGATTCTGTGGAAATCATTGGCTCTGCTGGTTATCTCATCAACCAATTTCTTGCAGTAGCTACAAACAAGCGGACCGATGAATACGGTGGAAGTTTCGAAAACCGTTCAAGATTCGCGCTCGAAGTTGTTGATGCAGTAAGGAGGGCAGTAGGGTCGAAGTATCCAATATTCTACCGGATGAGTGGAGAAGATTTTGTACCTGATGGACTCACTCTTGAGGATAACAAGACCTTTGCTCCAATCCTTGTCAAACGAGGCGTCGATGCTATCAATGTCACTGGAGGATGGCACGAAACACGGGTACCTCAGATAACAATGAACGTTCCACGAGGTGGATATGCGTATCTTGCTGAGGGTATAGCAGAAACTGTCGATGTGCCAGTCGTGGCATGCAACAGGATAAACAGTGTGAGTGTTGCTGAAAGAATCCTTTCACGAGGTAAGGTTCAGCTCATTGGCATGTCAAGGGGATTAATCGCAGATCCTGAACTACCAACAAAGGCTCAGGCTGGTGAACACCTTCTTACACGTCCATGTATCGGATGTAACCAAGGTTGTCTTGACAAGGTCTTCATGTTAGAACCAGTTACATGTGCAATCAATCCGTTGGCTGGTTATGAAGCGGAGCGAGCACTCAGGAGGTCGGATTCAGGGAACATTGCAATTGTTGGTGGAGGACCAGCTGGTATGGAAGCTGCCCGCGTTCTGGCTTTGAGAGGATTCTTTGTCACATTATTCGAAGAGAAAGACAAGCTGGGAGGTCTCTTGAATCTTGCAGCCAAAATTCCAGGTCGTGGTGAATTTGCAGCTTATGTATCGTATATGGGTCGGGAGTTAGACCGATTAGGAGTTGACATACGACTCAATCAAATCGCAACAGCTAAGGCTCTTGTCGAAGGAATGTACGATGTCGTTGTCATCGCAAGTGGTACAGTAGCTAGCGCTCCTGAGGTTGATGGCGTTGAGATGTCCCATGTGACAAGTGCATATGATGCAATATCTCTTGGATTGGACGACCTCAGAGATGTTGCTATCGTCGGTGGAGGTGCACTTGGATGCTATACCGCACTCTACCTGGCGTCAAGGGCTGATTCTGTTCATGTTTATGATGCTGACGAGGTTATGGGAATAGATCTTGGTCGAACAACGAGATGGGTGATTTTGCAGGAAATGAAGAAGAAGGGTGTTCATATGCACACCAATTCAAGGGTTACCACGATTGATAGTAATCTCCTCTCAGTGTTGATAGACGGAGTAAATGACCTAGTGACAGCAAATACTGTGGTTGTAGCAACGAATCCACAACCACGCGATCGAATATTGAAGCAACTTGATGGAACAGGTCTTAGGGTCGAAGTGATTGGGTCAGCGAGAAAGCCTGCTTTAAACATCCTTGAGATAATCCATGGGTCTTACGATTTTGCCAATAATCTTGAACTCTGATAATTCCTAGTACAAGTCTGCCTTAGCGATAATTCTTATAATGGCTCAGTAGGAAATCCAGACTGTCCTAGACATTGGGAGAAACGAACATTTTGGCTATTGACGATGAACATGTCAGCACCGTTATTTCATACCCGACGTTTGCTGAATTAAATTCCATACTTACTGTTTATTTCCAAATAGTGATGAGTGTCCTTGAATATGGAATGCCGACCTTTGTGGTTCGCTGGCCTGAGGGCGGTATCATTCCAAGCAATGAGGAGCAAGACCGAATCTTCAAAGAACTGTCAGAGAAGACCAAGTCACTCAAGGTCTGGCCAATGGTCCGTTGGCGTAACAAGGCGGAAGGTGAGTATTTCATTCGTTTTGTTCCAGTTCAAACACCAAGCAAGAGTAACGAGAGGATCAACTATGTTTTGTTTGTGGTTACATTGTGTACAATAGCAATCGCAGGTATTCTCCAAGCAACTAGTCCAGTATTCATCACACTCTTTTACCCTGAGGGTCTTTCACTGATAGACCTCGCATTTGTCGTCATCACATTCATGTTGGCACTCATGGGTATCATCTTCACTCATGAGATGGGACACTACAAGATGGCTCAGAAACGAGGTATAGCTGCAACACTGCCTTACTTCATACCTGGAATACCCCAGTTGGGTGGTACATTCGGTGCGTTCATCCAACAGAAGAGTCCTCCAAACAACAGAGAGGATTTAATCAATCTAGGTCTCGCGGGACCCCTCGCAGGATTCGCTGTGACGCTTGTCGTGCTCTTCATAGGCTATGCGATGTCTATGCCTGTCACTGCTCAACAGCTGATTGCTATTGAGGAAACATTCCCCGGTCAATCAGGTGAAATTGGAGTTCCGTTACTCTTCACGCTTGTTGGATACCTCTTTACTGAGTTCATACCAGCGGGAGGCACACTCTACATGCATCCAGTAGCCTTTGCTGCATGGGTGGGTTTACTAGTAACCTCATTGAACCTGTTTCCAATAGCCCAGCTTGATGGCGGTCATGCCTTGAGAGCGATTGTTGGTCCTAAGTATCACAAGCAGATTGGTTGGATTGCACTCATGCTCATGGTATTGGCTGGATATTTCACTATGGCGATACTCATACTCTTGATGTCCGCAGGAGGAGGCCATCCTGGTCCTCTAAATGATACAGTGCAGATATCTAAGGCAAAAATAGTAATCTTCGTAATATCAATGATAATCTTGGTCCTTAGTATTCCTCCATTATGGGGCATCTTCTATTAATCAACTTTCAATAGACGGGACCGATTTCCAAAAGATATACATTGGTTCATGTTAGCCTGATTGCAGGTCTTTACGATGGGTGCTAGACGGTTCGCGGCTCCAGTAGGTTTCTTTCTACTTGGTTTCCTTGTATCTATGCAGCTGATCTTTATGATTACAGAGAATATGGCTCCGACTAATTGGTTTGATTGGAATTCTACTTTGGCTTTGACAGATGCAACCTTAGGGCTAGATATCATGTTCATTATACTACTTGCAATTCCAATATTATTCCTTGAGTACTACCTCTTTGCTGTTCCAATAGCAGCACTAATCCTAGTCTTCACAAAGGTTGCCAAGACTACTAGATATGAATTGAACATCATGAACATTGCTTCTCATTTTGGAGGCGCACAGATGATTAGAAGGGCTGCTCTACCGGCACTGTTTAGTGTCGCATTCGCAGGTATGTTTCGTACGCCTCTCAGAGATTTCTTGTTTGGAACTGACTTCACAGCGCCCCCTGAGATTGCGGCCTTTTTCCCAATCGTAGTGTCATTGATGAGTGCATTGCTTTTCATGCCAATCGCCCTTCTACTGTTTATGCCAACATGGGTACTCAATGACGCTGGAGTAGTCACACATCTGAAGTCCGACCGTATGGATGTAAGGCAGTGCCCAGACACTCAGGGAGTTGGTCGTTGGATCTCAAACATGCTCGGGGGTTATGCCATTCTTGCGTTTCCTATTACGATGTTCGTAAACCACTTCTATGAACCGTTGCTAATTCCTTTGTTTCAGGGTGACATCAACCTAGCAATACCTGCCGAAGCGAATGCCTTCCTATTTGAAGCAATTGTTGGATTCCTATGGACATTAGGACTCCCCTTCTTTGTCATGGCATTTATAATTCCAGTAATTGGCTTCAACGAGGTAATGCAATCTAGATCAACAATCAGGATTCTGAAACTAGCACGTCGTCTAGGGGCAACTATTGTTAGAAGAGAAAGAATTGAAGAGATCAAGAGACCTACAACTGTAGCAGCAGTAGATGAGAGCGCAAACATTGAGCTGTGGGCAAGAGCAACTATGCCCGCCTCAGTCGCAAAATCTTCCAAGTCTAAGAAAGATGATGGCAAGAAGAAGAAAGAAAAATCCAATGTCACGACGTCTCGAAAGTCTGTGAAGCAGACCAAGAAGAAACAGAACAAGAAGAAAAAGAAGTAATGGCATCCAGAGAACACCGATTCTCTGGAAAACTATCAACTCACACTAACCCATGATTATATGGAACAATAATGCCGCTATTATTGGTAGGATACATCCAAAGCAGCATACACCTACACAGAGATTTTCATAGTCAAATGTAAATCTTCGAAAACCTGCAGTGTCTCCCACAGAGTCCGGGTCATTGAATCTGAGGAATCGTTCTTTGTATTTTGGTGATTTGAGTATAATCTTGTACCGTCTTGTAGTGAGGAACGATGCGTAGATGCCAATATATTCCAGAAAAGGATATTCCCTCCTGTCATAATATATCCAGCAAAGTAGAGATGGGATTCCTGCAACTACAGTGTAGAGGATTATTCCTACTACCGATGGACTATAGATGTTCCAGCTCTGAATCATTGGAGTGAATTCCACAAGACCCGGGATGAACGGAAAAATGAACCCAAGGGTTATGCCAGCCATGGCCAATACAAACGAGATGTATGCGGGTCTGTTTACCTTTTTCTCTGTTCGAGTTTTGCATACTGGACAAAGGTACCCTGTCACATTCAACGAATGTGTTGTTGTTTGTCTTCTCATTGAGTATCCTGTGGGTGTGAATCCTGTGGTTTCTGTGCTTCTGTGAACATAATCGTACCTAGTGAGGTTTTCTTCACTCCCACAAGAAGCGCAAGATGCTGGCCAATGAAACTGGTCCATCGGTATCTTTGGAGGCTCTACCTTTTCTAGATCTGGAAAGCTGATCATGTGGACAGTGAGAGCCCTGAAAAAGACGTCCCCTTCGTATTCTACCCTCACAGTTGATCCTTTTGGAGGAATTTCCCCTAAGGTTTCCCTTGTGATGCGAATGTCGAATTGTATCTCATCATTTCGAATTGTTATTGTACCATACGTGAATCCTTCAGTCTCTTGTAAGTCGGACTTGATTATTTCGCCCTCTACAATCTTCATTATGTACAAATCCCCAAAGTTATACAATTCTATAACCTAGGGTGCGTAATATCAATTTCGAAAAAAAGTGAAAAAAGGATAAGATGGCTCCTGGATATTTCCAGGAACCCACCTGACCATCTACCACTCGCCCTCTTCGTAGTCTTCTAAACCCCAGTCTTCACCCTCTGGGATTCTCATGACTCCGAGTTCGAGGAGTCGGTCCATGACCTTCAATGCAGCCTCATCAATCTGTGGCTCAAACTTGGCTCCAGTGATGACGAGCTTTCCAGAACCGAACAAAAGAATGACAACCTTCGGGTCTCGCATTCTGTATATTAGACCTGGGAACTGCTCTGGCTCATATAGTGTATTCTCAAGTTTCATTGCTGCTAGTTCGAGATTCAACTCTGCTCCAAGGCTTGCGCTGGCTACAATGTTTTGAACAATGATCTCTGGCTTACCTGAGATCTCGATTCCAGCCTCCTTGATGTTCTTGACAATCTTGTGAACTGCACGCTTCGCCTCTTTCTCACTCTTCGCTCCTGTGCATACCATCTTGCCTGAGTTGAAGATTAGCGTAGCTGTTTTTGGCTTCTTCAATCTGTACACAAGACCTGGGAACTGTTCAGGGTCAAATTCTACGTTGGGCATCGTAGCAGCAATCTCATCGAGGTCGAGACGCTGGTTGAGAACGACTGAGGCGACGACATTCTCAATCTTAGTTTTAGGTTCGGGACGTGGCATCTGCTATAACTCCGCTTGCTCTCTCGCCTTTATATAGTATATAAGGGACCTGACGATTCTATATAGAGGCCTTTTAAATGTGAGCAATCGTGAGAAAAGGAAGGAGTGAGTTTACTATCTCCTATCAAGATCTCTTTTTGAAAAAACACTAGTCACTTACTTCTCATATTTGTCGAGAGCCTGTCGAACAGCCTCTCTCACAAAAGCTGGGAAGGATTTCCATGAATCCTTTACTTCCAATTTTTCAAACCGATCCTGAAGAGCTTTGGGTATTCGAATCATTGTATCAGTCATACGAGGCTCAACCAACCATTCTAGTTCATAGACAAGTATTTAACAATTCGTATACATTAAGTATACGGTGGTATACATGAGTGCTACAAATGAGGCTGCTATTAGCTCGCCGGGAGTCTTGAAGGAGCTATCTCCCACCAAAAAATCCCGGTTTCATCGAGAGACCAAACAAAACAAATCTGTTGTTAAACAGGTTGCTAAAGGTTGCTTCAATTGTAACCACCATCTCACCAAGTACTACTATTGGAAACAAAGTCCATGTGATACTTGTTGTCGATCACCTCAATTCTACTATCAATTATCGAAGAAAGATATTCCTGATAATTGGGAGCTTAGAAATACTAGATCGACAGTGAGTATGAACTCCCTATACTAAGAATATGGTCGGCAGTTTTACACTCACAGAGTTTTCCGTCTTCGTCGGTCCCGCATTGGTCTTTCGTACTCGAACATCAGGAGATTCCGAGGCTCTGGAATCCCCTCCCCTCCATCCTCGGGTCTCCAACCTGTTCTAGAAGTCCTCTTTTCTGATTACTACAACCTTCACCTTGACATCCTCAGCAATGTCACCAAACGCCTGATGGAAATATTTGGATGCATCAAGTAGTGCGTCTTCTCCCTTAGCTGTCAGACGGTATACGACCTCACGTCCTTCCTTTGTTCCAGCTATATACTTCCCTTTCTTCAATTCTTTGAGTGCTGGATATATTGTACCTGGAGTTGGCTTTGTACCTCTTCTCTTCGCAATCCTTTCAGCTATCTGCTGACCATTGAGATGCTCCTTCCCGAGCTCCCATAGAATTTGGAAATTAAGAAATCCTCTAGCTAAGCCTTCGCAACAATCTGGTGGGCAACACAGTATATCATCGGATTGCTCTGTCATAATGACATATTGAATGTCCTATATCTAATAAATAATATCTCATCTGCATTACTTGTTTCTCTGAAAGCAAGGTTTATATTGGAATTCCAATATTTTCAAGATGTATTGGATACCCAATATGTCTGGTGATTGAATGGCTGAAGACAAAGTTGTCAAAGATAGTCTTTCGAGTTCTGAAAAACGTAAGAAAACTAGGTCTAGATTCACATGTCAGTCACAATGTATTGACGACATAGTGGAATATCATAATCCAAACAATATGGTGATTGTATGACGAAGAAGGTTAGTGAAAATAAAACCGACGAAATTAAGAAAGCTGTGAAAGAAGCTTACTCAAACATAGCTGAAGGACAAAACAATCAAGAACCTACTACTGGTTGCTGTGGTTCATCCGCATCGAAACCAGTGAAAGCAACATCTGACAAAAGGTGATTCTATGGCTAATACGAAGAAAGTCAGTGAAATGAAATCCGACGAGATCAAAGAAGCTGTCCGTGATGCCTACTCACGTGTTGCTGAAGGAACATGGACTGCTGAAGAGCAAACACCAAGTTGCAGTGATCCGGGTTGCGCACCTGCTCAGACCAGTTCGAGTTGTTGTGGTCCCCAAGAGGAAACCAAGGTCACAAGAGTAAACCTTGCAGGTGCACTTGGTTATGACACTGAAGGTATGCCAACCGGAGCCACAGAATCGTTCGCTGGATGTGGTAATCCAGTCGCATTGGCAAGTCTCAAGGAAGGAGAGGTTGTTCTTGACCTGGGAAGTGGTGCTGGTCTCGACATGTTCGTGGCTAGTAAGAAAGTAGGTGACTCTGGAAAGGTCATTGGAGTAGATATGACCCCAGCCATGATTGAGAAAGCAAAACAAAACGCTGAGGAACTTGGGATAACAAATGTTGAGTTTCGATATGGTGATATTGAAGATATGCCAGTTGAGGACAATTCGGTTGATGTTGTGATAAGCAACTGCGTAATCAATCTGGCCCCTGACAAGGGGAAAGTTTTCCGAGAAGCCTACAGAGTTCTGAAACCAGGTGGTCGAGTCATGGTCTCAGATATAGTGCTCTCAAAACCACTACCACAAGATGTTCGTGATCAAGTCATCACCTATACTGGATGCATTGGTGGAGCCATCCTCGATGAGGAGTATCTGCAGCATATGCGTGATGCTGGTTTCAATGATGCCAAAATCACAAGTAAGGCAGGAAACAGCATCTATGGTGCTTACAGCGCATATATCGCTGGTACAAAGCCTGAGTGAATGAGGTGTTTTGACATGGAGTTCGAAGTCGAGATTGAACCTAGTACACGTCTTGTGAAAATCCCAGTTCATGTTAATTCGCAAGGCCCCTTCACTTTCAACCTAGATACCGGGGCATCGACTACCACTCTGACTGTGGGATTAGCGGAGAAACTGGGAATTCCTACAAGGCAGAGTGGTCGACCTGACGCTCGTGGCTTAGGTGGGGGAGTACCCACACTCTTTGCTGATGCCTCTATCAGTGTCGGTCCCCTCGATTTTGAACAGGATGAAGTCTATGTTCTAGACCTCGACAAAATTCTTAGTTGCGGAAACCGAGATGGTGTTCTGGGATATACCACGTTGAAACATTGCACAATGTCACTCAGCTACAATAAACAGAGATTCAAACTGAGTAAAGGGAATTCCAGTCCTGATCTGGATTGGATTCCTTTTGAGTATGTCAATAAATCACATCTTGTGGGAATCCCCGTTCATATCAATGGTCATGGGCCATATGATTTCGTTCTAGATACAGGTGCTGGTAACTCATGTGTTACACCATCCCTCGCGAAGAAATTAGGGCTGCAATCTCAAGCAGTGGAGGGGGTTGCTCGAGGTGTTGGTGGTGATGTTCCGTTGGAGCTTGCTCCATGTGACTCACTAGCGGTTGGCAAATCCATGATCGCAAATACACAATTGGTTGTCATCGATCTAGGACGTGTTTCTCCCAAAGGAAAGTTGATTGAGAACGGTATCATTGGTTACGACTTCTTGAGGAAGTATGAAACTGTTATTGACTATCCGAACAAGAAGTTCGCATTTATTGATGAACAAGATTCCTGAGTTTCGGAAGACACATAGGGCACGAAGCTGCTGTGTTTTTGTGGTTCCTTAGATGAGCGAAGAGAGTACATACCAGGGATTCGATGGCACAACAATGTTATTGAGAATCTGGAAACCAGAAGGAAACCCCAAGGCAATTGTACTTGGTTTGCACGGATTGGGGTCTCACAGTGGTCGTTTAGAATACATGGGCGAAAGATTCACCGATCAGGGATATACTTTCTACGCCCCCGATATGCGAGGTTTTGGTACGTTTCCTGGTCGTAAGGGTCATGTTGAGAGTTTTGATGAATATACTGAGGATATGGAATCATTGGTCGCCTATTTGAAACTCCTTCATCAAGACAAGATGCTGTTTCTATGGGGTCACTCTCTAGGTGCCATATTCATAATCCATTATATTCTGAAACATCCGGGTGAGGCTGAAGGAATCATTATCCCAGCTCCCGCAGTTTCAGAGAGACTCAAGGTTAGTGCTGCAACGAGAAAAATGGGAGCTTTCCTGTCAAAGCTGAATGTGAAGATGTACATTGACAATGGTCTCGATCATGAATTGATATCGAGGAATGCAGATATTGTCAAAGACAATCGAGAGGATCCACTTAGATTTGACAAGGCGACACCTAGGTATGCTATTGAAGGACTCAAAGCCAGTAAAGAAGCGTTTGAATCAGCAAGTAGAATCACAGTTCCGGTGTTGGTCCAGCAATCCGGAGATGACATGATTCTTGATCCTGATCGGAACAAGGAGTTTTTCGATAATATTGCTTCTGAGGACAAAACTTGGAAACTATATCCTGGGCTGTATCATGAACCATACCACGAGGAAGGTGGCGAGGAAGTATTCAGTGATATGTTCAAGTGGCTTGAAAAACATCTATGATAGGTTCGTGTTCTGATATCATCACTCTTATGTGGTAGATAATGTCAATCTAACACAGCTGATTCAAACATGCAAGTCAAAACGAACGAAAGTAAAATTGTGAAGATTTCTGTAATGGGTGAGGTCGCGAGTCCTGTAGCGCGCTCACCATACCGAATTACACATGATGGAAGACCTGTTTCACTGCCTGGTGTAGGTGGAATCACATACAACATTCGCGTTGGAGATTTGGCCACAGGCTGGAAAGCTGACCATGTCGAACCCGGTGTGAGTATTGAGAACAAAGAGAATGATGCTAGATTCAAGACAGCTGCAAACACATCCTTGAATGTGCTCGCTTGTGTAGGTAACGAGGCCAAGGTGATTGGTAAAAGTGATGCAAAAGACGAGGTTGGAACAGTAGTTGGCAAACATGGTGGTATAGAACATGTCATGGTTGATTTCTCTGAGGAAACAATGGAGAAACTCGCTATCGGTGACAAGATGATGATCAAGGCTTACGGGCAAGGTCTAGAGCTTCTTGATTATCCTGATATCAAAGTAATGAACATTGACCCTGGAGTTGTCAAGAAAATTAACTTCCAAGACAGCGGCGATAAACTGGGAATCCCAGTCACACACTTAGTCCCAGCGAAAATAATGGGTTCAGGACTAGGTGCGGATCAAGTATACTCTGGAGACTATGACATTCAGCTCTTTGATGAAGGAACCACTGCTGAATATGGACTTGAGGACCTGAGGTTCGGAGACCTAGTAGCAATCATTGATGCCGACCATTCCTATGGCCGAATCTACAAGAAGGATGCTGTTTCCGTAGGTATCGTTGTACACAGTGATTGTGTAATCTCTGGTCACGGTCCAGGCGTAACGACTCTATTCACATCAACAAGAGGACTGATTGATCCAATAATTGATTCAAATGCAAATATCGCTAAAATTCTAAAATTGAGATAAGGAAGGATTCAAGGGGGTTGAGTTTTCTATCCCTCGAATCCTTTGTCCTGAAGGAAAACTGCAAGCTTCGTGTCAATCGATTTGATATGGTTAACAAGCCAGTTGATGAGATATTGGTTTACCCACTCACTGAGCTGTGCAGTTGCTCCATCTTCTTCAAATTCCATGACCATCTCATTGAGTGTTGACTTGAAATCATCATGCTGACCTCTGTGCACATCGAATCCTGGATAGCCTAGTTCCTTCATATGTTTCTCTTCAGTTGAAAAGTGAAACTCTGTGTAGTCAATCATGAATCCAAGAGTCTTACCAATCTCAGTTGCTCCTCTACTTGAATTGACTGCATCTGATAGGTCTCTTATTCGCTGGATCAACATCTTGTGTTGCTCGTCAATCAGCTCAACATGTACAGAAAGGCTATCATCCCACTTGATTTCCGTCATGATTCATTCATCAATTGCTCCCAGTCATAAGGATTGCCTTACGGTCATAGTTCCTGTGTTTAACTATGAGAATCCTTTTACATGCTATTCTAGAGAACCCCCCCAAAAAACTACATTCAGCAATTCTCTTTTGACGAAATTTCGGAAACCTTATGTTGAAGATAGAGGCATAGTTTAAGCTACAGTGTTGTCATATCAATGATACATCTTCATGACTCTCTCAGATGAGAGAGCACAACTACTTCTAACAGTTCAACACTTTATAAAATCAAATTGAGTTTGAGATGAGAGAGATGCCTTATATTGTTACACACTCACGTTATCCGACCCATAAGATACCTGAAGTAGCTAAGAGATATCTCAAGGTGATAGAGAAATTTCCACCAGATGAAAAACTGATTGAAGAAATCGTACCTGCATCAGTCAAAGCCACAGAGCGAGGAATTGCTTCAATTGGCATATCACTGGTAAAAGAAGGAAAACTGGAAGAAGCCTTGAGACGAACCACACAAGCTATGGTAATGTATCACGATATCGAAGGATACGAATTTTCAATAGAAGTGCAAAATACAGTTTCAGAAGCACTAGCTTTTATCGGAATGAGCACATCAGAGTGAAATAGTTTGAGGAGGAGTTACTATCTCAGGTAGCTCTTCCTTTTTTTGACTAATGAAAATCCTTGCAAGAATCTACGAACATGATTGAAGTTTATCATGATACTCTACTTGGACTATGAAAACCCTTTTATGCGCGCCGAGGGTTCGACGCCGCCAAGCCTAAGATAGTAAAAGGATTTGCCGTCTCAAGCTTTATCGAGAGTGACTTTGGATGAGTAAAACACATAGAGTATTTGCATTTCTCTTCGTGATGCTGTTCTTAGCTACTATGGCAGCTCCAGTTGCAAACACCAACTTTGTATCTGATGCAAAACTCCTAGAAACATCCTTTGAGCCTGCTGAAACTACATACAATGTAGTTGTCAGAACCTTCAATTACTTGATGGCGTTCAATGATGATGATTTCGAATTCAGAGTAAGGAATGGAACAATCCCACTGAACAATGCATGGGTTCGCCTTTACAACGCATCCTCAGGTTTACTCGAGCAAGAAGATCAAACCGATGGAAATGGTTACGTTTCGTTCTACAACCTTGCTGTAGGAACATACAATTGGAATGTTTCTCATGATTTAGATCCAATCTCTCCTGCTGCTGAAGGTCAAATCGTATCAGATGGACCTGAGGCTACTGTTTCAATACTCTTTGGAAACTTAGACTGGGACAATGATGATGATGATCTCAATGCCACAATCCAAGACATCGAGGGTAATCCTGCAAGCAACCTCAATTTCTCTATAATCCGAGTCAGTGATGGGTCACTCTACGATCAAGTCGCAGTCGTTGGGGGTAGGGCTGACTTTGTAGATATAACTCCGGGCAATTACACTTGGAAACTCACTGTTCTTGGTGATCCGATCTACGATGGCTACCTCTTGGATGAGGATGATGTCGAATCAAATGGAACTCAGCTCCTCGTTCATCAGAGTATTGGTCCCATAACTGGAAACCCAGATTATTATGATCTCGAGTTGTTCACATACTATGAGACCAGCTTAATCCCTATATCTGGTGCAGATGTTGAGCTCACTTTCAAAAATGGTACTGTGATTGACACTAGGGTGACTCCAGCCAATGGCACAGTCATGTTCATTGATCTCCCAGTCGCCTTCATAAACTGGACAGTGACTTACATGGGACTACCTGTAGGCCAAGGAGATTATTGGTTTAACCTCACTAGTCCATCAGCAGACATCCGCGACCCTATCATCACAGGACCGGGTGACCAATCTATTCTGATTGATTCCGAGAATGTCACTCTGACATGGACTGTCGAAGATGATTATCCTGCTTCAATTGAGGTCTGGGTAGATGGTTCTCTGAATATGACTACAACATGGGTAAACTCCACATACGAATTTGTCTATAATGTTTCAGCATCATTTCCAGAGTTCTTGATTGGGAGGTATGAAGTAAAGGTAAGAGCTATAGACCAAAACTCCAATTTCGCTGAGGATGTCATAACTCTTCGATTATATGAGAACGTGACACCTGTCATCGAAGGTCCGAACCCAGTGGAGTTTTACTACACTGAAACCGGATACTCGCTTACTTGGAACGTCAGTGATGACTACATTCAGGCTTATGAAATCACACGAAACGATCAAGATTTCCAGAACGGAACAATCAATCCTGATGACCCAGTCATTACGATTAGTCTAGACGGTCTTCAGATAGGAGTTCACAATTTCACACTTTTCGCAAACGATACCAGTGGTAACATTGCCACTCACAGCGTACTCGTGACAGTGAACAGGGATGATGTTGTACCTGTAATCGTCTTTGCACCCGCTGACATCTTCTATGCACAAGGTGCTGGAAATCAGGTCTATCACTGGACTGCGACCGATGACTTCAAGGATTACTACACTATCGAGATTGATGGTCAGGTCATCGTGACTGAAGATTGGACTACTGATGACATCGAGTTTGATTTTGCAGGACTGATCCAGGGCAATCATGTAGTCACGTTGAAGGTCTATGACCTGGGTGGAAACATGGCTGAATCGTCAGTGAATGTTTATGTTTCAGCATCAATCCAAAGCGCATATCTATTTGCCATTGGATTGATCACGTTGGGTGCCATCGTAGTCATTGGACTAGTTTGGTTCATAAGATATCGTTAGAGTCAGTGACGGTCCGTAGAGGCCGTCATCCTTTTATCTTTAGCAAGAAAGGTCAGAAGAGTCACAACCTCGTATGGCTGTGCATTCAAGAATTATGGTGATAACAGTGAGCTATATACACGTCGGTGACGTGCTTGAAGGAAAATACGAAGGAAAGAAGGTTCATCTTCGTGGATGGGTCCATAGAATCCGTAAACAGAAGAAGATGGTCTTCGTACTTCTTCGAGATCCCTCGGGTGTTGTACAGACTGTCATAAAGAAAACATCCGTCAGCGAAGGAGAATATACTGACGCAGAAAAGATGCTCATTGAATCCCTCGTTTCGATGGTCGGTGTTGTTAAAGCTGATTCTCGTGCAGAGGGTGGATATGAAGTTCAAGTTGAGAAGTTCGAAGTTCTACACTTCGCAGAGGAGTTCCCGATCACGGAGCATCAAAGCACTGAATTCTTGAATGATAATCGTCACCTATGGATGAGATCACGCCAGCTCACAAATGTACTCAAGATCCGTGATGAGGTATTCCGAAGTGCTAGAGCTTACCTCAGGAGTGAAGGGTTCTATGAAACAACCTCTCCGATGTTTGTTTCGACAATGGGCGAAGAGGGGTCTGAGCTATTTGAGGTTGAGTACTTTGGAAAGAAGGTCTACATGACTCAGACAAGCCAGATGCATCTAGAACCTCAGCTCTTTGCAATGGAGAAGGTGTTCATCCTCGCTCCATCATTTCGAGCTGAGAAGTCGAGGACACGGAAACATCTAACCGAGTTTTGGCACCTTGAAGCTGAAGAAGCATGGTGTGACCACGAGTGTAACTTGAAACGGCAAGAAGGACTTGTCAGCTATATGTGCCATGCCGTAGCCAACAACAGAAAAGCTGAGCTCACTGAACTTGGTGTTGATTCAAAACGGTTGCTTGCAGTGGATCCTCCATTTGACCGTATGACTTACTCCGAGGCAATTGATATCTGTCAGAAAGCTGGGATCGATATCAAGTGGGGTGATGATATTCGGAGTGACGCAGAAGAATTCCTCACTAAAGACAGTGATAACTTTCTCTTTGTAGAGTATTATCCAAAAGAAATCAAATCATTCTATATGAAACACAACCCAGAAGACCCTCGAACCTACAAGAACAGTGACCTTCTCGGTCCACGTGGATTTGGAGAGGTCATTGGTGGAAGCGAACGTGAAACCGATGCTCAACTCATTATCGACAATCTAAACAGAATAGGTGATGATCCGGGGAAATACAAATGGTACATCGATATCAGAAGATATGGAAGTGTACAACATTCTGGCTTTGGAGTTGGCATGGATCGTTTGATAACTTGGATGTTGGAGCTTGAGCACATTCGAGACTGCATTCCATTCCCAAGGACTGTCAGTCGAATATATCCCTAGAAAGTGTGTATCTCCCTCGTGGAGATACACTCAGAATGTTTTCAATACCCGTTTCAATTCTCAACTTGATCTCTCTACCTGCTTCTTCTCAACCAGCTCGGCCTGGTGGATGCGAACCATCCTGATTGAATAGATTAAACCAATCGCACCAATCCCAACAATAATGAGCCAATATGGACTAGCAAATGGATGTGCTAACCACAATGTGAGGATGTAGATATTCAGACTCGCGAAGAAAACTCCAAAGGTCAGAATGACTGCATAATATGACCAGGGTAAACGAGTCAGACTCATGGTTGTTTCACAATACGCTGCTGTGTAAACCACAATATAGAGATTTTCTACTGGTTTGTCTGATTGTTGTTGTTCTCCTCTTCACCCTCGAGGGGACTTACCAGCAATCCTTCTGGCGTTGCTCGGAGTACTACTCTCTTCTTGATGCCTGCAAGCCTTCTTACAGTTTCAGGAATAACCATTCTTCCCTTGGCATCGATTTCGGTGATATCACCATAGAGAGTGTGTTTCTGACCCTCTATGAGTCCATCCCGAATACGCAAGACTCGGTCTGCGTATTGAGCAACACGTGGGTTGTGTGTGACATTTATGACCGTTGTACCAAATTCTTGGTTTGTCATTTTGAGTGCTTCCATGACCATATCTGTGGTTTCACTATCCAGCTCTCCAGTAATCTCATCTCCAAGCAGAAGTTCCGGATTGTTCGCTAGAGCCACACAAATCGCAGTGCGCTGGTTTTCTCCTCCTGACATCTGACTAGGCTTGTGGTCTATCCTAGGACCGAGCCCCATCGTGTCAAGAAGCATGCGTGCTCTCTTATCCGCTGCATTTGAGGGAGCTCCAGCTAGCTTCATCGGGAGTGTCACATTCTTGAGGGCAGTGAGTCCGGGAACGAGGTTTCCAAGTTGCCAGATGAATCCAACTTTCTGTCTTCTATAGAGCATGGCTCTTCGATCATCCAACAGAGTGACACTATGACCGTCATACAGGACAATACCAGCTGTTGGTTTGTCTAGAGCTCCAAGCATCTTGAGCAACGTGGACTTGCCTGATCCGCTGGGTCCAATGATTGATAAGAACTCCCCATGACGGACTTCAAAGTCCACACCTCTCAGGGCGATGACCTCCTTCTGTCCTCTTTTGTAGACCTTCATGAGGTCTCGGACAACAATCTTGTACTGTTCAGCGATTTCGTCTAGATTCTCTGACATTTTGGTCACTCCGTGTATTGTATTTCCTCCGCTATATTGAGCTTGAGTGTCCTCGAGAGGACAACATAGGTCGCGATAAGTGATACCGCTGCTGCAATCCCTATAATGACAAACACCAATTCCCACGGTATAATCAGAAACACTGGCAGTCTTGACCACAATTGCGAAGTTGTTATACCTAGATACAAGAGTGGAAAGTTTAGTAGTAAGAAAGCTAGGGTTGCACCGATTCCTCCCCCAATTAAAGCTCCCAAGAGGAGTCCAATGGACGAGTCCGTAATTGCAGCATAGAGTATTGAGCTGGGTTCTGTCCCCAAAGCTCTGAGTACTGAATATTGCTTTCTCAAGATTCTCACTCTCACCGTAGTAACGATGACCATGCCAATCGTGAGGTAGATCAGTGAGAAGATGACATTGAGAGTATAAGCTCCATAGATTGATTGTGTCGCTCTAGAATCTAGGACTGCGTCAATGTATTCTTGTGCCGCTTCGACATTTGAGAAGCTATCTGGAGCGATGTTGTAAATATCAATCATGGCTTGAGTATAGTTTGCATTTGGCTCCAAGTCGACATAGAACTTCGTTACTCTTGATGTATTGGTCCAAGAATGAAGAAGACTTAGATCCATGATGACAAAATCACTAGCATCTTTTTCTCCAGGCAAGTAGGTCTGACGAATCCAACTGCTCTCCAGTGTATTGACCATCACATCCACAATTGTACACTCGGACTCATTATACCATGTAGGACTAAAGACCTGTAGATCGATGTATGGTGAGTAGACTGGAGTCCGAATGCCAGTAACACTGTCAACGAGGTAGCTGTCAATGGGTTTGAAAGTAGTCATGACATTTGTATTCTCTTCAGTCGACAGATTTAGGAGCGCAATTGATACAGCAGGAGAAAAGGACATTGTGAAGTAGTCAAGGAAGAACGCAGTGCTTGCCCAGGTATCCGTTTGGACTCCAAACACGGGTATGGACCGATTTACATTATGCCCTGCCCCCAAATAGTACGCTTCATAATATTGTACATATCCTGTTGTCTGGTACATCGGACTTACCTGGGACACTCCTTCGATTGCAGTAATATTCTGGACCAACGCAGTCGTTACATTTTCGAGGTCTATTTTTACATCAACAATGATGTCTGCTCCAGTTTGGAAATAGTACAAGTTTTTCATATGGGTGTCACCAGTTGTGGCTGACATTGAGGCAAAGAGGCCTGCACAGAACACCATCGCAATGAACATTGTTCCCATGGTTTCTGATTTCTTGAACATCATCACAGTACGAGATGTAAATCGAGATCCAATGATCAAAGTGGATCCTCGAATGTGTGATAGAACCCACGACTTGATTTTCGAAGTTGGTCGTGACATGATTCGTGTGAATGAGAATAAGAACATCGCGAACAGCGGTATGATGATAAGTCCAATGGCAGTCAGTCCGTATGATGCAGCGACACCCAACATTGGAACGAGTAACACTCCAGCCACTATAACTATCAGAACATCTATTGATGCACTTCCCATCTTCTCTGCTTCTGTCAACACTTCACCCTCGAGAACTGCATGAGCCTCTGTAGGTGTCATGATCAGAGCCTTGATCGCTCCTGGAAGGGTAATGATGATTCCTGCAATAAATGAGAAGAGGAACACGACAATTATTGCAATAGGATGAAGTAGTAGAGAGAATCCTTCTAATTGTTCTAGATTGAACACTAGAAGTTCCCTGACAGAACCAGAGAGGAAAGCAGAGAGAACCCCAGTCACAATTGCACCAAAACTTCCAATAATCCCAGTGAAGAGGGCGTTGCTCATGACCCAATTGAACGCTTGAAAGCCTGAAGATCCCCTCGTCTTAAGAGTCCCGACATCTCTCCGCTGTTCATCCCCTAACAGCTTCGTGTTGTATTGAATCAACATAATTCCCATAATGACAGATGGTAGCGAGAACGCAAGGGCTATCGCTCTTACACTGATTGACCAGACCGAAAATTCTATCACTGCATCAAGGAGTCCAAAATCATTGTATCCAATCAGTGCATAAGGCAATGTTGCTTGCTCAATCCGTTTCTTTGCTGAATCGAGAGAATCAATCATCACCTGGGCGTCTGTTTCCAGAATTGCCTCCCTGTCAAAACCAACCCAAATCCGTTCTGTCAATCCCTCGTATTCATCAGGAGGCAGAATCCCAAAGAACGATTGAATAGCGTCTTGAGTCGTAATCAGTTGTAAATATGTTTGCTCTGGTTGCCCCCAGATTGGAGTATGCATGTAGATTTGAGATGTGAATGTTCCCACTACTATGAAGCTTTGTTCGACAATGACGTCGGTCCAATTCTCATCATGAAGTATGAAAGATAGAGTGTAATTCCCACCTATCCTGAGACCTTCCCGCATGAAAGTTGTTTTTTCAACAATACAAGAGCTGCTATCGTAATCCATGCTTCCAGAGTCAAACTTGATTGCTTGCGGAAAACTATCCAAAACAGTTCGATTGACACCCAAGAATGCCTTTCGACTGTATATGTAGTCTTCTTCTTCATAATCATAGAACTGAGCAAGTGACACAATCTCGGTCGTAATCACGTTTTCTTGTTGATCCACAATGTTTCGAACATCTTCAATCGATGTATAGCTCGGTGATGAAGTGTTCTGGGAATAAAATGGATAGCTGAAAGACACCTGCATATCGATTGGGACCTGCGCAGTCATGTCCTCGAGGACAGTGGGTGCTGTCGAATCCATATAGAATAGGATTCCTCCAAGAACTCCGCTCGATAGTGAGAAGATAAGAAGAGTGGCAAGCATCTCTGGAGTCCGAGCTGAGAGTCGTGACAACAAGAACATCAGAGATCCTCTCCATATGGTGCTGCTTCTGACCAAGAAGCATTCAGTGTTTCAGCAAGATTGATCCTTGAACTCAATATTGACACGATTCCAATAAACAGTAGAATGGATATCACGAAGAATGCCAAGACAGTAAATATCGTGAACCAAGGGATTTGAGGGAATACTGAGATTGGGTAAACGTAGAATGATCCACTTGCGCCTGCTGAACTAACGGAAGTACTCAGGAAGAGTGGTGAATATCCTGCAAGTACTACAAAGCTGAACAGCATCAGAATCATCATTTCTGCGCCTTGCGCCCTGACAATCAGACCTGTATCTGCTCCTGTTGACCTCAGAAGTGCTATCTCTCTCTTTCTGGCTCTCACACCTTCAACTGCATATATCGCAAAAGCTCCCATAATTGTCCCGACAGTGAGGACAGTCATCATCGTGTCGACTGACCTGTTATTCCTGTAGGTAGCATCATTCAGGTATTCATCTCTCTCTGAAGTTACTGATTCCCAGAGATCTTGGTCTAAAACCCTACTGCCTCCTGACTCAAGGAGACTATTGACAATCTCTGTTCCGTTCGAGTTTACCCGAGTACTCACACATAGAAAGTTTTCAGTATTGTTGAGTGTACCATAAAGAGTGCGAAGGTATTCTCTATTGATCATTACCCTCTCTTGGCCTATCATGCCCATTGTCGGATAAAATGGACCGGGAGGAGGTACTATATAGTAATCATAATAGTAAAAGGTGTCATCACCAGGCATCTCGGGAAGTGCTGTTGCAATACCAACTACACGGAATGAGAAAGCTATTGCTTCTTCGCTGAAGTCAGTCGCTCGTAGTATGTCGCCAATTTCAAGATCATACTCGCGTGCAATATCCTCGGAAATGATTGCCCCATCAAGAATTGTCTGCAACGATTCAATACTGCTTGCCAGCTCTGAATCGTTCAGTCTCATTCCTGCGTAGTGGTATCCGATCTCGGAATACTCCCTCGGATTTACAGCAAGAAATGTCTTGTACCCCGAATACCCACTTGACAATGACAGAACAGTCTGCGAAACAAATGTAGTTGAGGTCACATTAACATGGGACGTGACATTATTTGCAAAAGCATCCCAAAGATCAATATTGCCATTGTCTAGGGCAAAAGTGATATCAGCTCCAACATCAAGCTGAGCCTGGTATACCTTAGTCATAGGAAGAGAAGCATCAACAATAGCACTGTTCCAAGATAGGCAGATTGCGAGGACCATTACCATTGCAGCGGCACCACCAGAGGAGGCTCCTTTACCAATTCTTCGAATTCCAACCGAAGCAGGAATTTGCCCCACAATCCTTGCCAAAGCTCGAGAAATCCACATTGAGCTTCGTCTGAGTCCCTTGATTGAGAGACTGGCCACACCTAAGAAGAGTGGTAAGGGAATTATTGGCAAAATGAAACTAACGAAAGGGCTACTCTGCAATTCTGTTCCCCCAGAGATTAACGACATCAAAAAGAGTCCAGACAATGCAACAATTAGTACGTCCCACTTTATGAAGTTCAGACCCTTTACCATCTTCGATAGCCGTCCAGTGTCCTCATCAACTGATTTCTTAGTTGAGTAGACTATTCGATAACACCCAAGTGCTAACAGGGGAAGAGCAATTCCAGCTATGATGGATATGATTAATGATTCGATACTGACCAAGAATGGTTCAGTGAACATGAGCATCATGTCAAACTTGAAGAAACCAGTGGCTGCAAGTGCAACTCTACTTATTCCAACACCCAATGCAATGCCAAAAATACAAGATGCCAAGGAAAGAATGACTATCTCTCGATTGACTATCTTGTCCAAGTCTCCCTGTGAAGCTCCTCTCGAATGAAGAATATGCGATTCGAACCTTCTCTCATTTACATTATGACGAATGGCGAGGAAGGTCACAAGGATAATGAGAATAATGATACTCGATGCTCTGAAGAGCTGTGAAATCCTCTGAGCCGACACCCAGTACATGTATGTCGTAATTCCAGAACTTATTCGATTCTGTACCCAGAACCGAGACCTCCACGGATATTGGGGGTCATATTGTGGATCAGTAGCTATGATCGCGGTGTCTATCCCGTTTGAGAATGCAAGTGAACCTGCAGCATTAAAGGCTGTGAGTCGACTCCTGTCAATGTCAATGAAGACCCTATAATCAGGATCTACGATCACATCTGGGGCAACAATAGCAAAGCTCTCGTAGTACCAATAATATGGGTTGACAGAATCTCCAGAACCCTGAGTGTAGATTCCGATTATCTCGACAGGGTTGAAGTTGTAGCCCGAATAACTTGCGGTGAAGTTGACGATATCTCCTATTTCTATCCCAAAGAAATCTGAAAGGTGTTTATCTATAGCAATTTGTGAACTGTTCGTATTAGGAAGTACTCCCTCTACAACAGTGATATATCCTGCAAAAGCCTCCATCAGCTCCTGACTCTGAGCCATGATGTTCCCATCAATATATTGTATGTATTGTCCATAGGTGGAATTCATCAGTAATTCAATCTCTCCATATCCACCCTGTACTAGTACTGCTTTTGTTATTCCATCAATCGCTCTAATCTGTGGAACATAGTTCTCAATACCTTCTCCCTGAGCTTGGATTGCCACTAGCCCAACATCGAGATTTGCATCCCACTCGTGTACTGAATATGAATCCACATAGACAGTGATTCCCATGGCCATGGTTGAAGCCAGCAAGAAACAGAGTAATGTGACACTCCTTCTTCTCCTGCTATGGAACGCTTCATAGCCCGCTGGGACCGCAGACATGCTCATCCTCTCTATTTATTCTCAAACTGACCGTCGCGCATCTTGTAGACTTTGTCCATCTTTTCGCCTACTTCAGGATCGTGGGTCACTGTGATCAGAGTTCCGCCTTCACCCTTTGTCAGGGATATCAACACATCTAGAATCTCCTGGCCTGTGCTATAATCCAAGTCACCAGTTGGCTCGTCTGCAAGCACCACAATACTACTTGTGCTTCCAGGAGGCTTGGCTAGTGCTCGTGCGATAGCGATGCGTTGTTGTTCACCGCCCGATAACTCGTCAGGTCGATGGTCTGCTCTTTCAGTCAGACCAACGAGTGAAAGCAGATGGTCAACCCTTTCCCTTCGCGCGGTTTCCTCCACTCCACCAATGAGGAGGGGGAGTTCCACGTTCTCGTAGGCAGTTAAGACAGGAAGCAGGTTGAAGAACTGAAACACGTAGCTGATTTTGTTTCGTCTGATCTTTGTCAGCTCACTTTCGTTCATGTGTGTGATATCTACATTGTCGAGAAAGACAGTTCCATTCGTTGGTCTGTCCAAAGCTCCGATGAGGTTCAGGAGGGTTGTCTTTCCCGATCCCGAAGGCCCCATGAT
>JBHLRZ010000005.1:119272-152635 GCA_048882045.1 Candidatus Thorarchaeota archaeon | reverse complement strand
GAAAAGAAATCGCCGTACTCGATAGCAAAATCATGGTATATCTTCACCATCCTAGTCAAATCAGCATGGACATCACCAGTGTATTGGCTGGCAGATTTTAGATCCACTTGTCCAACAATAAAGGAAATTGAAGCTTTGACCAAGTTTTCTTTGCTTCCATACTTTCTGAACAGAGTTACTTCACTAATACCAGCAGCAGCAGCCATTTCTTTGGTTGTAGATCCAGTATACCCGTTTTCTGATACGGTTTGAATCACAGCACGGTAAATCTGTTCGTCATCGAGTACCTTTGGCATGATTATGACCATGAAATTAACTGAACAAGTTTGTTTAAAATTTATGTTAGTAATCACTTACAAAAAATCAATAAGAGAGATTGTATATCAAAGAATCGATTAGAAGGACATCTGGAGGATCAGAAATTGATTCGAGCTGTCAATGTGACAAAACGATTCGAAGACATCGTTGCGGTAGACAATATCTCACTTGACGTTCCCAAGGGTACGATTCTTGGTATGGTCGGGCCAAATGGCGCTGGGAAGACAACCCTTGTGCGAATGATGATAGGTATTCTACAACCAACAAGTGGAACGTGTTACATTGGAGATACAGAGTCAAATCGTCTCTCCACTGAAGAACGGTCCCGTACAGGATATATGACCCAGCTCAAATCCCTCTACCCAGATTTGACAGCCCGACAAAACATCGATTTCTTTTCAGCGTGCTATGGAGTTAAGGATACTCAGAGAAGAAAGCAGTTGGGTGAGGAGGCGGCGAGACTCACTCGGATCACCGAATCACTAGATCGAACGGTGGATGTGCTCAGTGGTGGAACAATTCAGCGAGTCAGTCTTGCTTGCGCAATAGCTCATGATCCTGAAGTAATATTCCTTGACGAACCAACCGTCGGGGTCAGTCCAGAATTGAGAATGGAATTCTGGGAGCATTTCCATAATCTCGCTAATAAAGGTAAAACGATAGTTATGACAACACATTATCTCGATGAAGCAACGAGATGCGATAATGTTGCTATGATCTTTGAAGGAAAATTAATTGCACATGGTCATCCAGATGACCTAATTGGCTCACTCCCTCTAGAGAGTACAATTACAGGTACTTTTGATTTCAATTATTCTACTCAACTCAAGAGCATCTTAGAGCATATAGCACCCGTGGAAGTCAAAGAGAACCGATTCGCTGTAAAATCAGCAGATAGTGATGTCAAATTCAAAGTGTTTCAGGCCTTAACACGAGCTAATTTCCAAGTGAAGGATCTTGTTGTAAAGCAACCTGGGCTTGAGGAAGCGTTCGCGTATTATGTCAGGAGGTCAAGACAATGAGATACAATATCAGCACTCACCGAGTTGGCACAATGATACGGAGAATCTTCCGTCAAATTCGTCGAGACCGTCCAACTCTTGCTCTAACAGTTCTTGCACCACTCCTAGTCACATTCATGTGGTCATTCATTCTGGCAGGAGATGTTGCAAATGTCCCAACAGCTGTGTGTATACAAGACACTCCACTTGAAGATAGTCTCGGAAACACTGCATTATCTCTATTCGAGGAAAACGAGAATGTCACAGTCTTTGAGAGGACCCGTTCTAATGCGTTTGATGAATTTGGAACCTCCGTACAAGCAGTCCTCATATTACCCTTTGATTTTACAGAGGGGCTTCTAACAGGCGGAAATGTCACCATCGAATTGCATGTTAATGTGACTAGTGAGGTTGAAGCCAATTTTATTCAGGCGATAATAGGAAATGTCACTACAGAGGCTACCAGTGAAGTATTCGGAGGTGGGGGCATGGATATGCAGCGTAATATCACATTCATAGTACCATTGCCACCAAGTCCCTTTGACCTCTCATTCAACCTCTCTCTTGTCAATGAAGATGTGGGATTCACAACAATCATCGGTGATATCTTTGAAGAGAAATTACTAGAAAATGGTAACGTATCTGTCACCATTTGTGACAGTCGTGATGAAGTCAATCAACTACTAGAAAGTAGAACAGTAGTAGCAGGTCTCTATGTAGGTGTTAATTTCACGCAAGCTACGATCCATGGTGAAGAGCAACCCATTGAACTTTTCATAAATGGTATACAAACTGCAGAAGCGGCTTCAGCATTATCAGCAATACAGATGTCACTCTCTGAATCCATCTCGCAGGCATTTGGCCGTGAGAGTGAGACCAGTATAGATCTTACATATGTCTATGGAGAAGCTGGAATGTCGATGATAGAAATCATGGGTCCAGCAATCATTGGTTTCATGAGTGTATTCTTTGGTTTTCTGATTCCAGGAATCTTCTTCTTACGAGAGAGGCAACAAGGCACCTTGGAGAGAATGCAAAGTACACCTCTGTCGGATCTCGAGATAGTACTCGGGTACGCAGTAGCGTTCATTGGAGTTCTCCTAGTTCAGACAATGGTCATTAGCATCGTAATAATCTACATCGCCCCAACAATACTTTCATCCATCTTAGTGTTGATCCCATTAGTTATTCTACTGGCAATAGGATCTGTCACTCTTGCACTGGCAATTTCTGTTCGGATGAAGAATGAACTGCAGGTTATACAGCTCATGCTCGTATTCATCCTCCCACAGATGTTCTTATCCGGGCTCTTATTCCCATTGAGTCAAATGCCATCATACATCGCCATGATCCCGTACTTCTTTCCGCTCACTTACTATGTGGAAGCATCAAGAGCTGTGGCATTCTACGGTGCCTCAATTCTGGATGAAATCGTGCCCGTGATAATCATGATACTATATTGCTTACTTGGTATAATTGCGGCTGTGGTGAAACGATCAAAGAGATAGATTCAGGATTCTATTAAGAGAATTATTATACAAGGGAGAGATATTACAACTTCATCCTTCCTTGTCTAAAAGGAATCGAATATTATTCTGAACAGGAGAGGAGTATAATATGTCTTCCAAGAAGGTCTCTGGCTACGCAGCAAAAGGAGTGAATCAGCCACTCGAGTCATTCACTTACGAACCACCCAAACTGGGAGAGAATGATGTCAGGGTCTCAGTCACGCACTGCGGTGTGTGCCATACCGATATCCACGCAATTGAGAACTATTACGGAATAACCGCATTTCCCTTTGTCCCTGGTCACGAAATCGTTGGCCATGTTTCAGCCGTAGGTCCAGCGGTATCTGATTTGAAGGTAGGAGACCGGGTCGGCATCGGGTGGCAGGGTAGGTCTTGCAAGAAATGTGAGTGGTGCCTCCAGGGTGAAGAACAACTCTGCATGGATATAGTTCCCTCAGGAACATGGGCCCCCTATGGCGGGTTCGCCTCTTCTGTGAAAGTGGATAGTGGATTTGCCTACCCATTGCCAGAATCCATGCCCTCCGAGGTGGCTGCTGTGCTCATGTGCGCTGGGATCACAGTCTATTCACCACTCCGCTCATATGAGTCCCAAAAGAAGCAGAAGATTGGTATCATTGGCGTCGGAGGCTTAGGTCACCTAGCATTGCAATTCGCACACGCCCTGAACTATGAAGTCACTGCAATTTCCTCCTCTCCAGAGAAGAAGAAACAAGCGCTTGACTTTGGGGCAGACCACTTCCTTGACTCGAATGACGAAGTTAGCCTGGATCAGGCTGAGTTCAGCTTTGACCTCTTGTTATGCACTGCAAGTGCCAAAATCAATTGGCAGCCACTGTTGAATATTTTGAAGAAAAACGGGAAATTTGTCCTAGTTGGTTTCCCGGATGTTGAGTTCAATTCAACAGATCTAGTAGCGCACCAACTGTCGCTCATAGGTTCCTTCATAGGCAATCGTGCCACAATGCGGGAGATGCTCTCATTCGCACATGGGAATGGGATCAAGCCGAAGGTAGAGTTGATGCCCATGTCAGAAGTGAATGATGCGCTTCGGAAGGTGAAGGAGAATAAGGCTCGTTATCGAATAGTTCTAGTCAACGACAAACCTGAGATGTGATCTGAGGGTTCGTTCTGAATATGGGAAATCTCTAGGACTTCCTTCTGACAAAGAGGATTAACAATCCAATTGCAGCTACTATAGCACCACTGATGCTAAGGAGGACCAGCATGGGGAAAGGACTTTCCTCACCAGTGGTTGGTGATACTGTTGAGGTCGTTGTAGGCGTAGTCGTCGTGGTTGTTGTGCTTGTAACTGTAACATAGACTGTGTCCTTTGCTGTGTTACCATATAGGTCAGTCACTGTAATAGTGTAGTTGTAGACACCCGGAGCGAGCCCATCGACATCGATGATCACGGTTCCATTGGTCCATGGTGTGAAATCCAATGTAGTTCCGTTCCCATCGACTCTGTATTGATACGGGTTAATGTCCCCTAATGTCCATGAGATACTGTGTCCAATGGTCCCCTGTTCATAGGAGAAATCATCGGGGCTATCTAGATCTGGTGCTGAGGTATCTTCCACGGTTATGAACACTGTGTCTTTTCCTACGTTACCAGCTGAGTCAATCACAGTGATTGTGAAATTGTATACATTTGGTGTGAATCCATCTACATTGAAATCAATCGTTCCATTAGACCAATGAGTCAGACCTATTGTGGAACCATTGCCATCGATTTGGTATTGGTAAGGATTGGAGTCACCGATTGCCCATGAGATACCGTGTCCACTCGTCCCCTGTTCATATGTGAAATCATCAGGTGAGTCCAAATCTGGGACTGTTGTGTCAACAATCCCCCAATCAATATAGTCAACGAAGTTGTTGACTTCATCTCGAATTCGACAGTAGGCGGTGTGATTACCCTCAGTTGCAGTAAGTTCATAGATGCTAGAACTTACCCATGAGCTCCATGAACCCGAATCCAGTTTGTAGCAATATGCTAACATGTGCAATCCCACACCAGCAGAATCAACAGATCCTGAAGCGGCGAAATCTATTGTCGTGTCATCATCATAGTGGTAAATTGGCGCGTACAACCCTCCACTGCTCGAGTCTAGGATAAACGCCCACGTGGTAGTAGGCGGTGAGTTGTCGCGTTTGGAAGTAATCTCGATACTCGGGCTAGTAACATCAGAACATCCACTGGGCCTTCCTTGAATTGCTACATCAAAATGAGCATTTACTTGTGCGTCATAAAATCCAGCTGAGGGTGTGTAAAAGATGGAGGAAAAGGAACCAGAGAAGATTGTAGTATCTCTATAAGAGTCACCTAAGTCATCGAGAATGCCATCGTGATCTATGTCATAAAATAATTGAATTTCCACCCCAGATGCGTAGCCAGAGTCAAAAGACTGTAAAGAACCCTCATACATCACAGTGCCAGAAGCAGTGACTTGGACCCCACCTTTGAACCACTCTGCAAAATCAATAATTCCATTGTGGTTTGCATCATTTTCTGAGTTGATAGATACTTGGAAGGAAGTCACCTCGAGATCATTCTCGTAATGACCATTCGTGTTATCAAATGCCCATGAACTGGAACCAGAGTAGTCATCGATGGATTGAGCATGAGTGTCAACATCTAATTCGTGGTCCCAATCCCAGTCAAGAGTCAATGTCGTTGTCAATTGAAAACCATTGGTGATTGAGCTTCCTGTACAACTCGCGCTCATTACCCATTCACTTCCATATTGCCAGTTAATGGTTAGAGACCCTACTCCTGGAGTGACATAGAATCGGATGTCATCGTTTGCATCACCTATACCCACATAGCAGAACTGGAGATCACTAGCTCCATCAATATCAACGTGGTTTGTGATTAAAGAAAATGGAACACCAGCGTATACATAGGATGGAACAGCTGTGACGATAGAAGCTTGAGGATAATGATCAAAAAGGGAATTGGTGTTATGTGTCTGCCAACCACTGTTAACTCCATGATCATCGTAAGTAAGTGCCCAAGTGTCAATGGTGGCTGCGTGGTGACTCCAACTTGAGGGGATGGTGACTGTCCATGTCATCTGATACCCATTGGCGATAGAAGCACCAGTACAACTGACGCTGGCCGAACCTTGATACACAGTCACAGGCCTAGACCCAGTTCCCCCAGTTGCATAAAACCGAATCATATCAGTGCCATCTCCAATTGCCCCATAACAATTAGATCCCGCAACATCACTCTGACCATCAAGATCTGTATGTGTTGTCGTGAATGAGAATTGTGTGTCTGCATACATGATGGTTGGTACAGCTGCCAAGATCGAAGCCTGAGGATAATGATCGAAAAGGGAGTTGGTGTTATGTGTCTGCCAGCCACTGCCAGCCCCATGATCATCGTAAGTAAATGCCCAAGTGTCAATGGTGGCTGCGTGGTGACTCCAACTTGAGGGGATGGTGACTGTCCATGTCATTTGATACCCATTGGTGATAGAGACACCAGTACAACTGACACTAGCTGATCCTTGATACACGGTCACAAGTCTAGCTCCAGTTCCCCCAGTTGTATAGAACCGAATCATATCAGTGCCATCTCCAATTGCCCCATAACAATTAGATCCCGCAACATCACTCTGACCATCAATATCATAGTGATTTGTTCTGAAAATGAATGATGTATCTGCATAGATAGTGCTTGGGATTGCTGTGTTGATGGAAGCTAGTGCAGCCTCATTACTCTGCAAGTACATGTCATAAATAGTCCATGTGCCGCAAAACAATGGATTGGCAGCCCGGAGTCGAATCAAAAAGCTAGAGGATGAACCGATATATGGAGAAACATCATAGGAATAAGTTCCAGTCGAAATAGATTGTAAGGCGATCAATACCCAAGTGGAGCCAGTGAATACTTCTATATTCATTTCTTCATTCATAGATCTCCAGTTGATAAATAGACGCTTGTAATTATTTCCAGAGTTGACACCTGTGAATTGAAACTGCTGTTCATAGTGACAATTGAATGGTATGGGAGATTCTGTGAGTGTAGCATAAGTAGATGTCGACAAATCTTGCATGTTTGGGAAATTGGTACATGCACCAGCAATTGTTTGATAGATTGTATAAGTAACAGCGTTGGTATGCGATATATCAAAAGATTCGTTCATTTCTGGTGCTTCATTGTTCGATATATCATAAGTTGATCCTTCAGGATTATCTGTTGTCGTCAGTAAAGGCATTGAAAACAGTATACATACAACGAATACAAAGACTATGAATATCAATTTCTTCTCTCTCAAAATCTCTCCTCCTAGATATCATTGAAAATGGCAGAACAAGGAAGTGTCGGTTGGAAAGACGTTTAAGGATCAATCAAGGTTTTGGGATATCGAGATAACCTTTGTTGGATATTCGATTTACATTCATTGCACACAGATTTGTCTTAAGATTTACGACATTATCATCAAAGAAGCTTGTTCCAACACAGAGCCACCTAACCCAGTTCTTCATAGGTGAAGAGTGCAGGTTGTCCACCAGTGTGGTAGAACAGTGTCGGAGTATCAGTATTAATGTCGCCAGCAAGAGCCATTCGAATGAGTGCTAGTCCCGCTTTCCCAGTGTAGACGGGATCCAGGATGATGCCCTCCATCTTCGCGAACATCTCGATGGCACTCACGACACCATCCTCGAGGATCCCATAGCCCTTTCCAATGAAGCTGTCATCAATGTGTATCTTGGGTTTGAATGAGCCTATCTCAGGGTAGGTTTCTACAGTCCGTTCTATGAGATTCTTGACCTTGGTCTGCATCTCCTCAGCTGATTCTGAAACCGTGATGCCAATGATGTCCACATCAAGATCAAGCATGTTTGCTCCGATGATCATACCCGCGTGAGTTCCGCCAGTTCCTACTGCGACGAGTAGTTTCTCAGGGAATGTATCGTGTACCATGAACTGGTCCTTCAATTCCTCCATCGCTTTAGCATAAGGGATGACTCCGACAGGCATGGCGGCTCCTGCAGGAATGGCATATGGAGTGAGCCCAAACTCAGTCAGCGTGTTTATGATCTCGTCCATTCGTGTGTTGAGTGTCATGTAGGATTCATCAGGAAAGAACTTCATCTCAGCGCCCATGAATCTGTTCAGCAGCACATTCCCGGTGTAGGTGTCAGGCTCCTCACCACCAAGGAGGAGGATGCAACGAAGACCCATTGCGGCAGCGACAGCTGCTGTCTGTCTGCAGTGATTACTCTGCACTCCGCCTACTGTGACTAGTGTGTCAGCCTTGTTTGCTTTTGCATCCCCAACAACATACTCCAGTTTGCGGGTCTTATTACCACCAAAAGCAGCACCAGTCTGGTCATCTCTCTTTATCCAGAGACTATTCAATCCCAGAGACTCTCCGAGATTCCTCATCTCATGAAGGGGTGTTGGGAGGAAGGCGAGATGTTCCCTCGGCAGGTCTTCGAACATTGTCTATCCACTCGCACCAGTAAGCCAGGATATGATGAACATGAGGATAGCGGTCATAATCCCAGCGAAGAGTGTCCTGGCTCCATACGACCACATGTTCTTCTTCGAGACTGCGCCGAGGAAAAGCCCCAGTGCGAATAGAAGAACCATGCAGATAGCAATTGCCAAGTAGAATGCAGATATGTAATCCAGAAATCCTCCAGGAACAAAGAAGAGCGGTATTATGATGATGAAAGCAGCCATTGCTGGTGACGATCCATCCACTAGAGCCACAACCAAGGAAGTCGTCTTTGTCGCCTTGGCATACATTGATTCACTCATGTCACTTAGCATGGCTTTACCGATTTCCTCCACTTCGCGGTCTCTCTCAGCACTCTCGGCTAGGTATGAACCGCTGAATCCTGAAATCGCCATGGCTATGCTTGTTCCTGCTGCAGCAAGTAGAATAGCATTGAAACCATCATTTGGGTCGAGAGGATTGATCGTTATCAGTCCACCAAGAATGAGTCCCAGCATAGTAAGAGCTCCGTCGAACGCATTCATCGCCAGGTATCTTCGTGCGATTTCTACACCTTTGGTTAGTTCAAGTGCCCTCATGATTCTGCTAATGCGCCCTCCTTCAAGGGAGGGGTATCGACTGCTTTCGTCCTCAGTATTCGCCAATGGTGTTACTCCACGAACTTGAATAACTGGTCCTAACTCTCTCTGATGGGATATAAACTAGCCGGATTGTATAATATTTTCATCCAAATATCCAGAGCAACGGTATGAAACCGAATAAGATCAAGAAGAATATGACGATTAGAATACCTGCACAGAGCAGATACAACCAACACTCACAGATTCTCGTACAACAACCTTTCTGTGGAGGAGGTTGTTGTCTCTCAGGAGCTCCATAATCACCGGGCATTGGAATCTCGGTCATTGTAATCACAAAGTTGTGTGATGAACCTCCTTATGAGAGTTGTTCGTTTGGGAATCTCGTTGAAGGCACAGAGGTTTTAAGTCCTCAGAACGAAGGAACTTTGTAAACCGATTGGGTTAGCAGGCACGCGTAAGGGGATTGATATTTTGTCCGAGGAGGAAAAGACCTACGTCGTCTTCGACAGACCTGTAGGATTACGTCTAATCAGCGTCACACAGATGACATTTGGAATCTTTGGTTTAATTGCAACTATTGGTCTTCTCATTGCTACAGTTGAAGGGACATTGGGATCAATGGGATATGTCTACACTCTCCTGATTTTTGGTGGTGTTGCTTTTCCATGTCTAGTCATCGGGTATTATGTTGATGATTTCCGAAGATGGGCCGTACTGTCTCAGGTGCTGTATAGTTTCATTGCAGTAATACTGTCAGCGCTTCTAATCTATGTCCAGGGACTCTCCTATTCATGGAATTTCCCACTGTTTGGAGTTCCCAATTTTGAGATTGCGATTGGAAATGTTGCGGCTTTTATCATTGCTTCTCAGTCGTTGATCATACTCTATCTCATCATACGAGCTAACAAAGTATTACCTCCAAAGGGCGTCACAGTCGTGAAAGAAATGACTCCAGCTGGATTGATTGAAGCTGGAGTAATGCCCAGTCCCCTGGAACCAGCTCTGCTTTCATCGGACGGAGAAACGCCACTCTCATTAAGTGAAGAAAAGAAAATACTTGATGTTCGCAAAATGGTCACTGAGGAAGGAATGGCTATCCTTTGCTCAAACTGCGGAGGTGCAACACCTCTGGCAAAGACCAAGGGTGACAATACTGTTGCATGCGACTATTGTGGTGTTGTTCTTGGAGTCAGTAGTGTGTTTGTCCCATGTACAAACCACGAAGAGTATCTTGCCGCTACGACTTGCAATGTTTGTGGAAACCATTTCTGCAGGCAATGTCTAACGGTCCAGGAACCACCTGTAGATGAGAAATGGGAAGGTTCAGCAGTTTACCTCTGTCGGAAGTGTTTCGAGGGGAGATATCGTCCAGCTGTGACCACAGCTTCACTGGTCATTCCGATTGATAATCTGTTCACATCCGCAGGCGGAAGATTCTCCAGAGTTGGGAGTATGTATCGTAGTTTTCTCGGGGTTTATGGGAATGCTATGAAACACCTCTGGAGGATACCTCTTGAGCTGCTTGCCAGCATAGGCAAATCTGGAGGAGGCGGAGGAAGTGGAGGAGGAGACAGTTGTGCAGGAGCTATCCTTCTTATCATAATCATAATCATAGCAATCCCAATACTAGCGGGAGTACTCATGTTACTGGGTGCAATAATCATCATCCCCATCCTGTTCTATGCAGGTCTAATTGCTGTAACCATAGAAGCTGCGAAAATCATCAGTCGAACAGATTTCGTGTCTGTTGACAATGCACGTGTCAAGAGCTTGGCAACACGCAAGAAGATGAAGGCTACTGAATCCAAGCTCCGACCATCAGTTCGTTCATGGGATGATAAACAGAGATCAGAACAGATGAAAAGAGAATGGGAACGAAGATATCAACAGAGATTCAGACAGGACCATGAACGAACACGGCGCGAAAGAGATCGCCGACGTGCGGAATCATTCTGGAGGTGAAGGGGATGGCGATGAAAACCAGACTTCAGGAAAAAGTTCTCTGTCCAGTGTGTGGAGGACCTGTGTCTGTCTTCAATAAAGACAAGATAAACCGCTGTGAGTATTGTGCAGCACCTATTCTTGGTTCAAGCCAGAGTAGAGACTGTGTAAATCATCCAGGAACCTTAGCCAAGGATGTCTGCCATGTCTGTGGAGATCTTGTTTGTGAGGATTGCGAGCAGAAGAGGGTCGGAGAATATGGAGGGAAACTCCTGACAGTCGTTAACTGTGAGAAGGAGTCATGTATCGCTGAGAGTGCTTGGGCTAAACCCCTCAACGAAGAGTATCTGAAACTCGTGGACATGGATTGGGCTGACAGGATTGACAATATGATTCTTCGAATAACTGGTTTCGGAGCTATTGTGATGATGGTCTTCGAACTCATCTTCTTCCTTGGGATGCTCTACTTCCAGTACTTGACACCATGGAGTGTTCCTGTCATCACCTACTTGGATCTACCATCATGGGTTACAGTACCTCTCAATCTCTTGCTGTTGAGTATCTTGGGAAATCTATTAGCAGCTATTTTGCTACAATCAGCTCTTCAAGTCTACATTCATGAACGACAGCTTGGAGCAGGACTGACTCTGTTGGTGATTCTTATCGTCGAGGTAGCCCACCTACTCTTTCGAGGTCTACTGTTTGGGCTTCGGAGTCTTCCAAACCCTGTGTTCCTTCCGATGCTTCTGGGTGCATTTCTGTTCGGAACGATCTTGGTATTCATCGGTTCACTGATGGCGATATATGTTGGAAACAAGAAGAGGAAGCAGTTCAAGGGGGCAAGGGAGAAACTAAATCTCACTGTTTGATCCTAATTCGAAGAACTGACATTAGCTAGTGACGTCGAACAGATCTATGTGTCGGAACCTTTCAACATCTACAAGGCCAAGGTCTGTAATCTTTAGCTTTGGAATCACTGGTAGTGATAGAAAGGCCATTGCCATGAATGGTTCATCAAGTGGTGTTCCAAGTTGTTTTGCAGCCTTCTTGAGGTCCTTCAATTTCTCACTCACGTGTTCGATAGACTGATCGGACATCAGACCAGCGATTGGAAGTGGTAAAGCATCGACAATCTCCCCATTCCTTGCGATTGCAATTCCTCCCTGCATTCTCACAATCTGGATTGCACCCTGAATTAGGTCTTTGTCATTGGTTGCGACTGCAACTATGTTATGACTATCATGAGCAATGGATGAAACCATTGCACCATCCTTGATACCCATTCCCTTCACAAATCCAATTGCACGTGGTTCACTTGCATTGTGTCGCTCTATGATAGCGACCTTTGCTATATCGCGGTCAATATCAGGCACTGCAAGGCCATCTTCGATCTTTGTATCTTCTATGAGTCTCTCAGTGATCAGTTGATGCGGAATCATTCCGATGACATTCATCTGATCTCCTCGAGCCTTAACCTCGAAGTCGTGCGGTTCCAAGTAGTGAATGTTGACCGAGCGTCTTAGTCTTGGTTGTTCATCGACACCAAAGTCTTTGACCATTTTGCCATCCTTAGCTACTAGAGTTCCTTGTTTGTACACCATCTTGACATTGACCTTCTCAAGATTGTCAAGAACGACAATGTCAGCATGATACCCAGGAGCCACAGCTCCAGTATATTGGAGACCGTAGTGTCGAGCTGTTGAGAGTGTTGCGACCCTTATAGCCAGGACTGGATCTACACCTGACTCGATTGAGTCACGAATCATACTGTCGATATGACCTCGTTCGAGAAGATCGAGTGTGTTTCGATCATCAGTCACGAAGCTACAGAACATGGCTGTATGAGGTTCTATGAGGGGAGCCAAGTCCTTCAGGTTCTTAGCAGTGGAACCCTCGCGAATATGTATATGCATTCCAGCAGCAAGTTTCGCTCTAGCTTCCTCAATGGTTCTGCACTCATGGTCAGAAGAGATTCTCGCTGCTGTGTATGCATTGAGATCTTGACCCTTCAAGTCAGGTGCATGACCATCAATCATCTTCCCCATTCTGAGAGCGACACGAATTTTCTCGAGAATGTCGGGGTCGCGGTAGATAACACCGGGATAGTTCATTGCCTCAGCTAGACCAAGAACGTAGTGTTCAGTCATGAGGGGTTTTATGTCTAAGAAATCGAGTGCTACGCCATTGGTTTCGAGGTCCGTGGAAGGGACACATGAGGGTAACATCATGTAGAACTCGAGGGGTCCTCCCCTCATGCTCTTTGACATGTAAAGGATACCTTCAGTCCCTAGAACGTTGGCAATCTCGTGTGGATCAGCCACAACTGCTCCTGTTCCATGCGGTACTACAGCGCGTGCATACTGGATTGGCATGACCATTGATGATTCCACGTGAACATGTCCATCAATAAACGAAGGAGTAACATACTTTCCCTTGAGGTCGATAGTTTCATTCCCAACGTAGTTGCCTATGCCTGCGATGTACTCTCGGTGAATAGCAATGTCGCTCTTCGAAACATCTCCTGTAAACACGTTCACAACGTTGGCATTCTTCAAAACAAGATCTGCACGAGTTCTACCAGAGGCGACATCAATCATCTGTTCAAGTGGATAGTCATCTGAACGTGTAAGAAACATCTTTTGTCACTCTCATAGACAGAAGGAAATTCCAATGAAAAGCGTTTCCTAAGGTCACTTGGTGGCAACTACTACTAGTCGCTCTGCTTCGTTATCATATGGACGTCCATCAAGGCCACCATACACCTTGACATCAGTGAATCCAACACTCTCCAGCATCTCCCTTATTTCGACTCCTGAATAGATCCAATGTGTGACATTGTACCTGTGTGTTGTCCCATTTCGTTCAATGAAGATCCAAGTATTCTGCATTTTACTCCAGTCGTTGATAGGTTCCCTTTCTTCCAGCATAAATCCGTGAGGCCATTCTGACCAACTGTGTCTCAAAAATATCCGAGCCAGTATCTCTTTCCCGGCAGATTCCATTAAAAGTCGGCCACCTGCTCTGAGTGAAGAATAGATATTTCTCAAGACAAGCATCTGTTCCTCGTGATCTTCAAAGTATGAGAACGAAGTGAACATACTCAGCGCGATATCAAATGATGACCTTCGATAAAATGTCCGCATATCATCCTCTACAAATTCGATTTTCAAATGCTCCTCCGCGGCTTTTCTTCTTGCTTTCTCCAAATAGAGCTTGGTCCTATCCACACCAACGACCCTGTGACCACGTCGTGCAAACTCTAGACTATGACGGCCTATACCGCAGCAGAGATCGAGAACTGCTTCATCAGGTTGTATCTTGCACAATGATTTGATGGCGTCAACCTCGTCAGGTGTGTAAGCAATACGAGCTTCTGTGAACATCACAGGCTCCATGAGTTCCCACATCTTATCATTCGCGTACCAAGGAACTTGGTCGTCTTCAGACATCGAATCTCCCTTGTTCTAATCAGATTGAACGGATATGAATCAATGGGTAAAAAGAGTGGGACATCGGTCTCGAACATGTCAAGACCGATGTAATTGGTTCTATTTCTTGAATCTCTTGACATACACTATATAGACTACAACTATCACTCCTACACCAATAATTGCTGGAATAGCCACACTTCCTAGAATAGAGAGGATGTCAGGTCCAAGTGGTGTTATTGGTTGAATCTCGAGTTGATTTGTCTCCATCGGAGTTATCTCAATCCAGATGAATCCATCAACTGGGTTTCGTTGAGCGTAGAAGTCTATTTGAATTGTGTCTGAAATAGCTCCGAACTGGAATTCATATTGAGAAACTGAGCCAACAGTGGTGTCAGCGAGATCACCAGATCCGGTCCAATGACCCGAACCAGCGTAGAGACTGAAGATACCGTTGCCTATATCATTCAAACCGCCAGTCATCACTGATACATTGTACCAAACACCAGGAGTCGCGTTTAACCTCACTCCCCACCACTCGCTTGGAGTAGCAGGTGTTAGGAGTGTAATGTTTGTGCTTGCTGATCCGGCTGAAACGTCAAGACTCTCGATACCTGCGTAATACTGGTCGTCCATGTTCATCCACTGTAGAGTGAGATCAACAGAATAGTCCGTGTAACCGTTTGTAGCACCTTGTGTATTGTTATCGACAGAGTACGCACAGATTGACAAGAATGCCTGTCCTTCATACCATGCTTGATATGCATAACTTAGGGTGTCATTATCCCATATACTTGGATGAGGAACTATCTGAGATCCATCCCATCTGTTTGCCAGAGTCATTCCAACACTGTATAGCTCCCACCCTACAGCATCATAGAGGGTAACCTCCAAATCCACTGTCACGTTGTCCTCATTGTTTAGGAAGAGAGTAAGATTGTACATGTGGAATGTTTCAGCGTCAAAGAAGAAACCACCCACATCTACGATGTTAGTTCGTGTTTCAGAAACAATTGGACCTATGTTGAATTCAGCCCATTCGTTTACACCAGCGTCGATAACCATCTCAACAAGATACTCACCCACTGGCAAGTAGTAGTCGCTGGATGATTGCATGTTTGCACCAAAAGATATGGTTCTGGAAACGCGGAAACCGTCATCATAGACACCAACTAGGTATACAGTAAGGTCTCCACCTGCAGCGGTAGAGTTCATTCTCAGTATTGATGGTTCATCAATGTCAAGTCTGTAGGCGTGTGAAGTTGTTGCACCCATGTAGTTCTCAAACTGGAACTCATGGTTCACAGGGAGATCACCATAGCTGTTGACACGGTTGTACAAAGTATACTCTGTGTTGTCGCCCCCTATGACTGTAACATAGTATGGCCCTCCTCGATAGAAGTATTCTCCAGTTGATGGAGAACCAACACTATAGCCATAACGAGAGCCGCCATCTGTACCATAGACAAAGGCACCACTGGTGAACATTATGTACTCAGGTTGAGTGTCAAAGAGTCCACCGTAGTTGAATGCATAGGTCACTGAGGCAACATCTGTAGGAGAATCGACCCTATAGGTAAATGCGGCAGGAGCCTTTTCCTCTTGAACGAAGCTACCAGTTTCAGGATCTATTACTATTTCTCCGGTCTTCAGTTCTCCTGTAACTACGTCACCAAGAGCAATCGGTGTTGCAGATACAGCGACAGGTAGAAAGTCAAACAATGCAAAAGTTCCTGATGATGGCGAAGCTGTTAGTAACACGTAGTATGTTCCAGCTATGGAGGGTTTGAATGGAATTGTCCAGATGTCACCTTCAAATCCAATATAGGAACCCAAGGGTCTACCTTCTGGATCATAGACATATACAGTCCAAGAAACAGCATCCTGTTTGGAATCGATCGTTAGGTGAACGAATTCCTGTCCACTAATACCTAATGTGCCAACATACAGAGAACCTGCATCTGCAATCACTGAAGTATGCTGACCGAAAGCAAGAGAGTATGTTCGAGTTTCTAGAGTTGTATTCACAACAAACTCAGATCCATCAGCTGCTTCAAAGTCATAGAACTTTGGAAGCCTAGCATCATTAGCAAAAGGACCATTCGGGTGACTGTTGAACACACTCCAGTCAAAAGGAGCATTGGTTCCTTCTGACACACTACCACCTGGGGATGTCCAGCCGCCACTGTTGTATCTATATTGAGTATAGTCCAAGTCCTCATTTGCATGCATATAGCTGTGAGAAATGAAGCTCAAGGGATCAGGTTCAACATAGATGTATGTGTGATTGTTTGCACCTGATCTCCAAGCTTGATTATATTCTTCAATTATGATATTTGTCTGAACTGCTGATACTGGGGCAGCAATTGCTCCAACAAGAAATATTGTCGCAATCACGATACCTAGTACCATTTTCATCGAGACGTGCTTCATGGCACATCCTCACCTCAGAATATTCTATCATACTTTCTGTTATGAACTCATTTCGTTCATACACTTTCTGATTTTTCGAAAAATAGACTGTATAAAGGTACTTATGAAGTTATTAGGTTTTATAGAAAAGTTAATAACATATAAACTATAGTTAACATGATTACTATGGAAAATCAGACAAATCAATTTGAATGTAAGATGTGCGGAAAGAAATTCAACTCTCAACAAGAGATGAAGATGCATACCGAACAAGTACATCATGAGCACTAGTTTGCTGTGATTCACAAATCCCCGGTCTAATCACCGGGGATTACTTCTTTGTTCTCTACACGTTGAATAACTACCGTCTTCTGATTATGATAATCGCAATGACGATGATAACGATCGAAGAACCTACTGAGATTATGAACGTCATTGTTCCGATAATATCATACCCCCCGTCAGAAGTCGTATTAGTAGCGGTTGTCGTTGCTGTAGTTGTTGTAGTGGTAGAAATAGGCAAATCAAGAACTTCAACAAACACAGTATCAGTCACATCAAGAAACGCTCTATCTATAACATGTATGGTATAATTATGGACTCCCACAGGAAGGTCAGCGAGATTAATGATGACTCTTTTGAATTGGGCTGAAAACAAAAACTCAGTCAAAATCACCTCACTGTTAAGAGAGATGTTATAGTATAGTAAACTCTGATCATAAAAGTTCCACATGATCTGACTGATATCATCACCAACAAAGATATTCATGTCCTCCGGATGGTTAATCTCAGGCGGGTGCTGTTCTACGACTGTTACTAACACTGCGTCCGATAGCGTGACATTAGCTTCATTTTCCACAGTCAGTGTGAAATTGTAGGCACCTTGACTCAGTCCATCGACAGAAAGGATGAAAATCTCGGATGAACTATTCCAAGCCCCCTCTCTAATGAGCGTATGATCCGAAGTAATATTGTACAACTTTGGATTCGAGTCGAATGCTTGCCAGGCAATGTAATATCCAACTGCTCCTTCTTCGTATATGATATCGGGAGGACTCATAATTGATAGTTGACTGGCCAATGACATTCCGAAATTAATAGCCTGTTTGACAAAGAGATCTCCCTCCAGACTTTTACCATAATAGTCTGATGTGAACATAGGTTGGTATCTCCCATATGGATTCGCCCCGGAAACAATCGCGACACAGTTATTCGTGAATCCAAGATTTGTTTCAAGTGTTGCGCACACAAATTCGCCCGAATCACCATTTTCATGAGCAAATGGGGGAACTATATCCTGATCAAGGCAAGTTGCATATTGACTGTAGTAAAGGAGCGGAAAGACATTATCGATAGTAACATCTTCCAGAGGTACAGGAGACACACCAACACCAGGATTCGTTGGACTTTCACTCCCATAGAGCATCGTTGGGCTATGCATCAAAACACCTGACACATTTGCAACGATTGGAGCAACAAATTCGTTCTCGCTCGTCCCATTTGCAATTACACGATATGATGCATTGCAGTTCATAATCGGGTCACCAACCCCCACTGGTTCTGGATAGACATGGGAGCCAATGCCCTGTAAAATCAGATTCATGTTATCATTGATGTAGGTATGACCAGAGAAATCATCGTCAGTCCCCACCCAAAGAAACTTACTACCTGATAGGAACCATGCCTGAATAGCCAGAATTTCTTCAGGCAGAAATGCATTGGACTCTTCCCAAATTGAACCGATTACAAGACCAGTGGCATTACTCAGAATTGCTGAGTTAATTCCGCCCCAAGCCCAGACAACCGTATAACCCAGATTCTCGAGTTCTGTTTCGAGAAGGAGGTCAAGAGGTTCTACTGTCGAAGAAAACTGACCGTGAGAATAATCGAATACAATTATCGGTGAATCTTCAGCTAGATACCCCATACTCTCAGGCGCTTGTATAGTTTCGATTTTTACTGGAACATGTGATGGAGTCAATCCAACCATTACGAGTATAACAAAGATTACGGTACAAGTTGCTCTCTGACTACCCATCATACGAATCCCAAATATAAATAATCGAAAATGTAGGATATATACTCTCTGAATATATACAACCAAGCATATGCAATCACCTTTTAACGAGGTTTTGCACAGCGCGAAACCAACCCTTCTTTCTTTGTGAGGTGTTAAGAGGAGACCTAGTTATCCATGCAGATGAGAACGGATTCAAAGAGCATAGCGATACTTGCAATATTTACATCTATCATAGTTGCACTCGAGGTTTTTCCTGTGCTTGGAGTAACGGACATTCTAGTCATGCCAGCTCCAAGATTCACAATCGACTGGACTGGAATTCCATTGGTCTTGATCTACATAGGCTTGGGTTGGGCTGCATCGATTGTATCGATGATAGTGATGTTCATCGCAATCGCCTACAGAAATCCGATTGGTGCAGTTTTCAAAGGCTTTGCAGAGATGTTCACAATCGTCGGGATGGTTCTTGGTTATTGGTTATTAAGACACAGAGATGTATCAAAACCTGTCAGAATGTCTGTCTATTTGGTCAGCGGAACAGTTCTTAGGTCGGTGGGTATGTACTTCATGAATATTGTACTACTGCCTGCACTACTCCCGTTCCTCTATGATGTCAATGGTGCTGTCATTGCATCAGCGCTAATCGTTCCGTGGAATGTTGTCCAAGCTGCAATAAACATCATTGGAGGACTCATCCTCTATGACCTCATCCCAAAGAACCTGAAAATCAGTGCAGGTCTTGGAGAGTTTTATGAGCCCTCAAAGACTATTAGGGAGCTTCCAGAAGAAGAGATTGAGGATGCTTAGCACAAGGGAAGAGCATGACAGGACAAACAATTGAACTCATTCCTATCAAGAGATTTCCTACAGTTAGTGTAGGTGACGATATAGCTCAACTCACTCTATCTTCTATCCATGAAAATGATGTCCACCTCATTGAAGGAGATATTCTTGTAATCACTCATTCAATTATCTCCGTTGCAGAAGGTTCTCTATACGAGCTGGCAAGCTTGGAAATATCTGAGAAAGCAAGACAGATTTCTAAAAAGGCAGGTGAAGACCCAAAACGTGTTGAAGCGGCACTTCGAGAATCAGTCTCAATAATTAAGGACAAACCAATTCTCATCACAAAGACAAAACATAGGATAATAACTGACTTCTCTGGAGTCGATGAAAGTAACGCCCCTCTAGACACTATCCTGGCTTTACCAAATGACCCAGACAGTTCAGCTCATAAGATTCATGAAGCAATATCAGAGCAATTGGGTTTTAACGTACCAGTCATCGTAACAGACACTCAAGGGCGACCTTGGAGGAAAGGCGCAGTGAACCTTGCTATTGGTGTTGCAGGTATGTCCCCCTTTGTTGTCAACAAAGGAAAAGAGGACCTATACGAACGCGAGCTGAAGGGGTCTCTTGTTTGTCTTGCAGATCAGATTGCAGCAGCAGCAGAACTTGTCATGGGCCAAGCGAATGAAGGAATTCCTGTTGTGCTCGTACGGGGCATCGAATTCAAAGCTGGTGACGGAAAAGCTTCAGATATCCTCCGAAAAGAATCCGAGGACCTCTTTTCATAGTGATGAATCAAAGAATTCAGCTAATCTTTGAAGTAGAATCTTTACATTCTTTTCACGAAGTATTCCGTGGCCTTCATCATCAAATACAAGCTTTTCGTACGATATCTTGTTTTTCTCCAGAATCTTCTCCACTTCAGCAACATTGGCTTTCGTTACGTTGGGGTCTCTCAATCCTTGCACAATGAGAAGTTTCCCTTTGATATTCTGTACGTAATTGATTGGAGACCTCTCCTGATACTTTTCAGGAACTTCAGTAGGAGATCCACCCATCATCTCCTCCGAGTATGGTCTTAGATCAGGTCTAGTGGTTTCATAGTCGACTACCAAGTCAGTCATGCCACAGATTGGTGCAGCAGCCGCCACAACCTTCGTTGGGAAGTGAGTTATAGCATTCCAACTCATGTATCCCCCATAGCTGGTTCCATAGATTCCAATCTTGTGAGGTATTGAAAATCCCTTTTCAATAAGCGTCTCGATTCCTGTTCGAACATCCTCTTTGTCAAGACCACCCCAACCGTCCTTCTTGATCAAATCGCGGAATATCACTCCGTAACCAGTAGAGCCCCGATAGTTTGGATCAAGAATGGTGTATCCCATTGAACAGAAGTACTGGACCTGTATATCAAGTGAATCCTCAGAATGAGCAGTGGGGCCACCATGTATATAGACGATTGTCCTGCCATTTGGTTTTGCAGGTTGATAGAGCCAACCATGTATCATTGTATTATCAGCTGAAATCCACCTGAAATCCTCAGCAGGTGTCAGGTCGTCCTCTTTGATACTAGTATGACCCAGCATATCTGTCAGGAAGGTGAAGGTTTCAGGTTCATTATCACCGAGCTGGAACCTCACAAGGTTATGCGGACAAGTCGAACTGTAGAATAGACCAATCCATTCATCATTTTCGAGGTTCGTTATGGGCGAGAGGTTTCCAGAGGTGGCTACAGCACTATGTAATATGTCAGTCTTGAGGTCATAGATATATGGTCTTCTTCTAGCTTCAACAGTCTCCCCCACAATGATATGATGTGAATGATCTGGAACACTCGAATAACTGTATTTTGCTCCATTATTTGGCATTGACAACCAGTCTATGTTTCCAGAGTTAATGTCTAACAGTCCGACACTCACATGGTCTGTCTTCTCACCTTCGTAGGTATCAGTGTCGAAGAGAATCTTGCTATCATATGTCCATTGAGCATTTACCTTAGCCTTAGGTCCGAAATTGAGAACCTCCCTGTCCTCATTGCCATCAAGAGAAACAATCCACCACTGGGATCCAGAAGGATCCTCATCAGCCCTCTTATACAGAATGTATCGATTGAGCGGATCCACTTCCAATTCTGGATACGTGGGTTTATCAGGTCTTGCAACAACAACTCGGTCATTCGAATCTAGGTAATGAACTACGATGCGAAATGTTTCGGTTTCACGTTTTGTGTCGATATCATAGTTCATTGCGTATGTGATGTAGTTTCCCCGTGGTCCAAACTGACCATCGCGGAGATAATAGTTAGGTTCTAGTTGCGTGACTGGATTCATCTCAAGAGGGCTATCCAAGTAGACTCGATAGAGTGTTATGCGTTCATTACGAGCTATATCCTCTCCGACAAGGACTGATTTTGAATCAGGAGCCCAATCGTAGATAATTGTCACCTCAGGAGTCTTCGTGAGTGGCACCAAATCCCCGGGGCTATAGGTGGTTTTTAGAAAGACATCATAATTCTCTTGCAGTCTATTCACCATGATTGCAGCATACCTCTTGTTCGGTGACACATTGACAAAAGAAATTCTGGGGAGTGTCATCAAAGCATCAAGATCAATCGAACTGCGCGAGGGCATGAGCTTCGTTTAGTAAACTCAGTTTTACATCTTTGCACAGAGAGTTTTAGACATAGATTCTAAATCCAAAGATGAACTCAAACCAACGCGTTTGCGCAAAAAGGAATACACCCAACACGATTAGAATCAGTCCTGCTAATATCTCGACCTTTCTGGCATGTTGACTTAGTGAGAATGCCATTCTCACTCTCGCTTCGCCAGTCACTACTGCTATTGTGAAGTATGGAATCGCAACTGCGATAGCTAGGGCAATGAACATCAGGATTAATGTTAGAACATTAGTTTCAAGGCCAATGACTCCTATAACACCAAGTATGACCGAGCCGGAACATGGAGCTGCGAGCATGGAGTATCCAAAGCCAACAAGGAAGACACCAAGGAGATTGGATGGTGCTTCGGGCTGTGAACTAAGATTCAGACTCGAAATTCCAAGTTTCGTCTTCAGAGTTGTAGATAATGTGACAATCCCTAGAAAGATGATTATCAAACTCAATATTGCAAGGATTTCAAGGTAATAATTGAACAGGAAGGAACTGATAAACAAAGCAATAGAGAAATAGATAGCAAGTGAACCTAGTATTCCTAAAACAAGTACACTCGTGACAATAACACTTCGTTTGCGATCGTCCTCTGATTTCAAACTATTCAACAGGAATAGTGGAAGTAGAGGAAATAGACATGGTGACATGGCTAAGTAGAGACCTGATCCGAAAACCCCCGCTAGCTTAGCCAAGAGTAGACCTATCTCTACTAGTCCCTGCACCCCACACAGCTCCTACTAGATAATTGAAGCGATAGTATCAGTCATTGCGGCTGAACTCCAGGTTCCGACATGCAAATATCGGAATACACCATCCGCATCTATGAGTACTAAGGTGGGTATGTTTCGAACATTGAAATAGTTCTCAAATGAACTGCCTGTATCAACCCCGTGAGGCCAATCCAGTGCCTTTGTTGATTTGTAGTCAGCCATCATAGCAGCTGTTTCACTGTCGTCAACAGTCAGAGATATCACAATAGCAGTTCCAACTAGGTTGTCATTTATCTCTGCGAGATACGTATTCTGAGTAGCACAACTTGGGCACCATGTTGCCATCAGATCGACAACAACCACCTGTCCTCGCAGAGCACTCAAATCCAAAGTTGATCCATCAGACATTTCGAACGACCAACTGGAAGGAACGGAAAGTTCCAGCTCAGCCAGGTCTCGATCTGTTGTGTATTTTGTTAGTGTGGGTTCATCTCCACCATTATCTGCGGCTGGGAATGTCAGAAATGACGCTCCTATAAAGAGACCTACAGTCACTGTAACCAATACAACTCCAACTATCGCAAGTTTCTCTGGTTCCATAGATGATGTCCTCTATAATCTAAGTCGAAGCGGAATCTTATTCATATTTTTGATTTAAAACGTTTGTGCAATGAACACGCACAACCGACAACACTGATGTCTACGAGAACTGACTGTCTTTGGACGATGAACTAGGTCTTGTTAAGAAAGAGTAGCGACGTCGCATGAATAGTATAAGAGGGCTAAGCTTTCTGAGCATCACCCTTCTGTATCTCATCGATCCTATCGTCGATGTGCTTGATACGGTCCTCCAGGTTGGCTTTCATTGCTTCCAGGTATTTCACCCTAGTCTCATTGCTTACGCCATCCTGTTCATGACAACCGCACATGCAACGAGAGAACGGGCTCATGAAAGGATAACCGTATCCATGACCTCTGTGTTCATCACACATCTCTAGCTGTTCACCTCCTTAGTCTTCGTTAGAGCTCTTCATCTCATCTAGTCGACGACTGACCCAATCAAGCTCCTGTTTGAGGTACGAACGATACTGTTTTAGGAACTCGATGTGTCTTTCATTACAAGTACCTCCACACTGACAACGGTGTTTCATGGCTGCAAATCCAATCGGGCTACGTTCACGGACAGTCCAGTCCAATAGAGGCGCAGCCGCCTTTTCACCAGCTGTTTCTCCCAAGAACCTCCAGATTCTCTGTTGCATACTCCACTGTGAATCCAGATTCTTGAGTTCACCAGAGAGAATCTTGCGTCCTTGTTGTGTCAACTGATACTCGACAGTATTGGGTCCATCAACCTGCTGAATGTTCTTTCCAGTAATGAGTTGCTTCTCCAATAGTCTATGGAGTGCTGGATAGACAGTTCCACTCTTGATCTTCCTTCCTTCTAGCTCGTCTTCCAGCTTCTGGAGTATAACGTATCCATGTGCTGGACCTTGCTTCAGAATGGCGAGAATCAAGATTTGAACAGGGCTGAGTCTTGTTCTATGAGGTCGTTGTCTTCCCATACTGCTGAATGTCATATGTCGACACCTACATATGTAGAGCTCTACATATAGCTAAGTAGATGTCTACATATAAAGGTTGGGCAGGACAAGAGTATGCCACCGATATGCTTAGAAACGCAGTGACTGAGTAACCATTTGTGCTAGAGATGAAAGATGACTATAAGAGATTCATAATACCAGGAGTCTTCTCAGCTATTGGGATTATTGTCACATTTAGTGTTACCCAATCCCTCTCTTTAGGAATACTAGAGGTAGCGGATAATTATAGTCTTGTAGATGCTGTTGCTGGGACAGTGACCTTTGATGCTAACTTCTTACTTATAGTCCTCATTCCAGTGTTTCTATTTGAGTTTCTGATCCTCTCTCTACCAATTGCATTCTTCATGCTACTAATTGCGAAGGTGTTTCGAATTACCACCTATGACATTGATGTGATGCGTATAGGTCAAGGATTTGATTGGATCAGGATAATGAAGAGAGCAGTAGTCCCTTCCTTGTTTGCCTTATCACTTGGAGAACTGGTCATCAGTTTGCTTCAAGGACTTCTCTTTGCAGTTCCCGAAGTATCAGCAACGGAGTTTCGACAGATCGTACCATCACTACATCCACTTCTCACAACGTTCGGTGCACTTGCCGCCCTTACAATCAGCATAGGCCTCTTTGGCTCTACTTGGATCCTAAACGATGCAGGAATTGTTTCTCATGTAAAACAAAAGCACCTCGAGTTAAGGAGATGTCCTGATACAGAAGGAATTGGACGTTGGTATTCAAACCTAATTGGCGGATTTGGAATACTAGCATTTCCAATTACAATGTTCAATCGATACTTCTTCCAGAAGTTTGTTATTTATGGTGTAGATCCAAATCCAGGACAGATCTTAATTAGTCTGGGTTGGACAATAGGACTACCATTGATAGTCATAGCTTTCATCCTACCCACAATAGTATTGAATGAGCTAATCGTCAGATGGACTAGTCCAATAGTTCAGAAGATTGCGAAGAAATTCGGTGCTAGTGAAGTTCAACTTCAGCATGTTGGAACACTCCAGCCTTTGGACTCTCAAATGATGTCTGAGATGGAGAGCCTATCTGATTCCATGGAGGAGTCAGACATATAGAGTGGTGCTATTCGAAGATTCGAAATCACAGATTCAAAGTGTGGGTAAATGCAGCTCAGGTGGAGGCGGTTCCAGAACCTGTTGGTCGAGACCTCTTTGACTCCACGGAGCTGACAGATACACGATGGCATGGGGTCTGGACTTCTTGTCAATATTTATGTGACCTCTCTTCATCAGCTCCTTGGCCTGTTTACGAACTGCGGATTTCTTCTGACCACTCTCTTCACAGAGTTGGTCATAGGTCATCCTCCTGTTTCTTTGAATAATCTGGAGAAGGTCGAACTCTGGCACAGCCAGCAAGGCGTCACGGAGAGCAATATTCTCCCTCCGGATTGCATTCTCATCTCCAGAGGAGAGGTTACTGATTTCATTCCTCAAGTCTGCGATTTCTTCTAGCAGTGAAGACCTCATGGCCTCATATCGTGCGACTACACCATTGGATGTGTGAACAAGCTCGGAACTAAGGTCGTTCCCAAGTCCATCTAGAGCCTCCCTCGACGCCAACCTTGCTTCCCTGATAATGCCTAAGATGTCGGCAGCTTCCAACCACTGTCCATCCACTAATGACTCCATCTGGGAGTAGTAAGAGTCCAGTCTCCTGGCCCAGATATCACGAATTTCCTGAAACACTCCAGCGATACGTAGAGTCATCCTTGCAGCGTTATCTTCAATGGTCGTCATCGAGTCCACAAGTAGTTATACCTATTACTCAAGATTAGAGCTAGTGTCACCGAGATGATACACTGGAATAACTAGGAATGGGGCGGAGTATCAATCATTCTCAACTTTTTGACTCAAAGGTTCGTGAATCCATTCAATATTATCAAGCATATCATTGATTGGATTAGGAAAGTAGGGTAGATGTTTGAGCTTGTGATCAGCCAAGAGTAGTGTCCTATCATCAATAGTGAGAGATTCAAGGGATTCGAAATGAAATAGGACCGATATGTCAAGTGTATCTATTGCGTTCTCATTTAGATGGAGGTATCGAAGATCCTCTGCTCTCTCTAACGGTGACAGGTCTACCTGAGAAATCATATTCCCCGAAAGAACCAGATACTGAAGATTATGATTGCTTTGCAATGGAGAGAGATCTATCTCTTTAAGGCGATTGTCAGAAATATAGAGCCATCTCAATTCAGGACATGTTCGTAGTGGCTCAAGGTCAATCTCATACAACATGTTGTCGGATAGTTCGAGTGCTTGGAGAGAGTAGCATTTTGAAAGTGGACTAAGATCAATTTCAGACAACTCATTCGAGGTGATACTAAGCAATTTTAGACCACTGCAAAGAGACAATGGAGTTAGATCAATCTCAGTCAATAGATTTGTGTCGAGATTCAGCTTCTCAAGATTATCACAGTGACCTAGAGGTTCGAGACTGACCGACTTGATGCCAGAATCAGACAGATCTATCTCAGTGTAATAGTCATCTTTCTCAACTTGGTATTTTTCGCCATCTGACGCTACATACCGTATGGTGAATCGTGTCACCTTTGAACCATCCCACATTCCTCAGTGTATCAAACCTTGATTTCTTTTGTGCTAATGATTTTTGTGGCCTGTACTTGCAGACTCACAACAGAAATAAGTCGTAAGTCTATTGTTTTGCCATATATCCGACTCGACTGAGCATCTTCTTGGAAATGATGTCCAGAGATGGCCGAGGACCTCGGAGGGAAGTTCATGAAGAAATGGAGAAGAGTGTTTGCTGGTTTGCTGATTGTATTCTTCTGCGCGTCAATCTTCACACCTGCTATTCAGGTAGACATAAAATTTGAGAGAGCACCAGAGCTGATTCAGAGAGAAGGTGCTGTTGCTATAGACGGGGATAGAGGGGGCATTACCATCCCCGTTTGGAAAAATGAACAAGTCCTGAATTCATCTCCTAATACGAATCATCATGGGATTACAAACTATGGCGGGTTATGGGTAGGTATTGATCTTTCAGTAGGATTGGCCAGATCTTACTTATCATTTAATTTGACCCATATTCCTAAGGAAACAGCTTTCATTTCAGCAAGATTACATTCCTATTTGACAGGGGCATTCACTGAAAATGATACAGCTATTGGAGTATACTATTGCTCTGATGATACATGGGATGAAACCCTCATTACTTGGAACAATCAGCCTGTGTTCTCAACCATTCCCACGGATATTATTGACAGTCCAGAGAGCCCGGACATGTTTGTTGAGAACAACTGGTATAGTTGGGATGTAACTGATGATGTTAGATTAGCACTTTCTGGTGACAAGATTCTTACTGAGGTCTTAAGGAACGTAAATGAGAACGCTTTGGTTAACACAGGGAAGAGCTTTGCTAAACAGGAGTATTTGCAATTCAATGCAACTTATCTGGAACTGAGTTACTACACACCTAGTGTTTCCGACTTTGCAGTGGATGGACTCTCTTCAGGACCGCTTCTTGACTACATTCAAGATGAAACACCAATCATATCATGGACTCACCAAGATCAGGATCCCAATGATTTTCAAAATGGCTATCAATTTGAGGTTTGGAACGATCAACTATACAATGACTCAATGATGTTGAGTGATTCCAGTACATATATCCAGCCAGTTTTCCATGCGAACGCTTCTCAGAACGCAAGACCATTTGCAACAGAAGATGAGGTTAGATTCCAGTTCAAGTATGATTATACAATAATCAATAGGACTGGGACTGTTGATAAGCTTCATTTCTATGTTGTAGAAGACGAAGGAAAATTGACCCTTGAGAACCTTATTGTGAGGATAGCAAACGTCGATACGATTGGACCACTCGGAGGAGTTTTTGATGACAACTTCGGGGGAGTTGGCCCAACAACTGTCTTGACAGATGCAGCGTACGAAGCTGTGATTCACGACAGCATTCTAACAATAGACGTTGAGAACACGTTTGTTCTTAACCGCGGTATGAGTCTAATCATCGAATTACGTTTCACAGGTCTAGTTGGAACACTTGCACATTCAGAGCTTGATCCGACCTCCTCTGTGGGGTGGGTGGCTTACGATTACGGAGCAGGAGACTACACAGCAACAACTGCAGGATATCTCGCCACTCGATGTCACAGCTTCGACATTGAGTTGATTACGACTGAATTATACAATTCACCAGGATCAGCCAGTGGCAATGTGTTCCCCTTTGCCACAACTGATGGTGAACCAGGCAGAGTTGTCTGGAAGTACAACAACTCATTAATCCAGAAATCTGGATATATCGATAAATTGTACTTCAGAACTGTCTTGGGAGGTTCGGACGTCACGTATGAGAACTTTGAGGTCTATCTCTGCGAAACTCCAGTGCAAGGCAGATTAGCAAATGGGACATGGAATGTCAACTATGGGGATGTGACACCGACCCAAGTTCTAGATGAATCGATCTACACTGTTCCCAATCTAGGCACAGTTATGGTTATAGATGTAGACAACTCCTTCTATTATAACAACGAGATGGATCTTCTGATAGAAATCAGGTGGACATCAAAGGTAAGCGGAAGTGCGTATTGTCTTGAAGAAGGAGACAAAGGAGGCTATCGTGCATGGTACTGTCACTACCTTGGAGATTTCCGAACAGGAAATGACACATTTACATACAATATGTACGCAGATTTTGTCCGGTCAGAGAACGAAGTGGAGTATTCAGGTCTACCACTTGAAGATGGAACCAGATATTACTCCAGAATCCGGATTTGTGACAGCACGGGTATCTGGACATCTTGGAGTGAGTTGAGCTTCAAGTACGAAGTCTTGACTTCAGTTCCTGAATATGATGGACCAGTTGTGACACCATCCCCGGTCCCTCTAGGCAGCGAAGTAGAGATTGCCTCAAATGTCACATACTTCCTTGGAATAAATCAGGTACTTGTAGAATACGATGGTTCTAATCACACAATGATTGCAAGTGGAGACAGATATTCATACAGCTGGACGCCATCTGTTGTAGGTACCGTAAACTTCACAATCTTCATGGAAAGTGCTATTGGGACCTGGAGCCAGGTCAAGGGATCATTTGATGTACTAGTCGGAGGATTAGATCCACTGATGCTCTTAATCATTGGCGGAGGAATTGTGGTGGTTCTAGCATTAGTGGTTGTGTTGAAAAGGAAGAGAGGAAGCACTTAGCCATCTTGCTGTGCAGGGTTCATACGACCTCAGCATCCCCCTCGTTTCAGGTTCTGTCCAGATGACTCCAATGTGCCGGATCAGGGGTTGTTTGGATAAATCTGTTGATAATCTCCTTTATTCCATCAGGATTGTGAACTCCATCAAAAACCAATACGGGTTTATCGTCCACAGCTTGAGAAAATATCTCAACATCACCCATTCCAACGCGACGCTCATCCGAGGGACCACAGCTGATCACATCAGTGATTTCGTCATAGAATACCCTCTCCGTCTTTCTATAGAATATTCCTTTTCGTACTCGTACATTCCATGTAGTAATTATGTATAGGGTGAACCATCGTCTGCTTTCAGCCCAAATTACAAGGAGTACTCCAAAGATCATCGCAGCAAGTCCGAGATACCAGGATATGTAGTTGTAAATGATGAATTCACCAGCGGATGCTACATTGAACAAGAGCCCAACAATGAACACGACAACTCCGAATACATAAAAGAAGATGAATGAAGCGCGTTTCGGATAGAAGATGTTCACAAGCTGTTCCTTCTTCTCTCGAGGGAAAGCTGCAGGGCTTTTATCGGTCATTACAAGTTCAACAACTGTATCCAACTTATGAAGATTCGCGTAGATGAAATGCAAGTCCGATACCAATAGGGGCCAGATTGACTATGCTGGATAGATTTCCCAGAGGGTGTCACATGCATGCACGACATGGCCAACTAGTGTCCTTATCTCATCACCAGTTAGGTCTGTGTCATTGGTTTCAGCAATGACAATGATATCATCATCGTCGTCGATAGCAAACTTAACACCATTAGCCTTCCAAGACTCTTTTAGCATATCATAAGCTAGCTTCATTCTCTTGCTTTCTTCGACCTCATAGAAGTTCGTGAATGGAGCGACAATGTAAGCCCATGACTCATCCTTGTTTGTCACTATCTTGATCTTTAGGTCCTCAAAGTGGTCTGTCTTCCAGTGCATTCGTAAGACATTGTCTTCACGTGTATACTTGATTTCGACCTCATCCAATAGCGTAGTGATATGATCAATAATACTCAGTACGAGCACCTCAAGCGCCGTAGCTCATCGGCCCATATTAAGGAATCTGGGGCCATTTGGTGACATGAAAAGACAAGATATATATCGTGTCACATACTATATCGTACTACGTAGTAATTCTGGGGTTCACAAGCCAATGACCGATGTTGATAGCAAATCAGGACCTGAGATAGAATACGAACGTTGGTCAACCGAGATTAGGCGTGGTGCAATATCGCTTGCCATTCTCGCAATAATTCTTGATGGTGAGTCCTATGGTTATGACATCATGAAGAAGCTCGGGCAAGATGAATTTGATTCACTTCAGCTCGAACCCAGTACTACATATCCACTGCTAAGACGACTTGAGAAAAGAGGGATCCTTGAAGGAAGATGGTCTGATACATCAGGAAAGAGGAGAAGACTATACTATGTTACAAGAGAGGGACGCAAAATTCTACGGAGGATGGTGACAAGTTGGCAAAGCTTGAACAACCAACTAATGCAACTGACAGAGGAGGCAGGCCTGAAATGACTAATGATCCAATGATTATAATTGAAGAGTATTTGACATTGGTCAATGAACACTTGCCTGAATCAATCTCAGAGGATGTCATAAACGAACTTAGAAGCTATATGATCGAAACAGCAACCGAACTTGGAGATGGTGAGATTACTCATCAGTCAGCAAAGAAAGTCGTAGCAAAGTTTGGAGCTCCGAGTGAGGTTGCATATGAATACAAGCATTCAATGCTTCCTGACCAATATCCATCTGATGACATAGAAAAAGAGTCCGAAAAAGAGTTCACCGATAGAGTTCGTGAATCCATCTCATACTCCGATACATTCTTTCAAGCCTTAGGAATCCTCACATTGTGGGCATTTCTCATATGTCTATGCTCGACACTAATTGGACCTATCTGGATCAGCACTGATTCGTCTACAATCTTAATTATACAACTCACGATTGTACTTGGAGGATTAATGGTAATCATACGAGTGAGAAAGGGAGAGGGCATCCATCTTTGGAAAAGGAGTTATCCAGAGTGGTCACCAATTCAAAGGCTACTGACAATTCCTGAGAATCTCATTCATCACCCATCCACACTTCTATTCGTACTCGATACACTTGGTTCAATTATTGGAGCCCTCATCTTTCTTCAATTGACATTGTCGTATGCAAGTCCATGGTTCATGATTCTGATTGCCATACCCGGATGTGTTGCCTTCACAGCTAAGGGTTGGATTGGTATAAAACGGAGGAGGTCCTTAGATCCTACATTATTGAAGGATTGGGATGTGATAGCTGTCTTTAGTACACTCCTCATCCTTGACAGTTCCATCCTCTGGGTCCGTACAGGAATCTTTGTTCATCTATATCTTTGGACTCTGATCCAACCGTTCACAGCTATATGGGGCGCAGTCCTATTTTTCCAACTAGTGACAAGAGGACAAAATCTGTATTGGATAAGACAAGATACTGAAAGCACACCAACTCAAGAGGACATCAACAAATTGATTGATGAAGCCAAGGAGTCTTTGAAATCCACAGTTGCTAGAATCATTGGTTGGTCACTTGCCTTCTCTGTGTGGCCTATTTATTCTAATTGGCTCTCATCGGGGATGCAAGGGCTCCTGCATTCAAATTCCTCGCTAAGTCAGTTGATTTGGTTCGGTCCTCTTTTCTTCATACCTGTGCTTGTATACTTCCTACTCCGTATTGCACTGATAACAATAAGAAAAGTTAACACTGTGATAGGGAAGAGATCGAGAATCGAAGCCTTCATCGATCTTGGTCTTTCAGTCTACCTCTTGTATGGACTCATTATGTTTAGCCAATATCTTTTCACACCGGTCTACGTGGATAATATGATGCTGATTGCACGAGATCTAGGTTTCTATATTGGTCAGATGTATGGAATTGGACTCATTTCATTTCACTTCCTACTGATGATTGCACTTGTGTTGAGAATTATCGGAAATCTGTACGAATTCAAAGAGTCTCGTCGAAAGATTGGGTCAGAATTGATAGTAGCATCTGGTGGCGTATTGATAGCCTCTATCTCTTTGATGGTTGGTGTTGATTTCTTGTCACCCAATTATATCTCCTTACAACCGTCAATGTTCTACATAGCTTTGTTCATAGTCGTAACTGTTGCCTTCCAGATTGAAACGACAAAGCAGAAACTTAGATTGCAAGCAATCCAAGAATCATCTGATACATCCCCTTCTCAATCTCGTGAAATTGGTGTCCAGATAGGGTCGAACTATCCAGAACAAATGTAGTAACGAGCTCAGGTTTATTTGCCTTCACGAGAATAGCTACACAAGTAGCCTAAGGTGAGGGTTACATTTCGGAAGGAGTCAGACAAGAGAAGATGCAGGACATTTTCGCTATTGCGACGTTGCTTAGAGAAATCTCGTTTGGGATTCTGATTGCTGGACTGTTCTACACATTCGGATTGTTTGCACTGGGAAGAATTTTCGCAGCAATCTCAGATCTCGGTGATGTGGACCATGACCTGGACCATGATTTGGATCATGACCTAGATCATGACTTGGACCATGATTTGGATCATGACCTAGATCATGACTTGGACCATGATTTGGATCATGACCTAGATCATGACTTGGAC
>JBHLRZ010000005.1:65222-119172 GCA_048882045.1 Candidatus Thorarchaeota archaeon | reverse complement strand
TGGACCATGATTTGGATCATGACCTAGATCATGACTTGGACCATGATTTGGATCATGACCTAGATCATGACTTGGACCATGATTTGGATCACGATATTCCCGATGATAAGTCTGGATTCATGGAGGTGGACCATGACATTCCTGACGACAAATCTGGAATTGTGGAAGACCACGATATCGATCTTGATCATGATATAGATGTGGAGAAGTCAGGATTCTTCGAGGTGGAGAGAGGAGCACCTCTAGGAGTGACAATTGGTACAACCTTGGTTGTGTTCGGATTTCTTGGATCTCTCCTATATTACGAGGGTTTCTTGATACCATTGATGGTCAAGATTTTCATTCATGTAGGGGGAGTTACTGCAATTGTCTATTCCGTACGCACAGTGCTGAGTAAAGCATTTGTCGAATCCGGTTTTATGATTGAACCACGACAAATAGTTGGGAGAGAGGTCGAGGCAGTTTCAACCATCAATGACGGATTTGGAGAAGTACGACTTGAAACTGACATGGGACTTAGACGTTTTCATGCCAGACCGTTTCAGAAAGGTGTTGTATTTCAAAAGGGAACAGACCTGTTCATAGTTTCAGCAGATAGCAAGTTTGTCTATGTGGACCCAAGGAAAGACATCATCAAATGGTTACAGAATCAGAGTAAACAGGTAAAGGAGGGCAAATAGTGCCCTTTTCCTGCGCAGCTTTATATTCCTTCAAACTAAAGGTTTCACAAGTGCGTTCGTAGGATGGCCTACAAATCGCTGAGAGAGAAGACCCGCAGGACACAGCTGATATTCAATAAGTGGAAACTAGGATTCTTCACTCAATGGGAGGTAGGAAGTAATCGAGGGCACGAAAAAAGAGAGAAAGATGTGAGAAGGAAAACAAATGCAAGTATCAGTATTTGATTGGTTTTTCAGTAATCTCGCAGTCTCATTGGCCGTTTTGTTCATCGTAATTGTTTCATTACTGTTCATTTACGTAAAGAAGTACGTGAGGATTTTTGATCCCAACATCTTCTATGTCCATTTGAGACGCGGTAAGGCGATCAAGCAGGGCGAGGGTGGTATGGTAGTTCGCATTCCATTCTTCGATCGTATTCTTGCTGTAGACAGGACTGTTCAACAGTTGAATATCTCAGCAGAGTCGGTCCTGTCCAAAGAGAAGCAGAAGATTAAACTCAGCGCTGTGCTGCAATGGCAAGCAGAGAATGCTATTTCTACAATCAATAACGTAACCTGGAAAGAGATTCCAAGCAGATTGACAGCAATCATTGAGTCAGTCATTCGTACAGCCTGTGCGCAACTTTCTGTTGAGGAAATTCTTGAGGAGCGACAACTCATCATTGAAGCTATCAAGAAGGAACTAATCGACATCGTTTCAGAATGGGGTCTCAAAATAGTGACAGTAGAGCTAATTGATGTCGTGGTGGTCAATGAAACATTCCTGAGAGACATGTCAAAGCCTCGTGAAGCTGAGATGCAACGACTGGCTCAGATTGCATTGATTGAAGCAGAGCAAGTAACCAGTACTCGGAACGTTGAGAAAACAAGGATAGTCCGTGAGCAAGAGATTGCTCGTGACAAACTGATAGGTGTGCAGGAGCAGTCACAGCTAAGGGACATCCAAGAAGCTGAGAAACAGCGTGAACAGAGCGTTCTCGAGATAGCACTTCAGAAAGACTTGATGCAGAAGAAGTATGAGAAGCAACAGGCAGAAGTCGAGGCGGCTAAGGATTTAGAGGTTGCAAAGCTTGGGGCGGAAGCTCAAAAGCAAAGAAGAATCAAGGAAGAAGTCGAGGTCCAAGCACAACGTATTCTTCAAGAGGCTAAAGCTGAGGCTGAAAAGATCAGTATGGTAGCTGAGGCTGATGCTGGTAAGATCCTCAAAGTCACAACAGCTCAAGCTGAGGGTATTAAAAAGACCCTCGAAGCTGCAAGAGACTACACGCCTCAGGCATTTGCAAGGGATTTCCTACAGATCCTTCCTGAGATCTACCGCCAGATAGACATTGGTGATGTCACACTGTTTGGTGGAGCAGGAACGAACGGAGAGGGAGCTGAAGAGGGCGGTGGAGGAGCTCAGGCTTTCCAGGTCTTTGGGAATGTCCTATTGCCAATGATGCTCATGGCACGCATGATGGGCTTTGATTTCAAAGGACTCATGAAGGACGCCTTGGGCGATATGGCTGCTGAGGAACCAAAACAAGTGATGAAGAAATAGTTGGCGAGATATTGAGTATCATCGCCATCGGCTAATCCTTGGAGGTCTTCGGACCTCCAGGGAGATTCAGCAGTTTAGTTGATATTCCAAATGTTACTTGACACGTTTTAGATACCAGATGAGCTTGTCGCCTTCTTCCACCATTTCAACAATCTCATTTCCGGTCCTGGAAGACCATGCAGGAAAGTCCTTCTTGGTTCCAACATCGGTAGCAATGAGTTTCAAGATCTCACCGATCTGGATCTCTAGAATTTCCTTCTTTGCCTTCAAGATAGGCATTGGACATCTCAGTCCGCTTGCATCGAATGTTCTTGCTATGTCGTGTGTCATTGTCAGTCGACTTTTTGTCGACTGAGGCGCTGTTTTATTCCTTTTGTTGTAACGATAATGTTCATCCCGATTCTTTGAAACTTAAGCCGGTCCAAAAATCCATCATCAGCATATCAAACCCACTACCGTTTAGTCATCTTTATTAATTACTACAATTCGGCTGAGAATAATTACAGGTGAACATAATGGCACTTTTCCAATTGATTCTGTTCATCCTTTTCGCGTTGAACATAAGCGTGATGTTCTCAGGCTTTATGTTGGCTAGGAGGATGGGCTTCTACTTGATGACGCAGGTCATGATGCTAATGCTTGGTATGTTCGTGGGCTTGATCAGCCTTGTCGTTGGTCTTGTTCTTCCAGGATTCCAAGTGTTGGGTCTTGATTTGCTATTCATACTATTGATCGTGGATCTCGTGTTCATTCTGCTTGCAACCTTGATGCAGTTTGTACAGGTTCTACCAATTTTAATGAAAACAATGCAAGGAGGACCATTCCACAGCTCTCACAACACCAACCTCTTGGTGACACTGTTCTTGCTGCTTGGACTTGTTCTCTACTACGCAGAACTTGCAGTCCTTTAATGGAGATGAATAAAATATGCCAAGTCTATACATAATCGGGCAATGGGGTCCCGAAGCTGCCGAAAGATGCTACGGACCTTTCGTCACTGGTACCACAGCCCAAGCACAAGACATCGATGCCAACATCTTCTTGATGATGGATGGTGTTATGTTGGTGAAGAAAGGAATGGCTGAGAAGGTCAAAGCACCTGGTTTCCCACCACTGCCTGACTTGATCGATGCTTTCTTGGAAGCTGGTGGAAAGGTTCAGGTCTGTTCAAACTCTACTGAGTTCAGAGGCATTGCACAAGAGGACCTGAGAGACCCACGCATCGAGATTGCTGGTGCAGCCACCATGATTGACGATGCTCTCAAGCATGACACAGTCATGACTTTCTAGAGTATACAACAATTTGAGGGGTTCACCCCTCTACCACTTCTTTTTCATGCAAAATCAGGATAGCAGTTAGTGACCATGAGGTTCATCACAGCACTGCGAATGGCAGTTTCAGAAATGAAACCACTGAGTTCCTCGTCACAAATCTTGATGTATGGGAGCATTGGAAGGTCATTTTCTGTTAAATTCGCTATCGGGTCATCAACATTGATTGTTTCCACCATACCCTGAGGAACTCCGAAAGACTCCAAGACCGAAGTAAGAATCTCCATGGCTGGGTCACAAAAGACACAATGGTTGGACTTGTAGAATGTTATACAGGTCTGTCTTCCACAATGGAGTTCTGGTTGCTCAACCCACAGTGGTAGCAGAACAATGAAATTCGCACCCTGAGTATGATTTCCTTTGACGCGGTCTTCAACCCTGATCATTCCTCCGATGTTCTTTAGAATCTGGTCCACCAGAGTGAGGCCAAGACCACGCCCAACAATCTGGTCCTCTGGACTACCGGTTCGGCGAAAGATGAACTCCTTGGCATTATCAGGGACCCCAGGACCTCTGTCCGCGAATTCTATTCTGACCATCTTCACTTGTTCTACGATTTCAGCCTTGATATCAACCTCGACTGTTTCACTTTCATCGTAAGTCAGGGCGTTGTGCAGAATGTTAAAACATACATGTGCTAGATAGTCATGTCCAGCAACCTCAAACATATCATCCTTGACATTGGAATTTACCTTGAGGGTCTTCCAGTGGAAGTCACGTTGTACATTCTCAATGGCAGACTTGAGATATTTATTGAAGTCCACCTTTTCGCGTGTTGGCGGATCATTCGTTAGCCGGAGGAGCTCACGAAGATTCGCAATCATCCTCCCAGATCGACGGACATTCCAGCTTGATTCGTACATTAATGATCTGAACTTCTCAGGAGTATCAGGAGAATTCTCTAGCAGCCCGAGTGAGAAGAGTAAACTTTGGTTGATGTTGTTCTGGTCGTGCGTCATGATCTCAAGATATAGATTCGCTCGAGCTCGTTCATCCTGTTCCCTTGTCTCTGCATTCTTTCTACGGTCTGCGTCAAGAGCCATCAGAGCAATGGTCGAAGATTTGTCAGGATACTCAAGAAGGTTTGCAGTCACACTGACCCAGTGAGAACGACCATCAGCCCTTTTCATCTGCATTTCAAAGTCTTCAACACTTTTCCCCTGCGCAACTTCTGATACAACCTGACGAATCACTTTTTCTTGATCCTCACTTGGTAAGAAAGATGCGAGATTTCTCCTGAGCAGTTCTTTGGAATCATACCCCAGTAATTTTTCAGCGGCTCTGTTTACCTGAAGGATATTTCCAATGAGACTAAGTGAGAAGTAGGCAATTGGTGACGAGTCATAGAGTGCGCGATATCGTGTCTCAGATGCATCAATTGCAGCCTCCAGTTCCAATTGGTGTGTTATATCTCTTACAATCCCCAGGATAGCTGGTCTTCCATTATGAATAAGGTCAGAAGTACTGACCTCTACATTTAGGACCGAACCATCCTTCTTTTGAAATCGGATTCTGAAGCTGGGTCGTCCCCATTCACCCCAATCGAATTTCTCTTGGACTTCCGAGTATAGGTGAGCTGTTGTAGTTTCTAGAAGGTCAGTCAATGGAAGACCAACAAGTGATTCCTTCCCATAGCCAAGCATTCTCCCAAAGGCAGGATTCGCAAACATGATGGTGTCTTCTTGGATGACAATGATTCCATCGTTTGCCATCTGAATCATACTTTCGTATGTTTCATCATGCTTTGTGGAATTCATGTGCGGGTCCGGCATGTCTTGCTCCGCCTAAGGTTCAACAGACTTAATGGTGGCAGGCGTCACCTCGGATCTGGCTAGAATCTATCAAATCTGCTCTTGCGCCAAATCACACTCATGTAATAGCCAGATATAGGTTACTTGTGCAGACAGACTGATGCTGCGTATGTTTCAACTACCCTTCATAGCTTGAATCTTGTCTTTCTGTTCTCTAGTCAATTCAGAATAACCGTCTATTGTTTTGAGATCAAGCCATCGAAGCTGATTAGTCTGACATGTCAAATGATGCCACCTGTATGTGACTTGGTCGTCAAAGAAACTCGGTTCTCCAAGACGTAGTGTATCCTGGTCTATCTTCTGCCCACATGTTCGACATGTCGAGCGACTCGATTTTGCAGGTTCCACCCTCCAACTAAATTCTGAGTCATCGGTTGAATCTTCCTTGAATTCTTCAAGCAAGTCGAGAAAGTCCTCCACATTCCCACCGACCATAGCAGGTGTCAGACGAATAATGAACTTGTCATAGTCCGTTGGATTGTACGCTAGGTCAACATTCCCATTTGAGAACACTTTCTTCACAGACGTCTTTGGCGGATACTTCTTCTTAGATCGCATGTATTCATACATCTGTTTTGCTAGAATCTTACTCGCATCTCGTTTGTCCATCTCCTCAATCCCATGAGACCTGGCAATCCCATATGTCGTCATGATGATTTCTCTTCCGAGGTCCTCCACAAACTCTTTGCTCTTTATGAAGAATATAGCTCCAACACGAATCGACTTCTTTATTCTTGGAGTGAAGAAAGTGTCAGGATTAATCCAATATCCCCAATCTGAAGCATATTCAAGCCACTCTGTCAAAACTTTTCCCCTCATCATTAGTTCGCCTGATGATATATAAAATATCCACTATTCCGCGAAGGAAAGTCTTAATATGTCAAGGTTGAACGTTTGTTCAAACGTTCAAATGATTGTGATGCACGTGCTAAAATCCAAGTCGTCCCCGGGTAAATCTGAATTCACTGAGAATGAGATGGAAGACCTAACAAAAATCTTCAAGTCATTGTCAGAGCCATCCAAGATACTCATTCTCTCGCAACTAGACAGGAAAGAGAGTCTATCTGTGAGTGATATAGCAGAAAGCACAGGACTTGAGATAAGTCTGGTAAGTCATCATCTTTCAAGGTTGAGGGAACAGGGATTCGTAAAACCCCGAAAGAAGGGAAAACACGTCTATTACAGCATAGAAGACAACTGTATCATAGACATCTTACAGAGGGCAAGAGACCATGTTGCTGGAGACTGAAGAATCAACCTGTGCTACTTGTGGCGCAACAACAGGTCCTGAAACAGTGAAGTCAAGCAAGTACAAGTATCAGATGGCTCTACTCTCAGCGTCTACACTTGTGCTTGGACTAGCCATGGGCATCCTGGCATTCGACGTACTCTGGATCTATATTGTCTTCATTGTGTCAATGCTGTCCGCTGGTCAATTCATCATTCCACGTGGAGTGAGAGGACTGCTGAAGCTTAAACTTGACATGCACTTCCTGATGAGTTCTGCATCCATTGGTGCGATGATAATCGGAGCACCAGCTGAAGGAGCAGCGGTGATGTTTCTGTTTTTCATTTCTATGCTTTTAGAGGAAAAAGCAGAGGATCAGGTCAGGAAGGAGATTCAGAGTCTAGTACAGCTAGAACCGCCAACTGTTACAATCAAGATGAAGGGTGCAGAGGCGTGCATGCCTCCCACTGAAGTGCAAGTAGGCGACGTCTTGATAGTACGACCGGGGTCTCGAATCGGTTTAGATGGAGCAATCATAGCTGGCTCAACCTCGGTTAATCAAGCCCCGATAACTGGCGAGTCAGTACCAGTGACTAAAGTGATTGGCGACCAGGTATATGCAGGGACAATCAATAATGAGGGATATATAGAGGTCCAGGTTACCCATGATACCCATGATACTGTCCTTTCTAGAATCGTCACACTGGTAGAAGAGGCAAAGAAGAAGAAAGCACCCACAGAGAAGCTGATCTCTCGATTTTCCAGAGTATATACACCGATAATGGTAACACTCACCATACTACTGGGCTTATTCACGTATGTCCTAGGAGCAACTCTCAATGAGGCCATTTATCGAGGACTCACCCTTTTAGTAATTAGCTGCCCGTGCGCATTCGTGGTTTCGATACCAGTGAGCATGGTGTCGTCTATTGCGGGTTCAGCCAGAAGCGGAGTACTCGTGAAAGGCGGAGTTCACATTGAGGAACTGGCCAAGACAGATTTCGTGGCGTTCGACAAGACTGGTACACTTACTGAGGGAGAGCTATCTGTGAAAGATGTCTGTCTACACAATGACACGACCAGAGCCGAGATACTCTCTGCAGCAGCTTCTCTTGAACAGAAGTCGGAACATCCAATAGCTCGAGCCTTGGTCGCAAGCTTGGAAAATGAAGAGATTAGCATCTCGGAAACCGGTGACTTCACTGCAATTCCTGGAAAGGGTGTAGGCGGCCAAATTGGAAACAAACATTTCTTGGTAGGAAACCGTCGTCTGCTTGATGATGAGCAGATTCCACTCGACTCATTGATGGAACACAACTGTGGATATGGGACCATGGTGTACGTTGCTCAGGAGAGAGAACATCTCGGTACAATCATTTTGTCTGATAAATTAAGACCCGGAGCTAAAGATTCAGTCAAAGAACTTCGAGAAATGGGTATCGAAACTATCATGCTCACCGGAGATAGTGAGGACATTGCTACAGAGATTGCACAAGAGATTGGGATAGATAGATGTAAAGCTGATTTGCTTCCTGATGAGAAAGTGAATACTATCAACGAACTCAAGAGCAAAGGCACCACACTCATGGTTGGCGATGGCATAAATGATGCTCCCGCTCTCGCTGCAGCTTCCGTTGGCATCGCGATGGGTGCAGTCGCATCAGACGCAGCCTTGGAAACCTCTGATGTAGCACTTATGGATCAAGACCTTGGGAAGATTCCTATATTGATAAAGAAAGCAAAGAAGACGATGTCTATTGTACGTCAGAACATAAGCATCTCGATATCTCTTAAACTACTAACAGGAATCCTAGCGACCTTGGGACTTGTGAATCTATGGTTTGCCATTCTGGTAGGAGATATGGGACTGACCTTTGCTGTCATTGCGAATGCACTCAGACTTGTGAGAAAAGATTGAGTTATTACTTGTAGGTGTTCAGAGCGTGGACTGATACCGCAAGGAAGAAGTAAATCAGGCTCAGAGTGTATAGAGGAAGAAGCACCATCACCATCCAGCTATCAGCGAAGAGTGCAACAAGGTACACCATGACTGTACCTAGACCAAGATTGATGATGGGGAATGAAAACGCGAGAGGGACTGGGAGTGTTTTGGGATCATTTGTCATGACTGGCACGTATGCCCCAACTGCATTCCCGGAGGCTGTGAAAAGTAAGACGAGTGGGCCTGTGAGGGTGATGATAGCCAGATATCCCTCTATGTGAAGCAAGTAAATCAGAAAACCACATGCTGGAACAACAGCGATTGAAACCTCGAAGAGGCTCAGTATGTATTTTGCTAGAATTATGTCACGAGACCGGAAAGGAGAGCTTTTGAGGAGATACACGTTGTCGCGTTCGTCGACGAAACTCAGAAGGGCAGTAACACTTCCCATCTGGATAAACAGTATCATCATGAGGACGAACGCTGGAACGACAGCAAAGGCTAGCTCTATAGGAATGTTGAATGTTGGGAACCAAGTTGGATGAAATATATTAAGATAGAGAACAAATCCGGTTCCAAACGCAGCATACACATACTTCCAGATCTGCAGTGGTGATCGGAGACGACTCCAGAAGTCCTTCAGCATGATCCAGATCATAGGATCTGTGAATCGCGAGTTTGAGAAATCGATGTCTCCCCGAATCACCTTACTGAATCGACCCTCTGTCTGCTCCTTGCCTTTGATTGCAGAGAAAACCTCATAGTATTCATAACCTGTGAGATTCGCCATTAAAAGTAGGCAAATCGCGAAATCAATGACTATAAGAATAACACCAAGAATAGGGTTGACTCCTTGAGTGAATAGGCCAGTATACTCAGTGAGTGAGAGAGCAAGGGCATTGGAGGGAACCACCAACACTACTCTGAAATTCTCTATCAACCAGGGAGTTGCAGGCAGTAGTGTGATAACCCCAAGGACCACTACACAGACATGACGGAGTGGGTGTTGAGTCCTTCTTGCCACCCAGAGGCGCACGTATGAACTGATAGCACCAAGTAGGTAGTTTGTTTCAAGAAAAATAATTACAATCACTAGTACTGTGATTGCATTCATGAAAAGCAATCCAGCGGAATTGAGTAGTGGGAGGACTGCCAAGAGTCCTAGGATTATGAAGGTCACCTTGCGAATGATACGTCTACCATAGCGGCTGAGAAAGAGCTGGTGGGGTTTCACTGGCATCGACATCAATATGCCCTCATCCTGATCTGTAAGAATTGCTGCAGGACCTATCCCGAAGTATCCACTTACAACTGAAGATGCACTGACGACGGCTGTTGCTGCGTAGATCATCCAAACATCGATACTCTCTTCTACCAGTTGACTCAAGTTTCCAAGTAAAGGAGCAAATGCTACTAGATTAGAAATGACAGAGCTCACAAATAGGATTCCAAAGAAAGTGATGCAATAGAACATGATCATGCTTGGAGCTGTCACTGCTTGTTTGAACTGATTGTACAACATTCTAACTTCATTCTTGAGAAGCTTGAACGTGGACATCAGCACCACCTACTCAGGAATGCCTCCAGTAAGACCTAGAAAAACCTCTTCAAGCGAATTAGCATCTGGGTATCGTCCCATCAAACTTTCCAAGGTTCCTAGCCCTACAACATTTCCCTCGTTCATAATTGCAAATCTATCGCAGAGGTCTGTTGCAACCTCAAGAATATGAGTTGAAATGAGAATTGCAGAACCCTCATCTCGAAGTCTTCTGAGATGTTTCTTCAGATTCCATGCACCTCTAGGATCGAGTCCGTAGATTGGCTCATCTAATGCGAGTATGTAAGGCGGTTCTCGAACAAATATCCCAATTAGAAGTGCTCGTTGAAGGTTTCCTTTTGACAAGGTTCCGATGTAGGAATCGATGAATTCGTCAAAGTCAAAGAGGTCAACAAACTTGCGTGTACGAATCAGAGCAGTCTCATGTGGAACTCCATATACTCTCGAAACGAAGGCGATGTATTCTCGTGCAGTGAGACTCGGATAGCATGTTGGTTTTTCAGGGATATAACCAATGCTTGCTTTTGCCTTAATAGGCTCCTTGCGAATATTATACCCATTGACATAGATTTCACCACTCGTTGCACGAATGATCCCGGATAGCATCCTTAGAGTCGTAGTCTTCCCAGCTCCGTTGGGCCCAACAAGTCCGAGAATTTCCCCTGGATGAACTGCGAGATCTAGTTTCTTGACTGCACATAACTTCCCAAAGTTCTTTGTTACACCTTGCAACAGGATACCTGGATTCTTAAGTTTGGGTTTGGAGGGGAACTCGGGCATTTTTTCAATGAGTTCATCTATAAGCCAGCTTCTTTGGATGGTACGTTTAGTGATAGGAACGTTCAAGACGCGAGCCAAATTGATTAGCTCATCACCTTTCATCCGTTCAATTTCTGCACGATCAATCATTGATGGTTACGCTCCCGCCTGTAGGGCAGGATTCTGACGGACGTCCTTTTAGCCTATTGGTTTACGTAGCATCGTACTATTTGTCCAAATAATAATCGAGTTCGATGGGGATTCTCTGCAATAGTTTGAGCTCCCAATCGACCACTTCCGTGGTGAGAGGAATGATCTCAACTCCATTTGAGTGTGCAAAACGAAGCGCATCACCAAACGCGGAATCAGTCGGATCATTTGGAGAGAAGACATATGCATCTGGTCTCTGGATAACGAATAGGACTGCAGCTCGTGATGCAGTTCCGTCCTGAAGAGATGCAGCTAAATGACGAAGGTGTCTTGCACCTCTTTTTGTCGGAGCATCTGGGAAGATTGCTCTACCATTTTCAATGAGTGTGCAGGATTTCACCTCGATGAACGTAATCCCACTGGGCCCTTCGAGTTTGAAATCGAACCTACCCCCGTATACCCGAGGTTCCGATTTGACTTGTTTGTAGTCTTTGAAAAACACAAGCTCATGATTGTTCAGAAGCTTCTTGATGAACCGATTGGGAAGGTTGGAATCAATTGAAACCAAAACCCCGTTGTATTCGAGCCCAACCATATCATAGTTAGTCTTTCGATGAGGTGCTGGATTCTCTCGAATGAACACCTCATAGCCAGGAACCATCAGCTCATGCATTCGACCTGGATTCGGAATAAAGACCTCAGTGTGAACACCATCAATATCTACAATACCCAGGAAGCGATTTGGTCGCTTGAGAAGGATTGCTTTCCGCACAGGAGGTTTCAATGTGAGTAGTCCCCATTTAATCGCAAATCCGACCATTTTAAAATACATACAGTTCCAACCACGAGAAAACCTATTACTGACGATGAGGATATGATAATGCTAGGTTCATCCGAGCATGGTTGTAGGGAGAGCATTCGTATGATTTCAGAAACTGTTGCTAGTGAATTCATTCACAAATTGTCTCATGACATAACAGGAATAACTCACAACATCATGGGATATGCAACCCTCTTGGAAGAAGAGAGCAATCCTCAGTATTTAGAGGAAATAGCTAGGCTCATTGACAAACTGAATAATAGAGTGAAAGAGGCAGTAACTGCTGTGGATGAGGGAAAACTAAAGGAACTCAGTCAGACATAGCTGCTCAGACGCTTCACTTAGTGAGGAAACTTTCACGCCTACCAACCGTACAGATCTCTCTAGGTCTCTCCTCTGGTCAAAGATCTCCAGAGCCAATCGCTCCAACATCTCCTGTTCGTCTGTCTCCACAGGAATGGTTTTACTCCTCTGAATGGTGCTGTAATCGTTATATCGTATCTTGATGGTGACAGTCTTGAACCGGAGAGCTTTCTGTCTCAACCGGTCCCCTATCCTTCCACACATTTTCTTGAGGGTTTCATGAAGATACTCAATGTTATCAGGCTCGATGTCCTCCATGAAGGTCCGGTCCTTGCTGATGGACTTTCTCACTCTTGGACCATTGTCGATGATGGATCGTTCATCTATTCCTCTGGCTCTTCGATACAACCACCCTGAGCCCCGACCCATGGCTGGCCACAACTCTGGAATTGACATCTGTTGAATCTGGCCCAGTGAGGTAATTCCAAACTTTGTTAGACGGTCAGCTGTCTTCTTCCCTATCCCATTGATGACATCAACTGGAAGCGGCTCAAGAAATCTGAGAACTTCTTCAGGATGTACGATTGTAATGCCCCTAGGTTTGTTCATTCCTGTGGCGACCTTGGCGACTGCCATGTTTGGCGCAGCACCAATCGAACAGGGTAACCTAGCACTCTCCCAGATGGACTCCTGTATCATCGATGCCACCTTGTGGGGTCCGCCAAAGAGCTTCACCGCCTCAGTGACCTCGATGTAAGCTTCATCGATACTTGCTCTTCTAATCCGCCCACCGTCAGCATGTTCTCTTAAGAGCTCCATGAACTCGTCTGAGGCTACTCCATAGCTCTCAAACTCGCCTTGCACAAATACAGCATCAGGACAGAGTCGATATGCTTGAGACACAGGCATTCCTGCGTAGACACCCTTCGCTCGTGCTTCATATGATGCGGCTCTCACAACACCCCTCCCCTTTCCGCCCTTTGGATCATGCCCAACACAGACTGGTTTTCCAGCTAGCTCTGGGTGGTTCCTGTATTGTTCGACGGATGCAAACATCGCATCGATGTCGACATGCATTATCCAGCGTGTCATCTACTACACGTATAGTTTCTCGTTGTCTGCCATTAGCAGTTTCCAAAACATATCATTCTATCAAACAGAAACTTCCGTCTCAGGGAGATGACCGAACGTAATCGCCAAGTATCCCACATTGCAAAAACAGCACCAAGTGATAGAAGTAAAAACACCAAAACCCTGTTTTCTATCCAAAATCGCTTTTTTCGATTTTTTTACTCATACCAAATACGCATACACCTTTTCGCACTAAACTCAGTGTATTCAATGCTCATCCTGAAGAGGCAAAACCGCTTTCATTGATTTCTGCAAGTCATACACAAGGAGACGGAATCATGTCGGTCATACAGAGCAAGAGGGAAACCCTAGAGAAGGAGGACTATGTTGTACAGGCCATAAGTCTACTCGAATCAGTTCTTTCAGACGAAGAGGTTTCACAGCTTACTCCATGGTTTCCAGAGATCGAAGAGACAGCAAGAGAGCTCGTTCGACAACTCAAACCAAACGAAACTCGAGCACTGCATCCACTAGCAGTAGCGTCTGCTGCACTGTATGACTCATTCTTACACTTTGAGAGTAGGACAGCTATAACGATTGTCTTCACCAGATTCAAAGAGGCGACAGATCTGTCAGTCCATAGGATACAGAAAGTCTGGAAACGATTCTTTGACAATCGAACTCATCTCGACATAAGAAAGCTGACTGCAATCGATATAACAGACAATGACACACCATCATCACTCATACCTACAATACTCTCTAAGATCAGGGGAGCTCTTGATGTGGAGTCAGAAACTATCGACATGTGGCTTTCGAGTGTTGAGGCAGAGGCATTAGCCTTAATTAGAAATCCCTCATTCGGATGTGAGGAAGCGCCAGAAGTGATAGCAGCCGCTTCGGTGTATGAGGGTGTAAACAGACACAATGGGAAGAAGCTCGTCCATTTACCTCATCGGCTTCTTGGGAGAATCAGTGGTTGGGGCGAAGCCAAGATAGCCAGAGTTACGAAGGAACTCTTCAGTACATCCTAGTGAATCCTATATGGAATTTCAGGTTTCATTGTCTAACACTTGTAAATGAGTTCCGAGTGAGACCGCAAATGGAAAACTCCCATGATGAGATAAGTCAAGAAGAGGAAGCCTTCAGATACAGAGCAATAGTTGAAACCATGAATGACGGACTAGGCATCATTGATGATACTGGTGTTTTCATTTATGTCAATGCGAAGCTCGCCAAGATGTTGGAATATTCTCCTACCGAGATCGTGGGAAGACCTCTAATCAATTTCGTCGATGAAATAAACAGAAAGATCGTTCGAGAGAACATCAGAAAGAGAACTGAAGGTGAAGCAACCCAGTATGAATTGGTATGGACAACAAGCACAGGCAATAAAGTCCCCACAATCGTTTCAGGCGCACCAATAATAGATGAAAGCGGAAGGCATAGTGGCTCGTTTGCAGTAATCACAGACATTTCTGAGCTTAAGGAATCGCGGATGGCCTTAGAGGAAAGCACTGAAATGATGCGACGTATATTCGACGAGTCCCAGCTGGGAATCGAGCTCTTCAGTGAAGAGGGAGTTCTCATTACAATAAATCAGGCGGCTTTGGACATCTTTGGAATTTCTGATCGGGAGAGTGTCATAGGTTTTAGTTTGTTCGATGACCCAAACGTTCCAAATGACATGAAAGCGAAACTGATCAGAGGCGAAGCGGTGCAATATGAGAGCCTCTTCGATTTCGATACAGTCACAGAGGACGGGCTTTATGAAACTACTAGAGAGGGGACAGTAGTTTTAGATACATGGACCACTCCATTGGGACTTGAGAATGGAGGTAGTCTCAAGGGATATCTAAGTCAGATTTTAGAGCGGACAGAAGAGAGACTCACAGAGGCTGCCCTTCTAGACAGCGAGCATCGCTACAGATTGCTAGCTGAGAATGTAACAGACGTAATCTTCACCTCAGACTTGGAATTGAACGTCACATATGTGAGTCCATCAACAGAGCTTTTGTTAGGATATAAGGCAGACGAACTCTTAGAAACTTCGTTAATTGAGCTAATGTCACCGGAATCAGTTTGGGTGGCGATTGAAGCTGTAAAGATTGCACTTGAAGAGGAGAAGATTTCTGACCAGACACAGACGAGAGGAGAGTCACCTCCACTAACCATTCAGTTAAAGAAGAAGGATGGTTCTACTGTCTGGGTCGAGGTTGCACGGACTTTCATGCGTGACGAAGAAGGAAAACCGACAGGCATTTTGGGAGTGGCACGAAACATTGAGGAGAGAAGAGCAGCTGAAAAGGCTCTGAGAACCTCAGAGGCGAAATATAGAACCCTTATTGACCAATCATTCCAAGGCATTATGATCATCAACCCTGTGCCCTTACAAGTAAAATTCGTGAATCCATCCTTTGCCAATTTCCTTGAACACACCGTAGCAGAGGTTCTCGAGTTCACTGCAGCAGACATTCAAAGGATGGTTCATTCAGATGACTGGGAAGCGGTGATGGTTCGACTACAGGAACTCATGGCTGGCGATGAACCCCGTTCAATTCCTATGGTGATACGTGTCTTCCAAAAGGATGGTGACATGCAATTCCTTGAGATGTTTGGGCGACGAGTCGAGTTTGAAGGAGTACCAGCACTTCAGCTTGTAGCAATCAATGTGACAGACCGACTCGAGGCTGAAAGACATATCCAGACACAGAAAGAAAGGGCAATGTTATATCTCGATCTAATGAGTCATGATTTTCGAAACCAACTTCAGATCATTCTGGGGAGTTCAATGGTCATGGAGGCAAAACTCGTTGATTCCGAAACAAGGAGACTTCTTGAGCAGATCACATCTGCAGTGGAGAGATGCCAGAGCATGATCTCAAAAGTGAAGGTGACAGAAACTCTGATGTCTGTTCCACTACGACCAAGAAAACTGAAGTCAGCAATTCAAACACTAATAGAAAAACAAGAAAAGCTACATCATGAAGTGGATTTTGAAATATCCTTTGAAGCCAAAGATGCAATTGTCAATGCAGATCAATATCTGGAACAGATGCTTTCTAACTTGATTGAAAACGCAGTGGAGCACAATCCGAATGCCGAGAAAAAAGTCTGGGTAAGACTAAGCGAGGAAGGGGATGGATATGAGATAGCAATTGGTGATAATGGTCATGGTATCACCGAATCACTACGAACCTCGATCTTTGATGTGACCAGAAGGTATGGTGGAGTAGGGTTGCATCAGGCGAAGCAGATCTGTGACAAATATGATGGACAAATTGGTACAAGGGACAGAGTGGAGGGAAAACCCAACGAAGGAATTGAATTTGTAGTCTGGTTACCCAAGATCAAAGTTGTCAATTCTAAATGATTCAATTCTCAAACTTCTGAAAGAATTCTGAGAGGTCCACGTTTCCTCCACTTAGAATTACTCCAACCTTCTTACCGGAAATACTATCCTTCAGTTTCAGCAGACCTGCGAGTGAAACTGCTCCTGATGGTTCGACAACCATTTTCATTCTTTCCCATAGAAACCGCATTGCTTCTACAATTTCTTCCTCAGACACTGTGATTATGTTGTCTACATTCTCTCGAATAATCTTGAAGGTCAATTCACTAAGTTGTGTTCGCAGTCCATCTGCAATTGTATCTGGGTATAAACTGGGATAGATCTGTCCATCTCTAAAAGATCGATATGCATCATCAGCCATCTCAGGCTCGACACCAACGACTGTAGTTTTAGGATTGAGACCCTTGGTAGCAATTGATGTCCCACTAAGAAGTCCTCCACCTCCGACCGGTGCAAACAGGTAGTCTAAATGGCCAACTTCTTCGATAAGTTCCAATGCTGAAGTCCCAGCACCAGCAATTATTCTTTCATCGTCATAGGGATGCACTAGTGTATAGTTATGAGTCTTGACCAGTTCGTCAGCAACTTGGACCCTGGCTTCAGAGGAATTCTCGCAGAACACGATTTCAGCACCATACCCCCTTGTGGCATCAACCTTGACCTTGGGTGAGTTCTTTGGCATGACGATTGTAGCCTTGACACCTTCCATGGATGCTGCTAGAGCCAATGCTTGGGCATGATTCCCAGAAGAATGTGCTATCACGCCCCTCTTTCTTTCTTCTTCTGTAAGTAATGAGACTGTGTTCAGTGCTCCTCTGAACTTGAATGCGCCGACTCTTTGAAAATTTTCACACTTCAAAAAGACATAGCAGCCTGTAATCCTATCCAAAGATGTCGAAGTCATGACAGGAGTCTTGACTATTCTGTCGTGAATTCTATTGTGCGCATCACGAATGTCCTGAAGAGAAACCATAGACTGTCGAACCCTCAATCGCAGAAAAGCCTTACTTCGAAACCCTTAACGGTTGGTCCCCATACTCGTCGCCCATGAGAGAAATTCGTCGGAAAGAGAAGGAAATCAAAAACAAGGCTGAGATGATAACAATCTTGGAGTCTGTCAAGTATGTCACTGTTGCCATGAGTATGGATAATGAACCTTACATCGCAACTCTCAGTCATGGATATGACAGGGAGAAGAGCTGTATCTATTTTCATTGCGCACAAGAAGGCAAGAAAATTGACATTCTCAAGAAGAATGATATTGTATGGGGACAAGCGCTGGAAGACCATGGATATGCAGACGGTTCTTGTGACCATCTATATGCCACTACTCAGTTTAGAGGAAGAGTCACTTTTGTAAAGGACTCTCAAGAGAAACGACATGCTCTCTCAGTCATGATCAATCAACTAGAATCCGACCCTCAGAAGGTGTCTGATGAGCAAATCACTGAGAAATCTGTAGAACGAGTCAATATTGGAAGGATTGACATTGATTACATGAGTGGAAAGAAGGCAAAGGAGGTCGTGATATCAATCTGAATACATTGCAGAGAGTGAGGTCAGAATCTCCATAGCTTTGTCAACCTTGGAGAATGGTACGAAAAGATGGTCATGATAGTAAGCTGATACGATGTTGACACTTACACCTGCTTTAGCCAGATGATGAGAGATTTCTGCAAGGAATCCAACAGCACTCAAATCTGAATGGACTTGGAGTGTGATCAAGCCCCATATCTTCTCAAATTGAAGCTTGTTCAATTCTGCTACTTCTCGTAGTAGAACAACTGTCAAGCCCTCAGCTTCCTGAAAGGTTAGAAGAGGAGAACCAAATAGGGACACATCAGACGGGTCGATAGAACAAAAGACATACTCACCTTGTATATGCTTAGGTTCCATGTGTTTTAGTAGAGTTTCCAAGTCAGATTCGCCGATCATTTCCGTTACCACTCATCACTGTTTTGAACCATATTTCTCCCAAGATACAATTTCTTCCAGAGGAATGCGTGAGCTTGTTCTCTCTTGGTCTGCATGACCTAAAGCGACAGCACAAACAACACGTAAATCTTCTGGGATATCTAATGCTGCCCGAAATTTGGGTTCTAAATCGGTATCACGTACACCAGCCCAGCAAGTCCCTAAACCTAGCGCATATGCTGTCAGCAACATGTTCTGGACAGCCTGATGTGGATCAGCAAGGTGGTATCTTGGATGTCTTTTCGGGTCACCCAATACCACAATTACGACTGGTGATTCACGCATGAATCGGCCATAGTTGTGGATCTCTGCAAGTTTCTCACGCATAGCTGTGTCTTGAACGACAATGAAGTGCCATGGCTGTTTGTTCGAAGCGGAAGGTGCCCAACGTCCAGCTTGCAGAATTGTATGCAACTTTTCTTCGCCTATTGGGTCTGGTTTGTATTTCCTTATGCTCCTTCGTTCACGGATTGTCCTAATCGTATCCATGATTTTCTCCGCACAAATTAAGTGAGAACGAAAATATGAATTACACGTTTTAGTTCATATCTTGCGCGTTACCGTCAACCTATAAAGGAAACAACAAAGGGCACAAATTAATTTGGTGAACACATCGATGATTGTCAAGACAAGGCGAAAGGAACTAACCAGTGTAGGTGTGGACATTGGTTCCTCAACTTCACATGTTGTGTTCAGTCAGATAGTTCTTGAGAAGAATGAAAAGTCACGCACAGAGAAGTTCGAGATCAAGGAGAGAAAGATTCTCCATTCAGGTCCGATCCATTTCACTCCTTTCAAGGATCCAGACAATGTTGATTTCGTCGCTCTGAGAGACCTCCTTCTAGCAGATTACAGGAATGCTGGATTCGATATCTCTGACATCGATACTGGTGCTGTGATCATCACAGGGGAAACTGCTCGCAAGGAGAATGCAGAGTGGATTGTCAGTGAGCTTGCAGGAGAAGTGGGTAAGTTCGTTGCTGCAACAGCAGGACCCAATTTCGAAAGTGTTCTGGCTGCCTATGGATCAGGTGCAGTGTCGCGTTCAGCAGAAACAGGAGAAACAGTGATGAATGTCGATATTGGTGGTGGCAGTTCCAACATAGCAGTCTGCAAGGATGGGCGTGTTGTTGCAACTACTGCCATTAATGTAGGTGGGCGCCTTGTTGCTGTCGATGAATCGAACACCATTATTCGCCTTGAGGAAACTGGACGAAAAATAGGACAGATGGTCTGTTGCAACCTAGACCTTGGTGACACTCTGCAGGATGAGCAGAAACGTGTTCTAGCAGATGCCCTCGCTGGCGCTTTGACTGAATGTATACAAGGAAAGCAAACCTCACAGATAACCTCAATGTTGATGATGGCGCCACCCTTGGACTTCGATACGCCTCTAGATTGCATAACATTCTCTGGAGGAGTTGCTGAGTTTATCTATAACACTGAGGATAGAGAGTTCAACGATCTTGGATCATACCTAGCTCAGGCAATCTTTGAGAAAGCAACAGCCTTGGGTCTGCCAATAGAGAAGCCAGAACACCGTATTCGAGCTACAGTTATAGGAGCTGGAAACTTCAGCCTTCAGGTCAGTGGTTCAACAACGTTCCTCTCTTCTGGTCTCCAATATCCCCTGAGGAACCTACCAGTAGTCGTTCCACACATCAAGTCTCGAAAAGCATCTTCGGAGGAAGTAAGGAAATCAATTGAAGCCGCGATTTCAAGGTTTGACTTACAGGAAGGTGTGGACCCATTGATTCTCGCATTCAATGACACTGTGAGACCATCTTATGAAAATCTCAGGCAGTTCGCAATAGGAGTTGTTGCCGCACTACCTAATAGTGTCAAGAGCAAATCCCCCATCTTCATGTGTTTTGACGCAGACATTGGAAACAGTGTCGGGAACGTAATGAAGAGAGAGACTGGAATATCAAACGAGATTCTCTCTATCGATGAGATTAAGGTGCAGGAAGGAGATTTCCTAGACATTGGAGAGCCCATCATCGAAGATGTGGTCGTGCCGGTCGTCATCAAGACCTTGGTATTCGATACCGAGTAAGATCTCTACCTCCGTAGCCTTCGTATTAGTGAGCGGATCATGTAAGATATTGGGACCTTGATATTTGGATCCCTCGGTTGATCTTGTGGTTTTTCTTCAAACCACATTATGTGCTCATCATCATCCCACGGGGCATCAGATGGGATTGTGGACCTACTCAATCTGACAAAGATATATCCAAGTAGTGGGAACAACGGTGTTGGTAGAATCCAACTATAGTATCCGAAGGGTAGTTCAATAACCATAATGGTGGCAAACTGCTGAAGAGTCAACATAGCCGCGGGCGCAATCTCTGATAGGACTCCCATCGAGATCAGACGGGATTGTGTTATGTTCCCCTTATTGAAACGGAAGACGTCTCGAATAAAGACAAATCGCAGTGAGAATATCAGGAAGGCACTAGGCATCATGTAGACCATTGAAATCGTGTAAAGGAACTGGTTGATATTGAACCTCTCAATGAGAAGTGGACCGTCCATGACGAGTGTGATACTGTATAGGAGAGACTCAATATTGATTTCCCAGGGTCCAAATACAAGCAATGGAGAGAATAGCAATCCTGACCAAATTATGAGAGGCAAGAACCTTCTCCTCCCGAACTGCTGCTTGAAAAATCTTGAGAGCTCAACAAAACTTCTAGATTGATATTTCTCCGGAGTTTGCCGGAGGATAAACTCCCGGTGGAGTAATGGCAATATTATGAAGAATGAGTTTGAGAGTATTGGCATGGTAATGAGAGGGATATAGAGATACAAAAACAGATAAGGCGCGATCGGAGCATAGACGAATCCTAGAAAAGGAAACAGCCATGTTGCAAAAACCACAGCAAGAACAGATTTACGGACTCTGGTTGTAATCGGCTTTGATTTGATTCTTCTTTCAATATAGATTCCTGGAAGTAGAAGAAGAATTGAAACAAGGATCATGAGTACCGAGTCGAGTGTAGTAAGTGAAGAAATTCCAGAAAAAAACAGGATGGATGCATAATAGAAACGACTATAGCCATAGCTACAAATAAGAGGGAATAGTAACACTACCAATACTTTTGCAAGGATTGGTTTCCACGGAACCTTGTCAGTATAGGTAGGAACTTCGAGCATCTCAAACATTTCTAGGAGTCATTCTGCCCTATTAATACTACTCAGATTCCATCAATTGTACCAACCTACAATGGGTATCATTCATATATTGGCAAATAATGAGGAGAAGCAGAAAGCAGATGCAGACCACGACGACTACTCCCATGCCGACACCTCCTGGTTTTTTTACAGATCCAATCGGATTCATCCAGTTCTACTGGGAGGTTCTGTTCCCGTATATACTCCTAATAGGGGCACTCATAGTGCTCATGTTAATCTATTTGCTTGTCACAAGCCTAACACGCAGGTCACTTCGTGCAGTGGGAATGGGTCCCGAAGCTGCTACGGGAATCGTGATGGTCATGCGACTGATTTTCTTCATTGCTGCTGTCATGATTGTTGTGAGTACATTTCAAGCCAACTTGGCGACTATCCTCTCATTGACTGCAATTTTTGGAACTGCTCTAGGACTTGCTTTCTCTCAGGCACTTGGCAATATCGTGAGTGGCTTATACGTACTCGCGGCTCGTCCATTTCGTGTGGGAGACTATGTCAGGATAGGATCTGTTGAAGGAGTGGTAAGGGAAGTCACTCTGAACTACACGAGAGTGCTGATGGCTGACGAAACAATTCAACTTGTGCCCAACAGCAAAGTTGTTGGTAGTGAGGTCACCAATTTTCGGATTAATGTGGAAGAGCTCATCGAATCAAGGGAAGAAGAGGTCCAGATGTCACTTGATGAGGGTATGGGTCCATCCTACATCAGGAAGATTGACAGAGCGTTAGACAAACTGAAAGATATAGCCACTGACATTGAAGCTTATAGATACACATTTGATCTGACCATACATATGAATCACGACCATCAAGCAATGAGAAAACACTTTGACAAAGTATGCAAGGAATATGAAAAGGTCTTCCTAGACACTCCAACCTATATTGTGTGGGCAAAGCCAAATGCCGCAGTTACATACCGTTTTGCCTTCATCACAGAAGACCCGATGGTAATCATTCACAAGAGTAACGAGTTCATGAACGATCTACTTAGGCTGTATATGAAGAAGAATTGATCAATTACCCAGAAGTGAGTAGCATCGTAGAAATAGCGACTCTAAGATCATCCTCAGCTATGAATCCTGAGAGACGATCTTTGCCCAAGTGAATTGTTGGCAACGCAGGAAGATCTTCCTCTTTGACATCTGAATCCGTAGAATCAACGTTTACCAACTGTATGGCTGATTGACCAATTCCAAGTTCTCGAAGTATCATTGTCAACGAGTCAAACACAGGTCCACAGAATACGCAGTGTTCAGATTTATAGAATACAATTGGCGGAACTTTAAGTTGGTCCTTCCAAGCAGGAATCAACAGAATATACCTTGTCCCTTTTGCTGGATTGGACTTGACCCTGTTCTCAACCCACACTCTACCACCAAGGTCTTCGACGAAACGGTCAACAACAGTTAGGCTCAGACCCTTACCTGCAAACTCATCCATAGCGTCACCAGTCCTTCTGAATATTTGATCCTTCAAATCATCAGAAGGAGCTGGAGCACGGTCCAAGAACTCTATTCGAACCATTTCATTGTCTTCCGTGAGCTCTGCATTAATCTCAATACTGACCTTCGAATTGGTATCTGCACTTGCTGAATAGTGAATGATGTTGAAGAAGACATACCACAGAAATGCATGGCCAATGACATCAAAAGTCTGATCCTGGATATTCGACTTGATATCGATTGTCTTCCATTCAAAATCCCGTGTAGCTTCGCGAACGGCTTTGTTGAAGTGCGGTTGCAATCGGGTCAGGACCTTCTCAGGAGGATCATGATCAAGGGAAATAAGAACACCCATGTTTGCAATCATCCTTCCTGCCTTTCTCACGCTCCAAGAGGTTTCACTGAGGACACCTTTCAGTCGCTCTGGTAGGTCAAGGGAGATACTGAGGTCTTCCATGGCAAAAAGCACATTCTGATTTGTCATGTTCAAGTCACTACTCATGACTTCCATGTACAAGTTGGCCCTTTCACTTTCCTCACGTAGCTTCTCCTCGAAGTTTCGTCTCGAGGTGATGTCAAAGGCGGTAATGCCAATCTCATCAGGTCTGTGTTGCCCTGAAACCAATGCACGCGAAGATATGTTAACCCAGATCAGTCGGTCGTCTCTACGTTTCATCTGAATCTCCAGACCAGTGACAGGATTCCCACGAAGGACTTCCTTCACAATGTCTGCTCCAGGGTCATAGAGTGGTTCCGGTTCTGGGAGGTACATCGATAGGCTCTGACCAATCAGAACCTCAGCTTCACAACCAAGCAGTTCTTCAGCAGCCTCATTGACTTGCTCAATGATACCACTCCTATTGAGAGTAAAGTAAGCGACAGGTGACATATCATATAGTGTGGCAAATCGATTCTGCAACTCCGAAACTGTAGCTTCAAGTTCCATCTGAGATGTGATGTTTTCCACAGTAGCAATTACAGCTGGTGCACCTTTAAATTCGAAAATTGTCGGTGTGATCTCGACATGGAGTACATTGCCATCCTTTGCGGCAAGTCGAGTAATGAATCGTTCAGGATTTTCTCCAAAAATGAGCGCGTCAATCAATTCCTTGTCTCGATTCTTGGATTTTCGGTCTATAAGGTCTTCAAATTCTGTTTCCAGAAGGGTATCACGTTCGTATCCAAGCATATCAGTGAACGCACTGTTTGTTAGAACGATCTCCTCATCTTGAATGACAACGAATCCATCACGGACTACTTCCATCACTCGACGGAGCCATGATGTGTCTTCTTTGTCATCTGTCACAGACTACACCTGTACCTAAAGACTCTCACAAAGACATTGATAAGTAAATGTGTCCGGTCTTCAATTCGATTTTTAAAAGGTCCATGTGGTATATGAAAAAACCAACCAGACGAGTGCTGCTAAATGAAATATGAGTGCGTGAAGGCAAGATCCCTGCTATCAAAACCACATGTAGCTGACAGCTGGTTCCATATGAATAGGAGCTTGAACGCATATCGAGGATGTGAGCACGGTTGTGTCTACTGTGACGGAAATTCAGAGTACTATCATGTCGATAACTTCTATTCTCATATCAGAATTAAAGAGAATGCAGCTGAAATTCTTCGCAAAGAATTGAAGAAAATGGGATACACATCTCAGTCAGAACTTGAAACCGAAACCCTCTGGTCATTTTTGGATGAGGAAGATGCGAAAAGACTAGCAGGGAAAGTTCCAAGGAGAATAGTGATAGGAGCCTGTGGTGGAGTGAGTGATGGATTCCAGCAGGCTGAACGAGAACACAATGTGACACGTCATATCTTAGAAACACTCTTTGATTATGGTATGCCAGTATTCATCCTGACTAAATCAGACCTTGTCCTTGAATACATGGATATTCTGAGGGAGATTCATCGGGAAGCCTTTGCAAACATAGTTTTCACAATCACTCTGGCTAATGACGATGTCCAGAAGATATTCGAACCAAATGCTTCAACTTCATCGGAGCGTTTTGCAGCTCTAAAAGAGATTCGAAAATCTGGACTCAAGGGAGGTGTGATGGCTACTCCAATAATCCCAACGATTGGCGACAATATCGAGAACATGAGAGAGCTTGCCAGAAAGACAAAGGATGCAAAAGGCGAATTCATCCAGTGGGGAGGAATGACTTTGAAACCAGGTCGACAGAAGGACTACTTTATGAGAGTCATCAAGAGACGGTTTCCTGATAACTATGACTCGATAGAAAGGATCTACGAGAACAACAACACATATGGTCAACCCATTTGGCGAAGACTACCAGTAAATGTAATGACATCAGGTTTTCAGGTTTGTAAGAATGTTCGAATCCGAGACCGCTCTGTGCGGCATAGTGTTCCCCACGAGTATGAGTCCAATAACAATGTTCTAGGAGTTCTGCTTGATATTGTGTTTAGGATGAGCATGCATCTGGGATTGCCCAGAAAAGCGACAAGGCCCTACTGGGAGCTTGCTGCCCGGATTGAAAGAGGAGTAGATGATCTCAAAATATTGCATGAGAACGCAGAGCTCGGAAAGCAACTCGTCATTGACAAATCAATGGAAGAAACTGTAGCAGAGATACTCAAGACTGGCACCTGTTCAGCACTCACTAACCTCGAAGCAAGAATAGATAGGATGGGAAGCACAGAGGTCGATATGGAGATGCGTGCCTCACCTGATGAGTATACATGAATCCATTATTTCGTATACCTCTTCTTCAGATTTCTGAACCACTTTGGAACCTGAGCATCGTCTACCTTGTCAGAGGAAGGCATGTAAGGTTTGATATCAAGAATCGGAGTCCCATCATTTGCTGATATCTGATCAACTACCAAGACCTTTCTGTCATTATCCACTTTTTCCAGCTTGACAATGGACAGACATAGCAAGTTTGGTCTCAATGGAGACCTACTTGCAAATACACCGGACATCTCAGCTCCATCTGCAGGTGGCACATCCTTCAGATGTTTACGATTATCAGGAGTGTCAAGTCCATCAGCCCACCAGATCACATGCAGGTGCGAGAACTCCTCAATTCTAATGGTTGCATCCCAATATTCCGGGTGAATAAGGAGTTGAACAGTTTCTCCATCCTTCTTTTCCACAGAACCGATTGGACTAAGTTCAAACAGCATTGCGCTTCACCCTTACTCTGCAGATTTGTTCATCTTATGGGGGAGTCAACTCTTCGGGGATTAATGCTGATAGAACACGTATTAGTTCCCTTGTCTTATCGTCATCATTTCTACAGATCTCCCAAACCTCTTGTTTGAATACAATTTCATCATTCTTACGAATCGAAAATGTAAACAACGCCATATTAGGAAGTGCCCGTGTCGTGCAGTTCTCGAGATCCCATATCTTCTTCTCGATTAGTTCTTTTACGAATGCGACCAATTTCTCAGCTGAAAACTCTAGCTCTTGAACAACTGCTTCTTTTTCCTCTTCAGGACCACCAACTGGGACACCACTACGGATTCTCCTATGTACTATCCTCTCAGAGGTTACTATAATCTTAAGACGTGTATGATACGCAGTGTGTCCCGATAGATATTCGAATGAGAAAGTGGATAGATCATTCTTTTCTTTCAACAAACTCTTCAGATATTTCTTCAACTCTTTATTCGAGTATGTCAAGTGCTCCGACCTCAACAGATGTATTGAGGTTGGAATTGTCGCCAGATAAGGTATTGTATCCATTGAATTGTATCACTCAGCAGATTTGAGTGATTTATTCCTTTGAACTACCTAATTGTTTGAAGGTTACAATTTCGTGTGAAGTGCTTCCAGTCTCTACTGTTTCGACTTGATCGCGAGTTACTTTCATTGTGAAGTCAGATCTCAATCTAAAGTATCCTGGTTTCATCCTGAGTATGTGCTTTGCGATGAATGCTAATACGGGATTGAAATTATCTAGCATATTCACCTCCTCGAGGATGTTCGCAACATCGAGTTTAACCTCCAATTCTCCAGGGACATTGATGGTGATTGATTGTGGAAAACTGTGGCCAGCGATCTCACTGTACTGAAAGTCTTCCTGTATAAGTTCAAATTCACCAGTACTCAGAAACACTTCATTGTCTTTCGCACCCATGAGTACATTCACTGCATACCTATCGACCTTCTCGTTGCATTGAATAAATGCGTAGGCAACAGAGTAATTCTTAGAATAAACACGGCCCCACATCCAATACTCGATGATACTACTGAATGAGAAATCCAGCCAATTATGATCGTGATATCCTACTCCCGAAACTTCAAGCGTCTTATCACCATCTCGGATGTATCCCGTGACCGAAGCTCTGGGGAGTGGAACACACCATGCAAAGTAACCAAGGTTTGCAAAGTGTGAGTAGCCATCACCAGGCATCCAAGGTTTGACCTCAGCTTTGTAGGTCAAATCGAACATCAGATCTTCATCTTCAAGAAAGATCTCATAAATTGGAAGACCATCATCATTGAACGTTGATTTCATAGTGTTGTTACCAATCGTGACGTGAGGTTCCTCTGTCGATGCATAAAATTGTGTTTTCTTGAATTTGATGACCTTCTGGGTCTTGGTACCATCTGGTCTCAAGAGTGTGAGTTCTACAGCAATCTTTCCCGTATCAAGGCCTGGGTTTGGATATGCGGCGTAGAAGAACGCCACCAAAGTATAGCCTCCTTCTAAATTCGCGTCAAAATACCACCACTCGAACTGGTTCTTCGCACCTACATCAATGTGTAGTGCATCGTCTTCAGGTTTCATTGGAAGAATTGTTCTGTCACGTCGTCCTGGACCAGTCCAACCTTCTTTTACTACAGTATTTGTTTGTTCATCCATGTCTTATTACTCCTTAGAACCCGCAGAGATGTAATGACTCGCATCACCTACTCCCTTTGGGTCGAATGTTGCTTTGATCTTTCGAAGCCATTTTGGATAGTTCATTGTGCGAGGACCATAGTAGTCATGCACTTTATCACCGACAATGAAGAAAGGCATACCCAGCGCCTCCCTTAGATCCACCTCATTGCACTCATCTTGATATTCAGTGTAACCCTTGCACGACTCAACAGAAGCAGCACTGTAGACCGTGGGAACTTCAAGGTGAGCAGTATGTCCACCTTCATAAGCAGTTGTCCAGACACCCTCTCCTCTGTCATCCCCAATGACACCTTTCTCGATATACCTGAACTTGATTGGTTGGTTGACTTTGGCAATCTTCACTGCCAAAGAGATACTGTCCATGCCGCCATGTGTGCTTTGAAAACAGTTGGAAAATCTAAATGCATGCCCTCCGAGCATGTTTCTGACAGACTCTGCATAATGAGAATCACGTGGAGCAATGATTCCATCCTCAATCAAATCGGTTCCTCCATGCTTTTCCGTGATTGCCTTTATGAGCCTACATCGATAGTTGAATTCTCTCTCAGTGTGAGCTGTTACCAGGGTTATGAAGAGCCTCTGCGCACGGAGTAAAACTCCGCCAAAGATGACCTCGATGGCCTCCATTTTTGTGTCTGTAAAGAGACCAGCCAATCCTTCAGCGGAGGAACAGGTAGCCATCATCACCGCATCGTGGTCATTCACCTCATAGAATGCTGGTTCGAACTGCTCCCACTCTGGAAAGTTCAGAACGAACATCTTCCAGTATGGAGGGACCTTCCAGTTATAATGAGGTACAGTTCCACTGATCTCCCACTTGAAGTCTTTTGGAGCAGGCCATGAGTAGAGCTTTATTGCAGCCTTGGTGAAAACACCTAAGCCACCATATGACCCCATCCAGCCTCGGATAATCCCGCGCATACTGAAACCCGGTCCATCTCCACTAAACCACTTGCCCGTTTGTTCATAGGAACCAATACGTAGCAGTTCTCCATTAGGCATGACCCACTCAACACCAAGTAGGTTTCTACCTGAGAATCCTGTGTACGGTGAGGTGAATCCGGGGCCAACAAATGCTGTGTGACTTGCTAGTGGAGATGTCTGAGGTCCAGCACCTTGTGCGTGGTGCATCAGACCGTACTTGAAAAGTTCAGACTGTAACTCTGCATTTGTGACATAGGGTTCAATTACTGCATACATATTCTTGTCGTCAACCTCAATGATGCGATTCATCCGTCTGAGGTCAATCTGGATTGACCTTGGATGAGATACACCAGCCCAAGGGCCCATACCAGTGCTGAAGGCTTTGAAGGTGATTTCATGCTCGTTACAAATCCTTACGATAGCTTGGACCTCTTCAGCTGTTTTAGGAAGAACCACAGCCGCAGGTCTGATTCCGAATCTCGAAGGTTCTTCACCCCTCTGCACACTTTCGATTTCATAACCCCACTGAAATGCATAGGTGTCCAATATGGCAGGAGCTCGAGTGATGAATCGCTCACCGACAGTCCCACCTAGCTTCTTGTAGACATTGTCTTCCAACATTTACTCACCCCCTCCTAGACTCCTTAACACAAGTTGTGTCAGGTCTAGGAAGTCCATTGGACTCTCTCTTTGATTCAGTGCTTCCTGTAGACTGGTCTTACAAAATGGGCAGGCTGATACTAGTGTATCTGCACCAGTGCTCTCTGCCTCTATGACTCGTTCATTTGAAGCAAAAAGTGCGAAATCGGGGTAAGCAGACTTGCATCCTGCTCCTGCACCACAACAGTAGGAGTATTCTCGGATTCGTTCCATCTCAATAAGCTCTACGCCGGGGATGTGTTTCAACACCTCGCGTGGTGCGTCATAGACACCAAGTGTTCCCTGTCTTAATGGTTTAGGCGGATCCCAGATATAGACCTGGGAGAGAAGCTCAACTTTCTCACCATCATAGGGTTCGTATGGTTCTGACATTCTTCCAAGATGACAGGGATCATGAAATGTGACCTTGAGTGGAGTTTCATTGGTCGGCTTTAATCGACCATCTTTCAGGAGCTGAGCTAAAAGCTGTGAGGTATGAATCACCTCGAAGTTATGTTCGACATAACGGGGATACTCTGTCTTTAACATGTTGAAGCATCCAGAACAACTTGTGATTATCTTCTTCACTCCCTGCTCCTTGAAGAGTGACACATTGCGTTCCATGATGTCTAACGCTGTCTTCCTATCACCAACTCGATACACAGGGCTACCACAGCAAATCTCATCAGTACCAAGTATTCTGAACGGTTCATTTGCTGCATTCAGAATTGTCGCTGTACTGAGTGCTATCTCCTCTCTCCGGAGAGCTGCAGTACATCCAACAAAATAGAGGGTGCTTGAATCTCGATCAATCTCAATATGGTCAGTAAGCCAATCTGACCTTTTCTCTATAGGCTCACCATATGGATTGTTGCTTCGCTTGACAAGGTCGATGTACTTCTTATGTGCAGGCATGGGTCCAACACCAGACTCAACTGCCTGAACACGAAGCTCATGGATGACCTCATTCGGTTCGAAATCATAGACCCATTTGCAGGAAACCTCACAACCACCACAGTTTGTACACTGGTAGAGTATATCAAGCATTTCAGGGGTCCATTCAATCCGGCCTTTGTGATACGCGCTTGCCATGATCATTCTCCCACCACCCGAGTATGCGTGAAAATTATAGTACTGTATGGATGGGCAGATATGGGAGAACCTCTGACTCTTGATCGCTATCTGCGGTATGTACTTGCATTTCGAACAGCGAACACAGCTATCCATCATCTCTTCAAATTGGTCCAAAGTCATTTTGGCACCTCCTTGAAGCAGAGTGTTCCAGGGTTCAGAATATTGTTGGGATCGAAGATTCTTTTGACATTCTGAATTGCACTAACCATCTCTGTTGATGTCTTTTCAAATACTGCTTCTGTGATACTGCCATAGGGTCGATTGAAGAAGGCTCCTTCACCAAGCAGTTTTATTCTGCCTTCTCTCAGAAGAGCGTTGAGAGATTCTGCCTCATCAGCATCTGAGGGATCCGCATACAGATCAAATCCGCAGTGGGTGGATGTCCCCTGCACAACAGGCTGGACGTACGCACCAATCTGTTCCTGTGGGAATCCCACCTGATCAGCGACATCATTGAAGCTCAAGAATAGTGGTTCAACCTGATCTAGAGTTGTAGTAAAGATGACCTCCCTGCAGATGCCTCTAGGAGCATATTTCCAATAGTTTGGTCCACTAGGTCTATCAAGTAAAAACTTCAGATCCTCATCTCTGAGATCACCAACAGTACTGTTGATCTCGACGTTAAACTCTGCAGCAATGTCCATAGTATCATTGGTACGATACTCGAGTTCATCCTCAGCTAGAATTCCGTGCCCAGATATACCGATCACAAGAATCCACTCTGGCACGTTTTTAGGAATATGCAAGGCAGCTGATAACGCATTTGAATTGATCATGAAATGCTCATCAACAAGCCTTCGTCTAAGTAGGGCATAATTGAAGTCCTCAAACTCAGTCAGGCTTTCTGCTCCTGCGAGATAGAAATTACGGAATTCCGGTAGCAGTTCACACTTCATTGAAATCCAGGTAGTGATACCAATTGTCCCTTGAGAACCTTGAATGATACGGAATGGATCAAACTGGGAGGGACCCTGTGGATTTTTCTGAGCCTGTCCAGATGCCCATTGTTCCTCCAAAGAGCCTGGTCCTGCCGCTGAGCCAGTCCGAAGGATCTCACCAGACCCAAAAACAGTTTCTGTGCATAGGAGTGGATCAGAGAGATCCCAATGAAAACGGGGAATTGTTGTAGGTTCTCTGTCAAGACAACTAGCAAGAACAGACTTGGTATCTTTGGGTAGGAATGGCATCAATGGTCTAAGCCCATTCTTCTTGAGTTCTGGGATCAACTGTCCAAAGGTGACTCCAGGTTCGATCATCACAACCTTGTTCTTAGTATCGATTCGGAGTATTTTGTTCATCTTACTTAGGTCAACAATCACAGAATTCTCCGTTTTTGGTAAAGATGAACCTCGACGTCGAGGTCCACCTGAGCTTAAAGGAACAAGTGGCACTGAGTTTGAATTAGCCCATATCACTATCTTGACTACTTCATCAGTTGACATTGGCCAGACTACTAATGAGGGAGAGAGGTCTCCAGAGTAATTCTCCAGTATCTTCTTGTCATTGGAGACTCTATCGTCTCCAACGATCTTGGTCACCGCTGCTATCATGTTTGTCATTCGCTTCCTTGTTATGTCACTGCTAGCCCTGCTCGATGACTATCCCAGTTCCTCCAGCAGGGAATCTAAATGATATTGCTTCACTCTCACACACTTGGGCACATGCTCCGCACTCAAGACATTGTGAGGTATAGTCGTTAACGATGTACACTGTATCATCACGTTTCTTCCAGAGATTCATCACACAGATGATGAGGCAACGATCACAGAGAGTGCACTTGTCATTGTCAATGCTGATGAAGTCGCCTGTTCCCAGTATTCGTTTAGAAAGTGCCTTGTGGTCTATCTTCATCTGCTTCACTCCTCCTCCTCATCAGGCATGAAAGCCAGTGCTAGAGCTTCCTCAATCTCTGGCATCTCAGTAAGTAGTTTCTCAGGATCTGTCAACATATCCATCCTACTCTCACCCAGTACCGAAGTCAGAAGAGGAATCACCTCTCTCATCATGAATGGCACCAGTTGAGGTAGATACTTTCTGATAGTTCGTGCAACCTGTCGAATTCTCACAGGGTGAGCCTCAGACCAATCAATGATTCCGCCTAGAATCTCCATGAACAACGGGACAAACCAAGACATGGATTTTCTAGGACTGAACGGAAGTGCCATCCAGATGCTCTGAAGTTCAGGTCCGGACTTGAAGTCCTCTCCAACGGACGTGGCCATCCATTTATCATCGTAAAGTGAGAGGAATTCCTTCGAAGTATCGCCTGCGGCTATCGCCTCAGCGGCTGTGTCAATCGCAGCTTTTCCAGTCACCATTGCAGGATAGATGCCCTCAGCCTCAAGTGGACATGGGAATCCACCTGCATCTCCAATCAAAATAACATTGTCAGTGTGAGTGTTCTCTGGCATTCCCATCCATGGTAGAAGATGAGCTTGAAACTCTCGGGGTTTGGCGTCGAGAACTCTGATCAATCGCTGGAAATAATCCAGTTTGACAACCTTGTTCAGATAGTGGACTGGATTCTTGTCCCACCAAGTCATCCAGTTTCCAAAGCCAATATGGAAACTAGAATTGAAGAACACCTGATATGCCGCAGGAAAGGTTGCAGACCACCAGACTGCCAATGCTTCATCACCCATCACATCATCTATCTTTGATGCTGAACATTCAAAGTCATACTGGAGGGTCAAGGTCACCTGTTTCTGCCCCCATTTCTGGCGCAATCCGGATTGTCGAGCTACCATGGAAACTGCCCCATCTGCACCGATGACGAAACCCTTGTACTTCTCACCTTTCTCATCAATAACTCCGACTACCTTGCCATCCTCTTTCAAGAGGCCAGTGACTAAAGTAGAGGTCTTTAACTCAGCTCCTGCATCGATGGCAAGTTTGGCTAGCCAAGGATCAAAATCACTTCTATAGCAGTTCAGAGTGATCCAGCTTTTTGCTGGTTCATATTCGACTGAAGACGTAGGTGTTGTCATGATGTAACCAGTTACTTTCCCCTCACTATCCACCATGTAATTTCGGGCAGCACGTCCCTCTCGTATTGATGGACAATCCTCAGAGTTGATCTCCTTCATGAAATCGAATTCTCGCCACAATCGTGGACCAAGACCGCAACCAGACGAGTTCTTCTCACCTGGAGTCCTTCCACGCTCAAAGAAGATAGTCTTGAACCCCTTTTCTGCCGCTTCTCTTGCAGCAGTTGATCCGCCTGGACCAGCACCAACGACCACAATATCATATTCCGTCATCAGTACACCTCAAATTTCTAAATCATTCAAATGCTTCTTGACGAGTTTCAATTTTCTTTGAAGGATTGTCTTTCGAGTTTCAAGGAATGTCCTCTTTAGTTCATTATCAGATAGCTCGCTGATTGCCTCTAGAATGGTTGCTTCAGGAAGAATCTCATCAATCCCTGCTAGGTGAATCTTGGTGAAAACCTCCTGTGTGAATTTCGGGGGCATGTTATCTACAGTTGATTCAATGAACTTGGAATTAAACGAGAGATAGTCTGCAACATAGTCACTCATCTCCCTTAGCTTCTCCCTACCTTGTTTTGTGAGATTGTAGTGAATCTGCCCTTCTTTGCTTTTCCTTGAAACAAAACCTTTCTTCTCTAGAGCTTGGAGTGTTGGATAGATAGTTCCAGTCTTGGGTTCCCACGCTCCCTGAAACGCTTCGCGCAGATTCCGTAGAATTTCGTAACCATATTTTGATGTATCAAGCAGTTGGATCAAAATGATTACTTGTATCGGAGTTATCCTTTCTGGGGTCGGTAAGAACAACTTAACCTGTTTTTTCATATCCAACAACACTAAGTAGATTTCTACGCAGTAGACTTCTACTCACTTAAATATCAATCGAGGGGATTAATTTTTTCTATTTTCAGGAATGTGTATGAACCGAAGGAGAATGAACACAAGGACCGATGTAATAAGTGCGACCAGTCCAGCTACTCCATAGACGACTCTAAGGCTTCCAGAAATCTCCCAGATTGTTGCTCCAACAAATTGGCCTATCATTGAAACAACACCCATCAGAAGGTCATAAGTTCCAAGAGCGCGTCCCTTCACTTCTTCAGATACGACCAGCACAATAATGCTCTTGACTGATCCTGTCCAGAGAACAAATGGTATTGCCCACGCGAAATTGATGACATACAACCAAAACGCCCCACTTCCAACACTAAACCAGAGAAGAATGATAGCATTTCCAAGTACACCAGCGAGAAGAGTCACTTTCAAGTTTCTGTCAGCAAGGGTACTTCCGGGATACATAAAGAGAGCACTAGTGAGAGAGAAGAGGCTCCATGTCAACCCGTAGGTAACGGTATCAACTCCCCATGGTCCGACGCTGAGATTTCCTATGAATGGAATCGAACCTGCCCATGAGAAAACAAATCCGATCATACCAAAAGCGAGAAGCCAGAAGCTTCGACCGAATTTTCTTAGAGATATCTTGGGACCAGAACGAGCTTTATTGATAACTTCAGTTCCTAGTGATTCTTTCAGGAGTATGACTGAAGAGAGGAAAGTGATGAAAGCACAGAAAGAACCAATGAAGTGTAGATTTCCTGACTGATATCCTGAGCTGAGTAGGAATGCTCCAACTGTTGGACCAAGTGCATCAACGAACCAAAGGGGCATCATAACCATCATGAGTCTGCGGGCAGGATTTGCTCCATCATCAGCAGCAATCTCATCAGCTGGAATGGCTCTAGCCATGAGTCTTGCAGTACTCATCCCAAACCATACAAGACCATATTGAATGGCTACATACGGCCATATTGGGAAGATGGACATGGCAAGGAGTCCAATCACTATTGGGAGGAAACCTATTGAAATGGTCCACTTACGCCCAATGAAATCTGCAATGTAACCAGATCCCACACTCCCAATCAGACCCGTGAAGGTAGCTATGGAGAAGACAAGACCAATCTGCCATGGCTCTAGAAATCCTTCGAGAAAGATACCAAACTCCCACTTCCAAAGTGCTGTGGCAAACTGAGCAATCGCAATGACTGCTGCCAACCTCCATAGATTAGGACTTAGTCCAAGTCGACCAGGTTTCGAACCTTTGTCGATTAAACGTCCGATTTCTTCGGATGCGCTTGGACCATCATCTATCATGTTGCACCCTCATTTGGTTAGATTCGCGGAACATGACCTGCTTAAAGTAGTGTCGATGACGGTCATCACTCAAAGCGATATTCCAATTGGCAGACTACTAAAACGACAAAACAGATGTTAGATTTGGTGATAAGTTAACATTGGAGTGGAAGAGTCTCAAGGAGATCAAGAACGTTGCAGATCAAGGACTCAAAGGTTCACTCTTCTGGAGCAGTGTCTTAGACGAATCAAAGAACTGGAACAGAAATCAAAAATGCCGCTCCTCTGCTTGTGTCCATTAATTCGATTGTACCTCCATAGGATTCAATGATTCTTTTGGAGAGATAGAGTCCGAGACCCTTGCCTTCGCCTTTGGTAGTCACACCTTTGTGAAAGATCTTAGGCTTTATGTTGTCATCAATTCCAGGACCATCATCTCTGTACATGATTAGCAGGTTTTTCTCAACCAATCCCAGGCGAATAGTGACTATCGCATTATCTCCAGCGTAGTCTGCAGTGTTCCGAATTAAATTTTCAAGAACAAGTGGAAGTAAGATTCCTGGTCTTATAGCAGAAGACCTTACTATTGGGTCAAACATTAATTTTACATTCGCTCCTCCACGTGCCTTCTTTGCATTCTTGGCCATCGTTTGAAGCGTATCAATGAAATCATACTCACTGGTTCTTCCTACAACAGAAAATAGTTTGATGACGCTCGACATTCTATCACTTACTGCGAGTGTTGTCGACAGATAAGATTCCATATTAGAGGGTACTTGCATCCTTTCATTGAGAAGCTCTATGTGACCTTTGACAATCTGCATGTCGTTTCCTAGGTCATGGGTCAGCACAGAAGTGTAGACCTCAAGTTCTCGTTGGCGTTGTTCAAGGAATTGTTTGTGTTCTTCTAACTCAGATATGTAGTAATTCAACACCCATGTAAAGAAGAGAACAACCAAAGAGATGGCTGTTTGATCAATAATTGGCTCTATGGCAAAAGCAATGTCAATTGCAGGATTGATATCACAATATAGTATCAGACCAATTGCTTCCCCTGTAATTAGAAGACCCATAGACCTTGGCATCAACCAATGACTTCCGAATAGAACTGCGATTACTGGCCAAATGATGATATTCAAAGCTACCCTTATTGAAGCCTGATTGAATTCCACTAGTAGGAAGAAATATGGCATCGCAGCAAGAGTCAGTATCATAATCCAACCTGCAAAGACAACGAATCTTGTTCGACTTAGAAGATAGATTAGAAAGAAGGCCAAACAAGTGAGTGTAAAGATTACGAGGTTCTCGATAAGTATTCCCAAGAGCAGCTGGATAACAGGAAACACAATGACTATCAGAAGCAGAGCAAAGGAAAGAAGTCTAGCTTTCACCCTGACAACTTCAGAGGTCACAGAATCAGAAGGATCAACAAAGAATCTGCGGATTCTCCGAATTACATTCCTTCTTCTTTCTGAGAGGTCGTCATGGGACACACCTTACACATCCAAGTAACTTCGTTTTTGTCTATTTTAAGACCAAGTGTAGCTATGTAAGGTTACGTGGGTTGTTTCAAAGAGGCGATTTAGTCCTTTAGCAGTCGAGGAATAAACACTCTCGCAACGGCTATCATACAGACGACAATCAAACCTTGTGTTGAGAGACTGATGACCTGTGACCCGGTAAGCATCATAGCTAGACCATAACCTAGCAGAGGTACTATCCCAATTATAGAACCGATGAAAGCTGAGAGGAGCCCCATAACTTGGTCTGATGTGACATTCACAGCTACAGCACGTCCACCACCGCGGACTTTGAAGATTGCTCCACCCACGACCATCCCCACGGCATATCCCATTGGCATTTGAACAACTGGGATTAATCCAAGTAGTGGAGTTATTGGAGAGTTCAACATTATCACTAAGGTGAGGGCGAGCATACTGAGAACATAGGGAACAATCATGATGAAGGTCTTCGACTTTAGGACCAGCCTAGAGCTGACAGGAAGACCCTCGTGTATAGAGGCACCCTGGCTATCGAACATCAGTATCGACACCAAAGAGATACCACCAAACAGGTTCGCGTATTCAACTGCTACAAGAGAAGACATGCTCCTAAGCAGACCAGCCGCATCCTTCCAGTTCTGGATCATTGGAAGGATAGCAACGATTAGAAAGACAGGTATTGCAAAAAGGAAAGCTGAACCAATGTTACGAGTTGCTAGTCTGATATCTTTTCGAACCATTCCCATGAGCGGACTTGCGGTTTCTACCTTAACCTCACGTAGCAAGCCTGGGGAACTACTTGAGATACCGCCCAATGTAACTGCTCTCAGCGATCTGCCAGTACTTCGGAAAGCCATCGCTGCAACTACTGAATATAAGATAGAGCCAGCAACTGATACCAAAATGATGGTGACCCCATAAGTGGAAATCATAGAAGAAGCATAGATTGACGCTGAGGCCAGAAAACCGTATGCAAAGGGAAAGATAAAGGCGAGAATCGTGAAGATTGCTGGATTGGAAGGATCATACAGCCCTGTGATGAATCTGATCATGTCTGGCATGTAACTTCCCAGACTGTATACACTGACCATCCCAATGACAACGCCAACAGAAGCCATCACTCGCACAACAGATGACAGCTTCGATTCATCTGTCTGGTGTGTCTTTTTGTGGAACCACTTTGAAACTCTAACGAGTGCACCAATCGCAATGAACGATGTGCATACGCACGCAAGTACTGCAACAAGGGCTACCAATGGACCAAAAACAAGCAAACATCCTGCAGGAAAAACAATCGTAGAACCCAAGACTGGTCCGATGAACACTCGAACGAATGCCATGAAATTCAGATCCTCCAACTCAGCCCTAGTCAGAGGGAGCGTAGATGGCAATCTCATAGCACCAGATGAGAAGATTCCAGTTGTAGTTGTCAGATTCAGGAAGAAGATGACTACAAAGCTAAGAGCTAGGTAAACAGCAAAACCTACTGCCAATCTTGACTCAGCCGTTCCCAAATCAGTATCAAAGCCAGCCCCAGCTAGCGCGAGGACAGCAACCATTAGCATGATTACTCCTGAGAAAAAATTGCTGAACCTACTCTGCGATTTTATTGCCCGAGAGATCCTAGACGGATCCTCTTTCACACGGGCAAGATTAGCTGGATTAGCTTCCAAGAAAGCCTGGAATCGCACCTCTTGAGAGATTATCCCTGCAAGTTTCCAGCTCTCAGAGAGCTTCAATCTGCTAGGGCCCCCCTTAGCACTGATACTCCTTCAGCGACCTCTTCCTCTTGTTCTGTGAGTTTAAGGAATAGTGACTCGAGTGTTGCTCCTTCTTCATGTGATTGTCTCCGGAGCTCCTCCAATGTTCCTTCTGCAACCAACACTCCCTCGTCAATAATTCCTACACGGTCACAGAGTCCTTCTGCCACTTCCATTACGTGAGTACTGAGGAGAACAGAACCTCCGTTTTCTGTATGAATTCTGACGATGTCCTTCATGATCTTTGCAGATCGTACGTCAAGGCTTGAGAATGGTTCGTCAAGAATCAACAGTCTGGGTCTGTGGAGTAAGGCTGCAATCAGCATTGTCTTCTGACGATTTCCCTGGCTGAGAGTGACTATCATGTTGTCGTAGTATTGCTCGAAGTCCAATGCCTTCACAAATTCGCGCATTCTTTTGGTCATCGTTTCTTCGGGGAGTTTACGGATTGAAGCAATGAAATCAAAGAGTTCCCTCGGAGTTAATGAATCATACAACTGTTGTTCTTCGGGAACGTAACCAACTAGGTTCTTTACTTCGATTGGATTCTCCTGAGAATCTACACCGAAGACTCTTGCTCGTCCACTGTCTGGGTCGAGAAGTCCCATTAGCATCTTGAGCGTTGTTGTCTTCCCTGCACCATTGGGACCTAGGAGAGCATAGATCTCTCCTTCTCTTACATCCAAGGTCAGGTCATTGACAGCAACAAGACTTCCAAACGATTTCACTAGATTTTCAATACTAACAGCCGACATCCGAATCACTCTCACTCTCAGGTAAAACAAGTTTGGAAGGAATATAATCCTTCACAACTACGCTAATAATCAAAAGTCTGACACCTCCACGTCACCAGCACCAACACCATCATTTCTCAGGCGCACTCTTCTTTTCACAAAAGTCCAGTACGAGTAGAAGGTTGCCCAACCAATTGTCGGAAATGCTACAAAGATATAGAGGTCAAATGCCCAGAAAAAGAAGTAGATGTTGAGAAATGCCATCATTAACATATTCATCATCCACGACCTCCTTTGCCATCCATAGTTAGAAACTATGTTCACAGCACGAAGAGCTGCAAATCCTCTTTCATTTAGTGTGTACAGTCCATCATTATCGGTAGTAATTACTGCATCCATCTTCTTGAGATGAAAGTCCAGTTGACCGCTACTCTTGATCTTCAGTGCTCGCTTCAGGTCAGCAAACCTAATCGGATCTTTTGCAAGTTCCTTCAGTATTGAAATTCTGATTGGATGCGAGATTGCTTCAAACACTTCGTCAGAGGTCATTGTTCGTCACATAAAGCATGGAACGGGGGGATATAATCCTACGTTCATTGACTAACAGGTCAACAATCATTGACTTTGCCATAATGCGTGTTCCTAGTAGGTCTTCTTCTTCATGTACGCAGCTACAAATGGACAGTCATGCTTGAACACCTGGGATTTCCGTATCTCCTCAGGTACCTCATCTAGATCTATTCCGACAAATCCAATGTTCAAAAACAACTCAGGAGCTTGGGCAGTGCAAAGATAGACAGCCTCAGAACCCGATTTGAATGCCTCATCCAATAGCCAATCAACAAGATTTGCACCTAGTCCATCGCCCCGGTGATCAGGATCAACTGCAAAAGATGTGGCCAGTGCAGTACCTGTGAATAGTTCAAGACCAATGCATGCGATAATCTTTTTGGAGGAATCCCGCACAACGAAGAATTTTGTGAAATCCGGATCAATCTCTCCAGCAGGGACTTCAAGTGAGTCGAGAAGAGTCTTTATTTCCTCGAAGTCATCGAATGTAGCAGTTTCGATTTCAAACATTGTACCCTTCTGAACTCATTCCTACTTATGTTGGTTCCTCTTATAGAATGAAGGAATTTCTCACTTGACTTATAGGGTGCTTAACAGTCAGCTCTTCATTGTTAATGATTGAGTGGTTGAGAAGATGGCAGATAGAAGAGTCTTCATTGCTTTGGCCTTAGTACTCCTTGGGACAAATGCAGGCACAATCTACTACTTCACATTGTATCAGCCGATGGTTCCGCTTGCTGAGGTTCCCATGAGTGTTGAAGACCTGACAAATAACATTGCGGACTATATTGGAAAAAAGGTAACAGTTAAGGGGTATATTGTGAGAGGCCCATCGGGATTAGTCCTTGTTGATCATCCTTTTGTGCTTCTTAATAACTCAATGATATCTGGAAACATGCTGGAATTTTTGGGAGATCTCGTCCCAGATTTGGAACCTTTAGGTCGATGTCGCGAGGTAGAATGTGAAGTGGATCCAGAATGCGATCCGTTTTCAGAAGAAAATATCAAAGTCAAATATCTGTCACAAAGGATTCTCGAAACCACTGTGATTTCTGGAATCTTTGAGGACAAACTCCTCGACTCCTCAGTCTTGGAAGGTCTTAATCTCACACAAACATTGCCAATTGGACAAAAGTACGCACTTCTGTACAGTGGAGGATGGAGAGTTGATAAGGCATACTTCCGATATTGGAATGATTTGAGTTACATGTACCTCATTCTGCTGTTGAACGGATACCCTCCAGACAATATCTATGTCGTCTACAAGGATGGAGTAGGAGAGGATACAAACACACCAGTGGACTATCCTGCTACACAGACATCCATGGAAACTGTCTTTCAGAATCTCAATCAGACGTTGACCGCAGATGACAAGTTCTTCTTCTTTACAACGAATCATGGAGGATCCAGTGGACTTACGACCTACTGGCCCAATGGTGGTGACCAGTATCTGAATACCACAGAGGTTGCAGGCTGGTTGGATTCAATAACTTGTGATCATATGATAATTGTAATGGAACAGTGCTGGTCAGGACAGTTTATCCAAGCTATCAGTGCCTCAAACCGTGTCATCATGACAGCATGTGACGATGGCGAGAGCTCCTATGCATGTGATACAGAAGGTCAATGGGATGAGTATGTCTATCACTTCATGTCTGCTTTGATTGGAACCAAATTACCTGGAGGTATCGGGGATGCATGGGCGGATTTCAATAACGACGGGAAGATATCCATGCGCGAGGCTCACTTGTACGCAGTGCTCAACGACAGCTGGCCTGAAACTCCCATGTATGATGATGACGGAGACGGAATAGGATTGTGGGGAGGGCCTGTGTTCTTCGGCACTGGATTCTATGGAGATAGTATCTTCCTCTAATGACCTCCTTATCTCTAGTGTTAATACAAGACTCGAAAGATGTAATAGGCCAGACTTCAATAAGGACAATTGGACGCAAAGGGTGGTATAATTGAGCGGCGCATTTGATGAACCTCCTAGAGAAGGAATGAAACTTGAAGGTCAGAATCTAGTAATAGTAGTGGTGCTAGTGGTTGTGTTCGTAGCAGTTTCCATTCTTATGTTTATTATACTTCCACAAATACTATCAGGAATACCTTACTATTACCCATAGAATCGAAACCTAATTCTGAAGGATCTTCTTACCTTTCATCACCAGACCTCCAGCAACAGCTGTTAGCGAGCCATAGACCACACCATTCAGCAGAATCCTACTTGTATGTACCGAGGAATCTCTTAGTGAACTTGTTCCTGGATTCAAAAGATAGAAGGCAGGGAGTATGGCATCGGGATAGAAGTAAGTCAGTACTGATGCCAGGGCAAATACAAAACCGAAAAGACCTGCATATAGACCGATGTTTACGGTAGGCTTGTCTCGGACGAACTTCTCTTTTGAAATTGCAACCACCAAATAATTAACTATAGTTATCATATATGAGTGTGTGGGTCAATCAATTCCTACTGAAATTGTTCAATCAGTTCATCGAAATTGGACAAAGCGATCAGGAGGTTTCTGCTTAGAAATGACGTTTTTTATGATTCTCAAGACAATTGATAGTCTTGATGATAATGACACGCCGCGCTGTTACGAAACATATTGCACTGTCACTATGTATCGTTTTCATGATGTTGATTCTTTCTCTTGCGCCAATACAACCAATTGCCTGTGAAGAGAGTACAGAGATGTATCTCACATCTTCAATCGATAGACCGTATTGGCCAACAGAAGATTGGGAAGTTGATTATCCGGAAAATCACGGAATGAATTCATCGAAATTGGATAGAGTTGAACAAACTATTGACCAAATGAATTATCCAATTGATTCAGTGTTGGTGATAAGGGATGGTTACCTTGTCTATGAGTACTATGGAGAAGGGTGGGAAGCTAATGATCTCCATATGATTCAATCATGTACAAAATGCGTTACATCCACACTAGTTGGAATAGCTATTGAACAGGGATTTATTGAGAGCGTTGACTCCAAGATGATGGATTTCTTTTCCAGTTGGACAGTCCAAAACGTGGACTCCAGAAAGATGAACATCACAATTGAACACCTACTCACATGGACAGATGGTATGGAATTCCATGAAATCGACTACTCCTATGACGACCCGATGAATGACCTAGGTCAAATGTGGGTGAGCGAAGATGCTGTTCAGTATTGTTTGGACCGACCTATGTGGAATGATCCAGGTGAGTCTTGGTGGGTCAATTCGGGAACCCTGATAATCCTTGGAGGAATAATAGAGTTGCAATCTGGTTTATCTATTCTGGAGTTTGCAGACCAATATCTGGGTCAATCTCTCGGTATTGATAATGTATACTGGGCTCAGATTCGTGGTGGAGAAGCCGGAGGGTGGTATCATACAGATGGTGGTCTATATATGACACCCCGTGACTTTGCTAAATTTGGATATCTCATGCTGAACAATGGAACTTGGGATGGTGAACAACTGGTGCCCGAAGAGTGGGTTGTTGAGGCAACAGTCCCAAGAATTGAAACAGGATGGACATGGAGTCCCAGTTATGAGATGTTCGGATACCAATGGTGGGTCTGGCCGGAGCTGGGAATATATTCCGCCCATGGACACTATGAGCAAGCTCTCTATGTGTATCCAGCTGAGGATATGGTAATAGTTGTAACTGGAAATGTACCAGACGGTTCATTCTATCCAGCTGATTCTCTGGTTGAATATGTCATCATTCCTGCGATAGGTCTGGATGAGTATCTTCCTCAAGGAGTCGATATGTCAATTGTATTTGTTAGTGTGACTGGAGTAGCAGTACTTGCGACTACGATTGCATTTTTAATAATCAGAAAGAAGAACGAATGACCTTATTGATTAACAACTTCCTACTGAGACCATAGAATGTATATACAATCCAAACACGAATCCTAACTACTTTCTCATATCGTGAGAAACCTCAAGCTGACATCAGGCCACTCTGCTCCTTCATGGCGAACGGAGGCAAGTGGTTGCACTGATGTCGGGAGGCATGATTGCATGAGAGAACACATTAGTGTAAAGGGAGCTAGGACAAACAATCTTAGAAATATAGACGTGGATATTCCCAGGGACCAGCTCACTGTGATAACAGGAGTGTCAGGATCTGGGAAGACTTCTCTAGCCTTTGATGTTATTTTTGCAGAAGGCCAGCGTAAGTTCTTCGAATCTATGTCAGCAACTTCTCGTACGATGCTACCAATGCTAGAACGAGCTGATGTTGACTCAATACTTGGACTCTCGCCAGTTGTAGCAATTGAGCAGCGCACTGGCACACAGAACCCAAGATCAACAGTCGGGAGTATGACTGACATCTCCAGCTACATGAGAATCCTCTTCTCTGTGCTAGGGCAGGCTTATTGTCCCTACTGCAACAAGAAGATCCACACACGTAATGCAAACCAAATTGTTGATCACCTCATGACACTTCCAGAAGGGACCAGTGTCGAGATACTTGCTCCAGTGAACAAGTTCTATGATGAGGACTATCCCTATCTGTTCGACGATATACGATCGAAGGGATACAAGAGAATCAAGATTGATGGAGAACCATTCACTATCAGCGACAAGATAGACCTTGATGAAGAGAAGGACTATCGAATTGAAGTAATAGTGGATCGAATCATTATCAAGAAGGACCTCTATCATCAATTTGCAATATCAATTGAAAACGCCAAACAAGTCGGTAGCGGATTCATCAGATTCGAGTTCTCAGATGACAAGATATCTGAGGATATCTCAAGCAAGTTCTATGAAACCTTCGGATGCAAAGACCACCACATTGTGATGCACACCCTTCTACCGGGGGCGTTCTCACCTAACCTTCCAGAGAATGCATGTTCAACATGTCTTGGAATGGGGATGTTGATGAAGGCAGATGCAAGACTTGTCGTTGTAGACCCAAGAAAGGGCATGAACGATGGAGCACTGAAGTGGTGGGCTAAGTACTGGGCATACAGCATAGGCCAACATCTCGGATTTGACTTGAAGACAGCGTGGCAAGACCTGTCAGAGGATATCCGAAACCAGATTCTGTTTGGCATCAGGGAGGAGTTCATCCTTCAGGAACCGCCTGACTGGCCGAACAAGTATCGTCATCGCAATGTTGGGCAGAAGGTTCGCTTTCTGGGAATCTGCAACTATATTGACAGGCACTATAGGAATGACAGAAAGAAGGGAGAGCGATATGAGTGGTATCGAAAGCTGATGACTGAGCATACCTGTCCGGACTGTCAGGGCAAGAAACTCATACCACAACGATTACTCGTAACTGTAGAAGGAAAGAACATCGATGAGCTAGGTGAATACTTCATCAACCATCTACTCGAGTATGTGGACTCCATTAGGATTCCTAAAGACCGGGAGAAGGCTGGTAATCAGGTCATCTTCGAACTCAGGAAACGGATTCAGCTCTTGGAGGATATTGGTCTGTACTACCTCAGGCTCAACAGACGCGCGAGGACCTTGAGTGCAGGAGAAGGTCAAAGGATCAAGCTATCCACTCAGTTAGGGTCGGAACTCATGGGGATGTTGTATGTGCTGGATGAACCTTCAATTGGGCTCCATATGCGCGATAGCAACAGAATCGTGGACATCCTCAAACGCCTCAGAGATACTGGGAATACAGTCATCGTCATTGAACATGACTTGGACACCATCAAGCAGGCTGACAACATCATTGAGATAGGTCCAGGACCTGGTGTCCATGGTGGTAGAATCATCGCACAGGGACAATACGATGAAATAGTGGATAATCCGAAGTTCCTGACTGGTCACTACCTATCGGGTAAGAAACAGATTCCCTACTTTGGTAAGGCGAGGAAACCCAACGGCAAGTCCTTGAAAGTAATCAATGCCCGTGAGAACAATCTGAAGGGAATTGACGTGGAGTTTCCACTTGGTGTCTTCATCTGTATCACTGGTGTTTCTGGATCCGGGAAAAGTACACTAATCGAGGATGTACTCGGCAACAAGCTCATTCACGACATGCGAGACCTTCGGGTCATCCCAGGAAAGCTGGACAGGATAGAAGGGATTGAGAATGTAGTGGATGTACGAATTGTCGACCAATCGCCTATCGGAAGAAACTCCAGGAGTATACCCGCGACCTATGTTGGGTTCTTCGATAAGATACGCAGAGTGTTCGCAGATACCGAGATGGCGAAGGAACGAGGCTACAAGATTGGGAGGTTCAGTTACAACTCAACTGAGGGACGTTGTACAGAGTGCAACGGAGAAGGCCTTGTTCGAATAGAACTTCAGTACATGCCAGACATTCAGACCGTCTGCCCTGTCTGTAAAGGAGCCCGGTTCTCTGAAGAAGTACTGGAGATCAAATACAAGGGCAAGAACATCGGGGAGGTCCTGAACATGACAGTTGAGGAAGCTAACAAGTTCTTCAAGGACACGCGACTCATCTATCACAAAACAAAGACCATGATGGAACTTGGCCTTGGTTATCTGAAGCTTGGACAGCCAGCACCCACATTGAGCGGCGGAGAATCTCAACGAATAAAACTAGCTAAGGAGCTTGGTAAGCTGAAGAAACTGAAGGACAACCTCTACATCATGGACGAACCATCCGTTGGGCTCCATATGGAGGATATCCAGATGCTCCTGAAGACCGTCAATAGACTGGTGGATGCAGGGAACACTGTCATCGTCATCGAACACCACCTTGACATCATCAAGTCAGCTGATTGGGTAATCGATCTAGGACCTGAAGGCGGCGCTGAGGGCGGCGAGGTCATTGCTGAGGGGACTGTTGAAGACATCATCAAGTGTAGGAAGTCTTACACTGGTCAGTTTCTCCAGAACGTTGTGGTAACTTCCTGATTCAGGAGGGGTTGATCCAGATGGAAGATCCACAAGTTAGAAAGCAGTTCGATGATGCACTCACTCGCTTCATCGAACGAGCAAAGGAGGACAAGAGAGTTCTTGCTATCATCATCTATGGAAGCATGGCGTATGATGAGGTCACTGAACGGTCGAACATAAACGCCTATGTCATTGTAGATGAGGGACAACATCGAACATCAAGACTCGTGGAGGTAGGTATACCAATAGATCTAGAAATCTATAACAAGAATGAGTTCTTGAGGAGAATACAGCACTCAATAGGAAGAGGGATGATGCAGTCCCTCTCATACAGCAAACTGGTCTTCTCTCGAGACTGTTCTTTCACCGATTATTACAAGAGAATGAACAAGAATGTTGGAGAGGGAGATAGGAGATATCTCCAGATGGTCTATTTTGGTGCAGTAAGATACGACTTTGAGAAGGCAGAGAAGTATCTCTATATCAAGAAAGATCTAGCTCATAGTTTCCACTTTCTCCTGCATGGTCTCAGCGAACTCGGATACCTATTATGCTATCTCAACGATGTCTGGCCACCACGAGAAGTCATCCTGAAAGGGAGGCAGTATCTACCAGAGTTATTCCCGAAGCTCTTTGATGAACTAATCGACACAAAAGTAACGAAGGAGTCTCTTGAGAATGCTTTAAGATTGGGATATGAGTACCTCGACTCGATTGACGTACAAGTACACAAACCGATTCTGGATTTCATCTCAGAGGAAGGTGGAACAGCATCACAGACGGATATCATGACTCGATTTCGACCTCGAGGGATGGCACTCCTTTGGATTGAACATCTCCACCGACGGCGAATCCTCAGACGCACAATTACTCCTGTTAAGTTGACTAAGAAGGGAGTTGTTGAGTACAATGAACCGCTCTATCACTTCAGTTGGGACTCGTTCGATTCTGCAAAGGTACAACCAACGAGGATTGGTCCAGCGGATGTCGATAGGGAGCGTGTTCTGGCGGATTACCAGAGTGCACTGGATGAACTTGTGAAGAAAACTGAAGCAGATGAGTATGTTCTGAACCTCATGGTAGCAGGGAGTCTGTCATACGATACTGTTTGGGAGAAATCGGACATTGATTTCATGATTGTCGTTCGAGACGAACCATATAGAAGACAACGTGTATTTGTTGAGAAAGATGTTTTCATGGAGGGGGAAGTTGTGACACGAGATTACTTCAGAAGTGGAACAAACAGAGTGAAAGATGGAAGTATCTTCCACTCATACTTCTCTAAGAGTAAACTACTCGTTTCCAAAGATGATTCAATCATGGATTTCTATGAAGACGTGAATGATATGGGATCTCGTGATGTCGAGGACCTTTTGTTACTCAACTACATCTTTTGTAAGGATCTCATCAACAAGTCGTACAAAGCACTCTATGTCAAGGATGATCCTCACTTTGCATTGAACTTCATAATGTCAGGGATTCGAAGAATGGCGAACATCGAGGTATTACTCAATAAGACCGTACCACTCAGGGAATCTACAGAGCAGGCGCTGGAATTCAATCCAGAGTTCTTCAAAACCATCCTCATAGATATGATCCACACTCCTGTCAAGTCATGGGATGTCATGAGAGATACATTAGAGAAGATGGAGAACTACTTAGACGAACACCTTGCCACTTTTGTGCAACCTATCCTTCGACTCCTCGAAAAGAAGGATGAGATTACTCATTACGATCTTAAGACTCACTTCAGTGAGATCTGGTTGCCATTAGACATGAGGGAGTTCGTTGAAAGGGGATTCATTAGACAGACGGAAGCTCCATTCAGGTTCACCAAGAAGAGTTCTTCCGAGGTGATGCAGCCCGCATACCAACTAGCTACAAAGTCGGACGTTGAAATCGAGTTGGACGAGATATTACTCGTTTGAATACGTGAGGAAGAGTCAATGATTTTACCATTGACTCCTCCTTACATGAATTGATGTTTCCAGTCCATCATCTTCGTTTCCCAAAATAGGCAATACCAATTAACACAACGAGCACCACTGGAACAGCAACCATCAATACGAGTGTTATATCAAACGGAGGTGGTGCCGTTGTCGATGTAGTTGGCCATGTGGATGGCTGGTCATAGTGAAGGATGATGTAAGTCTTTCCAACATTTGTCTGATCTGTGTCAAAGTATGGAGCTCCGATCGCGAAATCATCTAGTCCATCGTCGTTGACATCACCAATTCCTTGAACATGCATACCATAAGCAGCATTGACTTGCTCAGGTTCATAGATAAAATCAGCATTCGCAAGTGGCGTATCCATCTCCAAACTTTGAGAAGGACCTCCTAGGATTAAGTAAGCGCGACCTCTGCCTTGTGCAACAGTGATGTCAAATGGAGAAGGGGCTCCGATTACAAAATCATCAAACGAGTCACCATTGACGTCACCCGCACCACCCACTGAAGAACCAGACCAATCATTCGCTGACTCACCAACAAATGATGCATTTGCATTGGAGAATGTAATGTTGTGGGTCCAACTTTCCGTGGACCGTCCTAAGAAGAGGTATGTCGTTCCTGAATTTGAACCACCATCATCTTCATCATACGCTCCAACTAGGATGTCATCAAACGAATCACCATTCACATCACCGGCACCAGAAACCCAATTCAAGGACCAGAAATCCAATCCAAGTCCAGTGTTGTTACGACCAATGAGTGAGGCGTTTGACAATGATATTGGCTGATCCATTGTCCAGTTCGTGCCAGCTCCTCCCAGAATCAGATATACTGAGCGATGAGAAACCGAAGTTTGATTCGTCCATGCACCAATGGCAAAATCAGTATAACCATCGTTGTTGACATCCCCGATACCAGAAGCATCCATAGATACATAATCTCCAGGATTGCCAATCCATGATGCATTCGCTTCTGCAGCAGAGTATGTATCAAGCCATTGCCCCTGAGGACGTCCATAGAAGAGGTATAGTTGTCCAGAATCAAGACCTCCTTCATCTGAAAATGAAGACACTATGAAATCATCGTAGTTATCTCCATTAGTATCGCCTATACCATAGACTCCATGTCCGATATTATCCCAAACGGCTTCACCTGTTATTGAAATGTTGGATTGAGTTGCTGGTGTATCCAAACCCCAGATGGTGTTCGATCCACCGAGGAAGATATAGACCTTTCCAGCCTGCGAGGCAGCATTGTTATTGCGGATAGCTGAAATTGCGAAATCTGCATATCCATTTCCATCGATATCACCAAGCCCTGCTGTCCATCTTCCAAACCAGTTGTTGTATCCTTCTCCAACAAACGAAGCATCAGCATCTTCTACAGTCATCTCCTCCCATGAAGAATCAGGTCGACCATGAAAGAGATACACTCGTCCCTCATGGTTCAAGAGCTCTCCTACGAGAAAGTCATCAATACTGTCTCCATTGACATCTCCAATGCTTACAAAATGCATTCCGAGAGTGCCTCCTGAATTAGTTCCAGTTATTGCAATTCCTTGACCACTCTCAAAGGAGCTTACTGGGAGGAGTCGTATTGAAATTATAGAAGTTACCAATAGAAAGAGTGCAATAAGCACTCTCAGTTTCCTTTCTCTCCTCATGTCCACGCACAACTCAGAAGTCGTCTAGATATTACATTATTAATGTTCTGATGAACAAAATTGTTACATCTTGAAATATTTCCAGAATTAGTTAAATCAGTGGAATTTCATGTTGTAACCAATTATAGAAAGAATAGATGAAAATGAAAAAAGAAGAGAGATAAACTCTCTTCTGCGTAGCATACTAAGAATTACCGTCTCTTGATAACCACTGCAACCCCTACTATTACAATAGCAACACCAACGGATATGGGTAAAAGATTGTCAGCTAGGATTGCAGGAAGTTGGAATCCTCCAGTAAGAAGAAGGTTCTCAAAACCAATCTTAGGATCATGAACAATCTCATTCCCTTGAGGATAGTTCAGAAAGATTTCAGTCTCAGTTGCTGAAACTTCATGAATGCTTGAGTTGACTTGATAGGTAACTCCGTCAATTTCGGCTGATTCCTTCCAAGAGAAGAAACCAGTCACATCTGTCAAGAGAACATCCATCTCAGCCTCACTGACTGCTCTACCATCCTCCTCATCCTCAGTTGAGTCGTCAAAGGAGGTCTCTAGTGCAGAGCTTAGCTCGACCTTCAGAGCAAGTTGAGAACTTGGATCTGTGAAGTTGAAACCCGTTATCATGACATCAATCTTCACTTGAGTAGGAGCTATAGTCAAACCATTGATCTCGGTAAAGGCACCAACAGCGTAGACTCTGGCACCGAACACACCGTCTGTGGTCAAAACATCAATGATGTGGACAGGACCGTCAGCAGTGTTCTCAACTGAATAGAGGAGTGGTTCAAAGCTGACAAGCTGCAAAATCTGGATATCCGTGTCAACAGAATCATCATAGACGCCATTGTCATTGACATCGAGATACTCTACAAGTTCCTGAAACTCAACCTGAAACTCTCGCTCTGTCTCATTGGTACCGCTTTCGGTCTCAAATTGGACCTTGAATTCAGCACCATTAGGTCCGACTTCAACCTCAATCTTAAAGGAGTCCTCAATTCCTCCAGATTCGAGTTCGGACTGTATCTCCACCAACGTAGGCGATGTTACCACTGAAACTTCTCTATCATTCAGATCATCATCCGAAGAAGTCGTTTCGGTATCAGTAGTTGTGTCATCATCCTCAGTCGTAGTGTCATCAGTGGTCGTTGTGGCGTTGACATTCACAGCTGTCGTCACCAACATAAAGAGGAGCATTCCAAGAATGACCGTTTTAATTCTAGCGTGCTTCATGATTGAATCACTGATTCGACGTCGTTTAGTTTGTATATAACCATCATTAAGGAAACTAAAAGATCTTCATACAAAAAAGGCACTCATATGACTTGGTTTCATCAGAAAAACTTCATGACAATTCAGAATTATTCAAAGAGTCGTGTTAGTTCCCGAATGATATGAACTATAGTTAATATGTAGATGGTGAAAACAGTATTAAATCGCCAAGTGAATCTGATGATTCAATTGCATCCAGACTCATCGAAAGGTGTGGACTCTAATTTAGGAGATGGACAACATTCTCAGCTTTGGAGTAGACCAAATAACACAAGAAATTGGAGGTGTCCGAATAGGAGGATCCCTGGGAAAAATCCCAACGGTGCTCATCCCTTCGATCTTCTACACAAAGGACCGACTTGTAAAGAATGCTGAAACTGGAGAAATGGATAGATCAGCAACGGAAAGCACTCTCAATATGCTAGCGGATCTGACAGAAAAGACTGGTCTCGGAACGATGCTGGATGTCGTTGCTACTACAGTGGAAGCCATGGAGAAATATCTCGGTCACCTTGTAGATACTACTGAGTTCCCACTCTTGATAGACGGTTCAGATTCCCTCGAGGTGAACACAGCTGGCATTCAGTTTGCGAAAGAATCCGGCTTCATCGACAGGGTAGTCATCAACTCCCTGAGTCCAGAGACCAAGGATGAACTCTATGGAGTAGTGAAGGATGCGGGACTTTCAAACGCAGTACTTCTTACTTTCAACTCTGCTTCGATGGCCTCCTCCTCAAAGCGTGTTGAGCTTGCAGACACTCTAATAGCAAAGGCTCAGAAGGCAGGTGTGACAAACATATTGGTTGATACTGGAGTGTTGGACCTACCAACTCTTGGAATAGCATGCAAAACACAGTACATTATCAAAGACAAGTATGGTTATCCTGTCGGTTGTGGGGCACACAATGCTATCAGCACATGGGCAGGACTTGTGCCAAAGTTTGGCAAAGATGCAAAAAGACCAGCAGTTGTAGGATCTAGTCTGATGCCAGTTTCACTAGGAGCAGACTTTGTACTAATGGGACCAGCAAAGGAGGCGCCAGTAGTCTATCCATCGGTAGCAATGATTGACGTAGCTCTGTCAGGAATCCTCATGGAAGAGAGGATAAGACCTGACAAACCTCATCCCAGGTATCTAGTCAGCTAAAGGTTCATTGGATAATGAGACTGCTTAGGTCTCGAGGATACTTGGTCAATACTTCAATTCCTTCATCAGTCACCACGAATGTGTCACTGTGTCGAAATCCTCCGAAACTCTCTTCATAGATACCAGGCTCACATGAGAAGATCATACCCGGGTTGAGAATGTCCTCGGACCCAAGATCAAGAAATGGTCTTTCATGTCCTTCCAATCCAAGAGCGTGCCCAGTGTGGTGTCTGACAAGATGAATCACACCTTTGTCTTTGAATGCCTGGCGAGCGGCCTTATCAACGTCTGAGCAGTAGACTCCAGGTCCTGCTGCATCTAGAGCAGCATCCTGTGCAGCCAGCATTGCATCGAACAGCTCTTTCTGCCTCTTGCTAGGCTCGCCCATGAACATTGTCCGTTCCAACTCTGACTGGACACCATACACATCTGAAGATGCACCAGTGACCAGAGTGTCACCCTTCTTGAAGACGAGTCCTCTAGAAAGTGCGTGAGGAAAATATGAATTCGGACCTATCTGGCCACGATATAGAGCGATAGCGGGGAACAGAGAGAAACCTGTCGGATGATATTCATCTCCAAGTTCAGAAACCATATCCTGAGATCCCTGTGTACTTGCTCTTATTGTGACATCGATCTCATTTGCTCCGACC
>JBHLRZ010000005.1:0-65122 GCA_048882045.1 Candidatus Thorarchaeota archaeon | reverse complement strand
TATTCTGGAATTAAACTCTGGTCGATATTGGGTTTTCAAGGAGAGATAGAGATATGGAAGAAAAGAGGCCCGTCGCCGCCAGAAGTTGTCAGACGTACTCCAAGCCCTCAGTGTTTCTTCGACCTTGGGGTCTCGAAGAATCATTGAACCAATGGTTGGGGAACACAAAGGATCAGTGATTGCCCAAGTGTCAGCATCATCAATCCATTTGTCTGCGACGGTGAGGGCATCTTCAACTGGACCCTTCTTGGCATAGACCTTCAATATATCTATGGATGCGAGTCGTGTTTCAAATGTTTCAATCTTCCAGAGGTCACGCATGAGTTGTGGAAGTTGAGCAATGTCGAACCCTTTGATGTGTGCATTAACAGTCCTATGAATGTCCGGAAGCTCAACTCCGATGAACTCTAGGGAGGATGTTTTGAGGTATCCAGCTATCTTCTCCTTTCTATCTTTGTTGCTGAGTCGTTTGAGCTCCTCATGGATTACATCTGAAAGAGCGTCGGGCATATTATGAAAGAGTAGACTTCAGGATATATGTGTAGACACTCCAACAAGAAATGGAAATAAGGAGTAATGCGTGACGATTTTGTGGTGAGACTATGTCTGAAATACCAATGCCGGCTTCAGATCCATACCAACCAGCACCTCCGAAATCATCAGGATGTGGTACATGTGCGAAGATAGCTGTTGTCGTTTGTGTAGTTCTCATAATCGGAATGGTCATCATCGCTGTAGTCTTCCTAGGATCCTTTGCAAGCATCTTTGGAGGAATATTCGGTGGTGGTGGTACAACCTATGAAACTAGGTCTATAGTGACCTATAGCAGTACAAACGTGGACATCTATCCAGCCTATTACTATTCTGAGTTCAATGTCTATAGTTATGAAACTGAAACATCAACCCCACCAGACGTGTATTTTGATATCAATGTCGCTGACACAGGGTCTGATGCTGTGACTGTGACGGTACATTATGCGATCTATGAAGTAGATGCCGCTACAGTCTATGGTGCGGCTACTTGGGCAGAACTAGATGTCTATCTTCTCGGATCTGGTGACTATACATCTTCGGTCAATTCCTGGGTCGATCTCAACAACTATGCAGATACCTACACTTGGGTTCTGTGGTTTGAGGCTTCGTCCAAGACTTCGACCTGGCAAGTTGACATCGATCTGACACTTCGGTATAACTGGAGTTGAAATGTAGACTCAAAGATGAGGACCACCATCCTCATCTTACTCTTCTTTTCCGAGAGATTGAAATATACTCAAGCACTCAGCTAAGGTCGAGTGCTGTGAGTGCATGGATATTCGAATAAGGGCTGCTCGTGAGAACAATCTCAAAGCAGTCGACGTAGACATTGGCGACGGTCTCACAGTGGTTACTGGAATTAGTGGATCAGGAAAGACGTCACTTGTTTTCGATACACTGTATCATGAAGCTCGAAAGAGGTTTTTGGATGTCTTTAGATCGAGCAGTCCTAGAGCGAGGATGCCACCAGCCAATGTAGGGTCTATCACAGGGGTTGGACCAACAATAGCAGTCGGTCAGAACCTACTGAACCTGAATCCAAACTCGACACTCGCCTCAGCCTCAGGACTGCATCCATTCTTCAGACTTCTCTATGCGAGATTCGGTACTCGTTACTGCAATTCCTGTGGAGCTGGTCTCACCGTTCTTACAGAGGACGAGGTTGTGTCTGTTATTCAGCAGAAAAGCAAGAAAAATGACGCAGAGGTCTATTCAGCACTCCTACAAGGAACCAAAGGAAGTCATAGGACGCTACTTGAACTTCTAACCTCAGAGTTCGGACAAGAAAATCTACTCATTGACGAGCAGATATGGGATGGTACCAGTCTCGAATCAAATGAGGATCATGACATAGCTATTCTTTTGGGCAGATTTAATCCAAAATCCAAAGCCTCTGAAATCAAAAAGGCAGTCAAATTGGCATATTCAATCGGGTCAGATTCTATCGTAGTGAAAAACGATGGTTCAGCCATTAACGTTTCACTGAACAATGTGTGTTCTCGTTGTGGGACTTGGTTTGGAGACGTTGAGCCAAAACACTTCAGACTCAGATGCATACACTGCGATGGTGAAGGGTGTGAGAGATGCAATGATACAGGTCTACATGAAAAAGCTGCATCAACTAAATGGGAGAATATGTTTTTCCCATCCTTACTTGAATTGACTGTCCAAGAGGCTCATGATCTTTTCAATCAAGTTGAGTTTTCATCAGCAGCAAAGAGATTATTTTCTGAAATAAATCGAAGGCTTGATGCGTTGTTGACAGTAGGTCTAGACTACATCCAGCTGAACCGCTCATCACCCTCACTCTCACGAGGAGAGAGCCAGAGAGTGCGTCTTGCAGTTTCACTGACGAGTAGATTGGAAGACCTAGTGCACGTACTCGATGAACCAACAATTGGTCAACATCCAGCTGATGTCTTACGATTGATGCCTTCATTCAGGAAACTTCTCGGTCCTGTAATATTCGTTGAACATGACAGAGTTGCCGCAGCTCATGCAGACAGAGCAATAGATATTGGTCCAGGGGCAGGAGATGCTGGTGGAGAGATTGTCTTTAATGGAAGTCCCTATGAACTCTGGAATTCGGACACAACCACTGGTCAGTTCTTTAGTCTTAGAGAGAGGGTCCCCACATTACCTGTTCATGACACTCCAACGGAATTCCTCAAAATTAACAAGGCAACAAAACACAACCTCAAGTCTATCAGTGTGGACATACCGATAGGGCGGCTTTCGGTCATTACTGGTCGAAGCGGCTCAGGAAAGAGCACCCTTGTCCAGTACGTTCTAGTTCCATCCCTAGAGCAAGACAAGCCCGTCGGATGCAATAAGATTGGTGGTAAGAAACTCACGCCAGTCATGGTAGATCAAAAGCCAATCGGGAAGAACCCGAGGTCGAATCCGGGAACCTACACAAAACTGTCAGATATTGTGAGAGACCTATATGCATCTGAAACTGGTCTTTCAGCCTCGCATTTCTCCTTCAATCGCCCAGAAGGTGCGTGTCCTACTTGTGAGGGAATGGGAGCAGTGGAGATGAAGATGCGATATCTTCCATCAATCTGGATCACATGCTCTGATTGTGATGGCCAACGATTTAAGGAGGAGATACTCCAGTCTAGAGTTAAGTTCGGAGAGCAGGAGCTATCAATTGCAGACTTCTACAATTTGTCGATATCCAATATTCATTCCCTCTTGAGTGAGGATACAAGACTTCCAGAGAGTAAGAGAAAGTCAGCGAGAGCCATACTCGATGCATTAGTCACAATAGGACTAGGCTACATCAAACTCGGCCAGAGCTCCCCGAGTCTGTCAGGTGGCGAATCGCAGAGAGTCAAGCTTGCGAAGTACCTCGGGAAGAGATCACTCTCCTCAAAGATTCTGATTCTGGATGAGCCATCGACTGGACTTCATCCAAATGACATCTTTGGACTCCTCACGGTTCTTGAAAGACTAGTCCATGAAGGAGCTACTATCATTGTCGTAGAACACAATACGGACATCATTAGGTCAGCTGATTGGTTGATCGACCTGGGTCCTTTGGGTGGTCCATCAGGAGGAGAGGTTCTCTATAGTGGTCCTCCCGGTGGAATCTATGATGTTAAGGAGTCTTTCACAGCTCAAGCATTGAAGAAAGAAGCGAGAGTGAAACCTAGAAAGGTACCTGGAAAGACCAATGTGTTGACAGATGCGATCAGAATAAGGAATGCACGAGCCAACAACCTGAAGAATGTGAGTGTGGACATCAAGAAGGCCAAGCTCACGGTGGTGACGGGATTGTCAGGTTCAGGCAAGTCGTCGTTGGTCCGTGATGTTTTGCAGGCCGAGGCTGAAAGGAGATATTTGGAATCGCTCTCAGTGTATGAACGGCAAGGAACGAGTGAAGGCCCTGAAGCACCTGTCGACAGTGTGAGTGGTCTTGGTGTGTCAGTTTCAATCTCTTCGAGGAGGAGAAGAGCAGCAGGTTGGTGGGCTGTCTATGCGAGAAGGTCGACTGTTGGAACAGCTACTGAGATTTCCAATCAGATCAATGTATTGTACGCAGCTATCGGGAAGAAAGCATGCGGACTTTGTGGTGCAGAGATGGAACGAAACGAGAAATGGGTCTGTCCCAAATGCAGTTCGACTGCGCACTTGGCAAGCCCCCGAGCTTTCTCTCCAGAAACATACTATGCTGCATGCAGTGAGTGCAGTGGAGTTGGGACAAAGAACATCCCTGCGGTTGAGAAACTGATTATTGCTCCAGACAAACCAATCTGTGCTGGAGCAATGTACTCGCCTGGCTACTATCCTGGAAAATACTTCTGTGATCCAAAAAGTGTTGCAGCGGGAATGTTAGTTGCTTTAGGGGACAAGTACGGATTTGATCCTAAGACAACCCCATGGAACGAGATTTCTGACGAGGGCAAGAAAGCATTCCTTTTCGGTGACAAGGAAAAGTTAGTGTACTCATATCTTGGCACAAGCCATGGCAAGAGGACAAAGGTCACTGGTAAGCAGGCATGGAGGGGATTCTATGGATTTGTCGGTGATTGGGATGTTGGTCAGACCTTCAATACACGAATCACATGTCCGAAATGTCAGGGGACTGGTCTCAAGGATGAATATCTTGCCTACAGCATAGAGGGTCTGAATATAAATCAGATAAAAGACATGACCATCAGAGAACTCAGGCAAGTCTTGAACCGATTGAAGGTGCCCAAGTCGAATCCATTCTTCGCTGCAGACAATCTTCACACCGCACAGACGCGACTCAAGTTTTTGGAACAGGTCGGACTTGGATACATCCACCTCAATAGACAGACTCTGACATTGTCAGCAGGGGAAGCCCAGCGTGTGATGCTCTCAAGTCTTCTCGGTAGCGGACTTACATCACTGACGATTCTCCTCGATGAGCCTTCTCGAGGTATGCACCCGTCAGAAGTGGATAGCTTGGTCGAAGCGCTACATGAGTTGAAGAAGGAAGGCAATACTCCAATCGTGGTTGAGCACGATCTGAGCGTAATCCAGGCTGCAGACGAATTGATTGACATGGGACCAAACGCAGGCACAGGTGGTGGCAAGGTTGTTGCCATGGGGACTCCCGAGGAAGTTGCAGCAAGTAATACAATCACTGCAAGATGGTTGAGGGGAGAGAGAATAATCACGCCATCTGATGATCGTAGGACACCAATCGCTTGGATGAATCTGAAGGGAGCAAGAGGTAACAATCTGAAGGACCTTAATGTCGACATCCCATTGGGTATGCTTGTCGGATTTTGTGGGGTCTCAGGATCTGGAAAGAGTACGTTGCTGATTGATACCCTGTCCCGGGCAATCGCTCCAAAGAAGTTTACAACCAGTGTCGCCTATGAAGAGATAGAACCAGAAGAGCATGATAGCATTACTAATGCTCCAGAGAGAGTCATTGTTGTAGATCAGGGAAGAAGAGGAATGAGTTCACCGGGTCAAGCTCTGGGGGTTCTCAAGGCGCTCATCAATGTATATGCTGAAAGCGAGGATGCAGTATCACTTGGACTGGACAAGAAGAAACTGTCACAACCCTGTTCGGTCTGTGAGGGTGCTGGTAGACTCAGAACAGATCTTGGCTTTTTACCGACCGTTTACAGCGAGTGCGAGGTCTGTAAGGGGAGTGGTCGTGCCGCTGAAACATGGGAAGTCAAGGTTCAGGGGCTATCACTGCCTGAGCTAAATAGTCTGACACTGAATAAGGTCTATGACCTTTTCAAACATGATGGACGAGTTGAGAGGCTCCTGCGCCCAGCACTCGATGTTGGTTTGGACTATCTAGTCCTACGACAGCCTATATGGACACTTTCAGGTGGAGAGATTCAACGACTCAAGATTGCACAAGAGCTCTCGAAGAAAGCAACGAAAGGCACATTGTACATCCTAGATGAACCAACCGTGGGCCAGCACCTCGAAGATGTGAGTCGGCTGGTAGATGTCTTACACAGACTTGTGGCTGATGGCAACAGTGTGTTTGTGATTGAACATCACCCTCATGTTCTTGCAGCATGTGACTGGCTTATTGAACTAGGGCCTGCTGGAGGTCCAACGGGTGGTTATGTCATAGCAGAAGGAAATCCACAAGATCTTGCCAATCTCAAAACACCGACTGCTCCGTATGTTAAAGAGATACTGGAGGGAGAGAGATGACCTGGGTACCACTTCTCCTGGCTGATAGGTCTCCGAGTCTAAGATACCTTGTGCTTACACAGCTGCTGGGTCGAAAGAGTGATGACGAGGAAGTCAAGGAGCTCATTGGGCTGATGAGAAAAGATCCATTGATCACTTCACTCCTCAGTCTACAGAAAGAGAAGGGGAAATGGATAGACCTCGATCAGGCAGGGTACACAATCGGAGGAACCGTGCGAGCGACTTCGGCTGCACTGATGCGTCTGGGGTACCTAGGACTGAATGGAAAGCACAAGGCTGTGAGCCTAGGTGCAGAGTATCTCTTCTCCAAGCAACGAGAAGATGGCTCTTGGCCAATGCCTGAACGACTATCAGACTTCGAGTATACCAGAGGGCCATATACAATGACGCCAGTCCAGACATCAATACCGTTGTTAGGTTTGGCGATGTGTGGATTTGGTCAAGACCCACGTGCTGAGAAGGCATTCGAATGGTTGATGGAAAGACGACTTGATGACGGAACATGGCCAGCTGGGAAGGTGGATGACGTCTTCGTTGGAATTGCGGGTTATCGAAGACTCTCCCATTCAGAATGGGGTTGTAGGACAAACACAACCCAAGCACTATTGTGTTTCGCCCATCATCCAGTGAGAAGACAGAGTGCTGAAGCAAAGCAAGCACTTGATCATCTCCTTGGTCGAGAAACTCGTGACCGAAACAACCTTGGATTCAATGTAGCACGCTCTATTGGAGTAGAACCGCATAGGGGTGGACTCACATATCATGCTAAATTCGATCCTTCACTGGTTCTTGATCTCTGTGCGAGAGTTGGTGCTTCAAAATCAGACCCTCGCGTTGGAGACCTCATTGATTGGATATTGGAACAGCGAGGGCAATATGGTCTTTGGGAGTATGCCTCACACCCTGAGGTCTCGAGATGGATTTCTTTTGACATCCTGAGAGCGTTGAAGTCTATTGATGATTCGACCGAATGGTTTAGCACTAAAGAGAGGAGACATTTCGCGGCATACCCACGAAAAAAGAAACGATTCTAGAAGCTAAATAGAATCCTAGTTACATACTGAATCAGTGCGCAAAGAATCCTTTCGATTTTTAACGAGTTTCTTGCGCAGATTCGTTTGTTTATAATATCCCAAACAAGAGAGGACTCGAGGAACCATTGGGGATAAAGTAGTGTCAAATGGTATTCAGATTCAGACTCAGGGCCTGTCAAAGAACTTTGGTCCTGTAGTGGCGTTGAAAAATCTCGACCTTGCTGTACGAAAGGGTAGTGTTTTTGGCTACCTTGGGCCAAATGGAGCAGGGAAGACAACAACTGTGAGAATTCTCTCAGGTCTTCTGAGACCTACGTCAGGAAGTGCTACTGTGTGTGGATTCGATGTACACACGGAACGAAATTCCATCAAGAGAGTGACTGGACTGTTACCCGAATCACCAGGACTGTACTCCAAGTTATCTGCTGTAGAGTTTCTTGAGTTCATTGGAGCTCTGAACAACTTAAGTGGAGAGTCTCTTCACAAAAGGATTGACAGACTACTGGAAATTCTGGGACTTGAGGGAAGACAGAACGACCTCTTGGAGAGTTACAGTAGCGGGATGAAACAGAAAGTACTCGTAGCATCGACTGTTCTTCATGAACCTGAGCTGGTATTCCTTGATGAACCCACATCAAGGCTCGATCCAGCAGCTAGTGTCCTCGTTAGAGAAATCATCCTTGCGATGGCCAAGGAAACTGATACAACATTCTTCATCTGTACACACATGACTGATTTCGCTGAGGATGTATGTGAGGTCATTGGTATTTTGAATAACGGAATCCTCACAACTCTAGGGTCACCAAATGAAATCATCGAACAGACAGGAGGCCAGGATCTGGAGGATGCATACCTCAAGATTGTTGGTGGCCAGATAGACCGCGACACACTCCTAAGCTGGAGGCAGTGAGTTGGTCAGAGTCTGGTGGGCGATTGCGAAAGCTGAGTTTCTCGTTCGGACTGTCAAACTTCATCGGTCACGGAAGATTCTGTATCCGGTTGTAGTTTGCATTGCGTTGGCGTTCGGACTGTTTGTTATTCCAAATATACTCGGGTACTTCTTCGCACGGGCCGGAGGGGTTTTTGAAATAATGCTTGCTACGTCATTTCCGGGCGTACTACGCACAATCATGTTGGTACTCTGGATGTTCATACTCATAGTTCCAATTTCGAACAGCCTTGAAAATGTGAAGATTGGGCAATGGGAGATTTTATTCAGCAACAATGTGAAGACGAAAGACCTGCTCTTCGGAACGTTTGTGGGGAGGATACCAGTCTACGGCATCTTTGTCTTGGCTCTGGGACCCATAGCAGTTGCACCATTTGTCTACGCATACAATGTGTCATTACTCGGACAACTTCTGATGTATCTGGTGATCTTTGTATTCGCCATTGTTACAATTTGGATCTCGACAGTTTTCAGCACAGCAATCCATGCAAGGATTGGTACATCTCCGAGAGGAGACGACATTGGAAAAGCATTGAGTTGGGCTCTTGTTCCTCTAGTTGCAGTACCTGCAATGGGATCGATGTACTGGATGGACAGTGTCGTATCATTCTTCGACCTGGATGTTTCAATGATTCTTCCATCAACATGGGCTGCGGATATACTAGCCTGGATAGCTATGCACACTGGGAATCTCAGGCCGTCATCAGTATTGAATCTGGAGCTCTACTGGTTTGCTGTAAGTCCTATTATCGATATTCTTGTGATGGGTATATTTTCAGCTGTGGTGCTCTATCTTGGATTCAAGAGTGCAGGCCGCTTGTTTGAATATGGTGTGAGCCCTGGGAGTCAGAAGGTTGCACGCGCAGGTCCAGACAATCTCTTCATCAGAGGAGTTCGAAAATTGTTTGGAGCGAGATTCGGTACAATAGTAGCCACCTCTTTCAAGGACTACAGTCGTAAGTTACAAAACATTGCCAAGCTGTCATATGGATTGTTCCTTGCACTTCTGATACCACTACTGATTGCTGGTGGTCCCTTTGCAACAATAGTGGACGATCCAATTTTCGTCCCAGTCATGACATCACTGATGATTGGCATGATGTTAGGAATCTTCTCTGGAATTATATTCGGAGGTGTTGGACTCCTCGATAGTCGTGACCAGCTATGGATTCTAAAGAGTGCGCCAGGTGGAGTCCCAAAGTTCATTGTGGCGAGAGTGTTATCCTACATGATGATAGGAATCCCATACGCATTCCTGCCAGCATTCTTCACCGGGCTCATACTCAACTTCTCTATAGATGTCATCCTCATTGTCTACATGTTCGTCTATTCCATTGTGTTAGGCGGCATCTTTGTGGGAGTGGGAATTACTGCGGCAAATCCGTCATATGAGGACACATCAAGTGGCGCATTCGTCGTCAATCAGATTGCATCCCTGGTAATCATGATGATCTGTGTGATTGCTTCAATGATTCCCGGAATACTGATTGCCATACAACAGGGTCTCTTTGGGTATGCTCTGACAATTGCCAGTATTCCGACTCCAATCGTTGGACTCGTGATGCTTATGATCGGAACGATACGGCTGAACGCTATGGAGGTGGGTTGAGTTCATGAGATTTGCCAAGATTTCTTCATCTACCCTCACCATCATTATGGTTTCATTGTTAGTGATTCCTATTGGGATTACTAATAACGATGTGAACGTTCACTCACCAAGACACAATTTCTCACTGAGTGAAGATGTGACAGATGTTCCATATGTTTGGCAGGAAGTTAATGGATTCTGTTTCCCATCAGCACTTTCCATGGTGCTACAGAGTATGGGACTAGATCTCACACTCTATGACATTCTGGCTGCATCTGGGACAGGTTTCTCAATGATTTCTATCAGTGATGATGAAACCATGACACTCTTTCCTGGAGTTTTGATAAGGCAAATCCCATGGTTTGAGTCCTTCACTGAGCTCTACGGTCTGGAAACGCAATTCTATCTCGACTCAAGCACGGACTATGGATTGAATGCATTACAGATTCTTGAGGCATGGGACTCACACTGCATCGATTACGGAGAATCGGTAATCGGTCCATTTGATGTCATGCGTGAATCTATTGATGATGGATATCCATTAGCAATCTCCGCTGATACATACTATCTTCCTGTTGAAGACTGGGATCTCATCAGAGATAATGTGGGACCACTGGTTCCTGGTGGTGTAGGACATGCCATTGTAATTGTAGGGTACAATGATACAGCTCAGCAGGTACGGGTTCACGACCCCGGTGTTGGATTGGGTTTAGATAACCATGGCTTTCCAGATGATGGTAGATGGAACTATACAATGTCGTACGCTCAGCTCTTTCAGGCCTGGCAGAGTGCAGGTTTCGTTACGTTCAGAGTGGCGAATGGCACAGGCCAGGTGGTAGACTTTGAAGACAGACTTGCGACATACATATCTAACAGAATGGTCGGAAATCGTTCTTCATACTTTGAAGGCTATGAGAACGTCTATTTCATAGGTACAGGTGCGCACGCATTCAGAGGAATAGGGCTGGACATGTGCCTTGACGCAATCCGAGACTATGCTCAAAATTACATGGAAGTAGACAAGGCCGACGCTCTGAGATATTTAGGTCAGAACCTTGAGATGATGATCACAATGCAGTACTATGCGTACAAAGGATCTCTGGAATCATTACCAGACCTCCTTCAGTCTATGGATCTACAGGCATTTCTCGATGAAGCTTCAGAAGCACTTCCACACTTTGAAGCACTGAGTCACAATGATACTGTTTCAATGTCGATAGACATCCCTAGCCGTGATACACTAATGTACAACACCTTCTTCGGAATGGGGGACAACTTTGATACCACTTGGGACTTGGATGCATCAATCAGTGCGTTCTCAAATGAACTAGAGGAAATTGCTGGACATCTCATGGCTATTGCTGATGCATGGGCAGCCGCAGGGGAAACACTTTCTCGAGAGCTGGGTGAAACGCCTGGTGTATTAAATGGCAATCTGACGGTAGTCGTTGGTGGAGGAGCAGTTGTATTGATTGTTGCAGCAATCGTGGTCATCTGGAGAAGACGCTCTACTGAATAATCGAGTCGTTTTTACATCCATCATTAGGACGCATACAGTCGCATGTCAGCCTTGTTGAACACTGCAAAGGCCTTCTTATCGTATTCCTGATGGATGTCCTGAGCATAGGAGTGTAGTAGTTCTAGTGAGTCTTTACATCCAAGTTCCGCATCAAACGAGAGTATTAGATACCAAACAGGATCCTCTGAACCTGGTATCTGATCTCTCAGCCAACCACTTGGAGTGGTCCGTTTACTCTTGTCTTTGAGGACAAACTCCATCTCTCCACGTATATGTTGCTTCGAGAGTCTGTCCAGATACCTTGTCCACCCAGCCTCCGACGTTGGAAATCCGGAGGTCCCTTTCTTATAGGTGTTAATCATAATCGAGTCGACAATGAGTCTGTCCCCTTTTACCTTACCAAAGGTCGAAGCAAGCCACAATAGTCGCATCAAGACTGCTTGTCTGTCCTTGAGGAGTTCTTGTCCTGCCATTGTGTCGCAGTCCTTCACCCCTTGGTCGGATTCGAGGATCGTGGAGAGTGTATTGTGTAGGATTTGGTATTTTTCGTACTTCTTACTTACAGCAGGAAAGCCAGTGATTCGAGAAGGTTTTCCCTCCACAGGTCTGGGATCCCTAATCTCATCAGGATTTAGTCCCGACCTTATCTCCTCTAGGTTCTTCTTCCCCTCGAAGATGCGAACAAACTTCTGGTACATCTCATCAGATATCTGCTCACCTATCCGTGCCTCTGCATCCTCTCTGCTTCTTCCCTGATTCATCACCTCTATCTTGTCGCATGGAAACCTTGAGCAGTATGCACAGGTCCTGACCTCATTGTGAAACGCACACTTCCTGGCAGAGCAACCTCGAAGGAAGTTGTGAACTCCTACATCCTTGGACAACTTGTCTGAGGGGGTCTGGCAACCATGACAGGGAGTTTTAACGACGGAGTAGCCTACATACTTCTTCACTTCAGCAGCATAGGATTCCCATTCATCTTCACTCTGGGTTCTACGGACCCATACTCCCCATGGACAGCTTGAACACAAGTTGCCACATTTACTAACCACAGCCTTCATTTCAACCGGACAACCAAACCAACACTCACTATTTAGGCCTTTATCATTACATCTACGCAGTCAATTAGATTCATATCTAATGGAAGCGACTTGTCTCTTGTGTGTAATCGGCTATTGGGGATGATTGTGTGTCAGATGCCATTGAAATTAAAACTACAGGCTTGTCGAAGAATTTTGGACAAGTAGTTGCATTGAGAGATCTTAACCTGGAAGTTCACAGAGGTAGTGTGTTTGGCTTCTTGGGACCAAATGGAGCTGGAAAGACCACTACTGTACGAATTCTCTCAGGACTCCTACGACCGTCAAGCGGCTCTGCCACTGTGTGCGGATTTGATGTAAACTTGCAGAGAAATGACGTAAAGAGAGTGACAGGGCTTCTTCCCGAAACACCGGGTCTCTACTCAAAACTATCAGCAGTTGAGTTTCTTGAGTTCATTGGTGCCCTTAATGATATGAGCGGTGAGATTCTGAATAAACGCATTGATAGACTCTTAGCATTGATGGGGCTTGAGGAGAGACAGAACGATCTACTTGAGAGCTATAGCAGCGGGATGAAACAAAAAGTGCTTGTGGCCTCTACGGTTCTTCACGAACCACAGCTAGTGTTCCTTGATGAACCTACATCGAGACTAGATCCTGCAGCCAGCGCTCTTGTCAAGGAGATAATCATCGCTATGGCACAAGAGATGGACACGACTTTCTTCATCTGTACACATATGACTGACTTTGCAGAAGATGTGTGTGAAGTCATTGGAATCCTGAATGAGGGCATTCTCAATACACTTGGCTCACCAAATGAAATCATGGAGCAGGTTGGAGGGAAAGACCTCGAAGATGCGTATCTGAAGATTGTTGGAGGAGAGGTAGACCGTTCCAAGCTGCTTAGTTGGAGGGATTGAGCCTGACCAGAAAATGGCTGGCAATCGCAAAGACTGAGTTTTTTGTACAGACATCGAGATTTCGCAGATTCAGAAATGCTGCAAGCATTCTGCTTCTGGTTTTCGGATTTGTCTGGGCGCTATTCATTGCTCCGGAGATTATCAAAGCGGTACTGGATAGCCTTGGATCCGAGGTGAGCGTCCTGTTCATGGGAGGCTTTCCAAGTCTCATGCGTTCAGGGATGCTGTTTCTCTGGATAATCCTTCTTGTCTATCCAATCTCCTATGCTCTGCAAGAAATACGGATTGGACAATGGGAGATTATGCTCAGCAACAATGTTAGCACGCGTGATATGATGTTTGGTATGTTTCTGGGCAAGATACCTAGCTATGGACTTCTTGTCCTATATATCGCACCAGTCCTACTCTCGCCATTTGCATTGTTCTTTGAAGTAGAAATTTTGGGTCAAATCATCATGTATCTTGTTGTCTTCTTCGTTGCGATTAGTACCCTGTTTCTATCGACCTTAATCACGACCGCAGTTCAGGCAAAGCTCGGAGAGTCTTCTAGAGGAAATGATATAGCTAAGGCATTAGCTATGGTTGTCGCTGTGTTGATTCTAGTCCCCATGTATGGTCTGATGTATTTCAGCGATGCAATGTCAGCTTTTCTAGGATTGGATGTGTTCCTCCTATTTCCCTTTACCTGGGGAGCCGACATTATCTCTTGGAGTGTAATTATCTATAACGGGATTGAGCTACCAATTACCGCTTTTGATAGTATTTTGAAACTTGATGCTCCGACTAACCTTGGTCTGCTATGTGCATTCTCAGGATTCATTGTACTTCTAGCGTTCCGGTCGGCTGATAGAATCTTTACATTTGGTGCTGGACCTCGTGTGGAAAAAATAACCACAGTTGGCAAGGAGAATTTCATTCTGAAGGGCATAAGGAATCTTTTCCCTGGGTCATTCGGAATTCTAGTAGTGAATGCCATCAAGGAATTCGTCAGGAAGATGCAAAATGTTTCCAGACTTCTCTATGGTGTAGTCATCTCGGTCTTATTGCCAGTAATCATCAACTATAGTATAGGGGCAGCACCAGAAGAAATGCCAGCAGAGATTCGTAGCATCATCATCATGATTGTTGTAATGATATTGGTCACTATGATATCAATGCTAGGCGGAGCTACATTCGGAGGAATTGGGTTCCTTGAGTCAAAGGATCAGCTTTGGATAATAAAGTCGACACCTAATGGAGCAAGAAAATTCGCAAATGCGCGACTTGTTGAATCGCTGTTTCTTGCAATTCCTTTGGCCATTGTACCGTCCATTGGTGTTTCTCTTGTCTTTGGTGTGAGTGTTTTCGAGATGCTTGCAATCATAGCGTTCGCATATTGGGCAACTATTGGATCGGTACTATTGAGTATTGGAGTAACAGCGAATAACCCTGCCTATGAAAACCAAAGAAGCAGCGCCTTCTACGTTAACACGTTTGCATCAATCTTCTTGATTTTCTTTGCTATTGCAGTTGGCTTTATTCTGGCTTTCATGGTCTTTCAAGTTTCCATGAACCTACCCCTCTTTATGATAACAATAATCACGCCACTTTTTCTTCTTGGTCTTGCGATATTCATGATTGGAGTAGGAAGGCTGTCGCGTGCTGATATCGAATGAATATAGCTACACTGCAGTTGTAGTAATGACATTTGCAGCGCTCAAATGCATGCATAGTTGACCCAATTCCATTTTTGAGCGGAGCATCCTCTGAGGAAATTATGGACACCAACGTCCTTTGATAGCTTCTCGTTTGGTGTCTGACATCCGTGACAGGGATTCTTGGGTGGAGAGAAACCAACATACTTCTTGACATCTTGGAAGAAGGAGCCCCATTTCTCTTCTGTGAAACCTCTTCGAGACCATACTCTCCACGGACAACTTGAACAGATATTCCCACACTTGCTGATGACCTGCTTCAAACTTACTCTCTCCCTAAGACAACATTCATACTCCTGTCTTATCAATCTTAGAAGTTCATATAAAATAGGAATATTATTCATCTAGAATAGGAAAATATATTAACTGTTGCTTCTCTGATATGGGAGGAGTCGCGTTCAATATGAATGATCGAAGAGATGAAGGAAATCCAGGGAAAGTAACTCCGCACACAGATGAGATTGCTGACTACTTCCTTGCGGTCGCTCATCCTAAGAGAATCAGGATTCTTAGTCTTCTAGCGATGGAGAGTATGGACTTCGCAGACCTGCTGAAAAACACAGGCATCCAAAAGACAGCACTCTCGAATCAGCTCACGAAACTCGCAGAGAAGAGGCTCATCACAAGAGTCAGCCATGGGCACTATGCACTCACAAAAGATGGGAAGCATATACTCAAGGTGATTACTGACACTTACATGAGTTCGAGAACGAGTAAAGAGGAAGAGAAGAAGAGAATCCTTGAACGGTACTCCTCAAGAAGTGATGAAAAAATGACCAAGGAACTACAGGTAGAGATCGTACAGCTCGACCCGATGACCGTGGCAAGCGTGCAAGCCATTAGTAAGTCTCCAGAGGACGATGCGTGGAAGAAGTTGTTTGCTTTCGCAGAACCCAAGGGACTACTAAAGGACCTGAAGAAGAACCCAATCTTTGGATTCAACAATCCTGACCCATCGAAAGGGAAGGAAGAGTACGGATACGAGTTCTGGATCCGTATCGATCCTGACATGAAGTTGGAAGAAGGTGTTACAAAGAAAGAGTTCGGTGGAGGACTTTATGCAGTAAAGAGGTGTAACCTTACAAAGGAAGCATCACCTGCATCTCTGCAAGAACATGGCGGGCTCAATAGCTGGGTCAAACTCGTGGAATGGCAAAAGGCGAGTGGATACAAGATGGGTAAGCATCAGTGGTTGGAAAAATCTGTAAATCCGAATAAGCCGGATGAAGACCTTCTACTTGATCTATACATGCCCATCGAAAAATAAAACCTGAGAGTGGAACACAGATGCTCACACCCGTCGGCTAGAAGAGTGCGTCGCGTCTATGCTCCACTTCTCCTTTCTTTTCCTGTGTACTTGTATGTTTCTACTTGTCATGGAGGAAACGATGCATGAACGAAGCGGAATCTCAGGTTCTGAGAGACCTCGAGGAGAGGATAGATGAAACCGTTCCAAGGATTCGAAGTATCAAGAGTGGAACCACAGGTCTCTACAGCTTTGGATATGTGGAAGAGGAAGGAAAGGTGATTGCTCTGAGTCTCAGGGGAAAGAACCTCTCAACACTTCCAGTCTCTATCGGGAGGTTAGAACACTTAGAACGACTGTATCTCAGGGACAATAGTTTGAAAACGATTCCTGAATGTGTCTGTGAACTCCCGAACCTTCTGGACTTAGATGTCTTCAACAATCAGATTCAAGTCATTCCAGAATCACTAGGGAAATTAGAGACCCTGGAGAGAGCTGATCTCTCAAGGAATTTCTTCAAGACTCTTCCTGATACAATTGGCAACCTGAAGAATCTAAAACGTCTTGGTCTGATGGATGTGCAATTGGAAGTTTTGCCAGACACCATTGGGAAGTTGAAGAATCTCTGGGACTTGGCCATCTTCATCAATCAACTCTCTGAGCTGCCCGAATCGATTGGGGAGATGTCAGGACTCACGAGAATTGCAACACACAGGAACGAGCTCGTTGAAATACCCAAATCTATCGGTAATCTTGCAAATCTGAGAGTTCTAACACTTAATGAGAACAAATTGAAAGAACTCCCTGATGAGATAGGCCAATTGGCGGCTCTAGAGAACCTGCGACTAGATGGCAATATGCTTGAAACACTTCCTAGTTCAATAACTCAGCTAAAATCAATCAAAGGGCTGAACCTGACTAAGAATAAATTCAGGTCATTTCCTCGTGGAATGAAAGAATGGATTGATGGTCTAGAAGCATCTGGAAATAGGATTCGCATGAACAAGTCACAAAGAAGTCTACTCTAAAAGAGAGGAGCGGCCATGTTGGCCGCTATTCATTTAGTCATACTTGCTCATGAGATGGACTAACACCTGAAAGGTGAATTCGGAATCAACTACGAAACTCTCAGTCCAAAATGGGAGAGATGGTGTTTGTCCCTGAGCAATCAATTGCTGCCATGACTCATCGGTCAACCTGTCATCCATTGGCCAAGTGAATTCATAGTATGAGAAAACTGCTCCTCGAGTGAAAACAACTTGTCCCTCAATATTGACAGCTACTAGGATTACCATTGGTCGTCCAACCCCCTCCTCAAGAACTACTCCGTCATTTGGGTCAGTGTGGACATCTGCAATAACAGCCATGTCATCATCAGCACCAGAAGTCAGCCAATCATCTTCTGGCATCTCAACAATCTGCTCAAGAATCGCACCACTTTTTTCAATTATGATGTACTCCTCATCAGATAATGCGGTTCCCTCAAGCTCTTTGATGGATATCGTCTGAAGATCCAACAGGAAGTTCTTCAAACTCTGTAGCTTACCCTCCATAAGAGATGACAAAAGGTCCCGTGATTCGAGTCCAGTCAACATCATCTCACAGAGAGATGCCAGACGGGCATAGAGCGCAGGAACAGGTTCAACATATCCCTTAGCATGCTCAGAGACCGACGTATACGTTGTGGTGTAAGATTGTTTTGCATAGAGAATTGTGTCGTGGCGTAGCTCTGCCCATGATGCCAATGCTGTAGACAGCTGTTTGTCAACCCACGCATCACTCAGCATGAAGAATGGATATCCCTGTCCTGGATCGGTCAATAGAGGAAGAAGTGAATAGATCCAAAGGTAGTACAGATTGTGAGTCCATTCACCTTCCGTCATGTTGCTGATCTTATCCCATAGCATATTCATCTGAGATGTGTAGTTCACGAAATGCTTTTCACTGTCTAGCAGTTCCCATGCGCGATCAGAACCAAACGCTGCCATGACATCAAGACCCTTTGGCATAAGCCGTGGTTCCAAGAAAGTACCAACGTTCACGTAAACAAGTTGTCCGAGGATGTAACTATCTGGAACATACCTCTGACCCATGAACCTCAGACCCATTGTCTGAGTAAGCGTTCTAGTATCAGGGACTGGATGCCCCAAGATGAGGGGTTCACTTAAGCCAAGTGCTTCTTCAATAAACTGCTCAAGTAGACTTTCGTTGTCTAAATCAGAAACCTGAACCTCATTTCCATATACACTCTGTATCACAGTCAGGTACTCTGATGGGACAAGGTCGTCTGCAGATCCTACGAAAAATGCAATTGGCTCATACAGAGCGTCCCAAACAGCTAATCCTGTAGGAGTACCAGGAAGACTTGGGACATCCTCAGTCAGTGCCAATGATATCAGAATCGCCTGAGCTGTGTTGTTCTTCCCTTTCTCGTTTGGTTCAGGAGGTAGATCGGGTTGAAGTCTGAATGAGACTCGCCCATACCACATCATGGCTTTGAAGTATCTTTCAAGTCGTTCACTCCTAGTATAGTGACCCCTTGGTACAAATTGGGTGAAGTCCTCCCTGTAGTCCATGAACCACTCATCAGTCATCTGAGAGTGTTCATCAATAAGCTGAAGAACATGATCAACTGCTGGTGCAACTTCAGGTGGAAATGTTAGTGGAATCACCGTTTCATTGTCTAGCAGTGTCAATGCCACTGTGAAGAACATCATGTTGCGTAGTGCCGCATCCTGCCATCTACCTGATTGAGCTACTTCGTATTGTGCGAATGAAATGTCCAATAGTTTTTCTGTCAGGTTTCCAAGAAGATTCCAAAACGAATAGACTTCGACCTCTCTGAGGGCGAGGTCATAAAGCACATGATACGCATGCAGGACTGCATCAGACGATATGAAGCTTGGTACGAATTCATCTTCGTTGCGGGTCAAAATCTCATGTATTTGCTTAAACTCTGACTGATACATGACTGCAAATCCATTGTCCACTATTTTCTGTATCACTCCAGCTGATAGTGTTGGGAATTGCCCAAGATTTTCTATGTTTGCTAGTCCTGGACCAACAGTATAGAAAGGTGCATTGGGAGTGAATGGTTCCTCGTAGGGGACAAATTCAGCGAAATCACCTGATACAATATTATCAATAGTATAGATCGTTTCATTCTGATGACTCTCAGATGGATTCCAGAATGCGCCTCCCAGAAAACCAAGTGTTGTAACAAAAGTTACAGCAAGTAAGGCTGATGCTAACCCTGCTCCCATAATTTTTCGTTTTACATCTGAATCGAGAGACCTGATACTCACGATAATCACGATGAGTTTTATACACAGTTTCTACTTAGTACCATAGATTAGAACGCCCTGTCCAGACTTTAGAACAGTCATTTCAGACGAACGTGTTGCGTCTGTGCCAAGAGATTAAATGGAAAGTGCATCTAGCAAGATATGTGGATTCTAGGATGAGAGGCCTCTCAGATGATCATACAATTGAATCTGAATTAAGAGGAAACACTCTCCGAGTCTATTGGTATATGCTCTCTCAGAATGAACCTGTTGGGGTAAGAGAGGTCCAGAGAGCAATTGGGATGTCAAGTCCCTCTGTGGCAAGTCATCATCTCACCAAGCTTGCGTCGCTGGACTTGGTCGTAAAGAAACCTGACAACTCCTATGAGGTCAGTCGCGTTGTCAAGGTGGGAGTCCTAAGAAACTTCATTGATTTTCGAGGGAGATTCCTTCCACGGTACATGTTCGTTGCCATCTTCTTCACTGCATACACAGTGGCATATTTTGTTTTGACTCTAGTTGCATATCCAGGTCTCTTCGATCGATATATTGCACTAGGAATTGGTGTTATTGGAGCATTGTTTGCCTGGATTGAAAGTATTCGACTCTGGAAGCTAAAACTATCGTGAAACAATGAAATCAGGAAACCTCTTGAGGCAGATAACACACCATCTTCCCTATGATAGAGTCAAACATTGTACTCGACACAATCAACAACCGACGGTCTACCCGAGAATACCTGGACAAACCAGTTTCAAACGAAATTCTTTCTCTAGTACTGAAAACAGGATTCAGGGCACCATTTGCTGCTCAACTTTGTTCCGTGATCTACACTAGGAGTCGAGAGAAGATGAAGGAGGCTGGTCTCACGGTATATCCGACCGCTCCTGTCCACATGATATTCTTCATTGATTTCGTTCGACTGGAGAAGATAATGAACCTCAAAGGTCATGAGTATGGATATGACGACATGATGGCAATCTGGTTGGGGATGCAAGATGTAGTCCTCATGATTGAAAACCTGACTATTGCAGCTGAATCGTTAGGGCTTGGATCAGTACTATATGGACTTGCTCCTATTCGAGCGGATTCGATTACCAAGACCTTCAATGTTCCAAAACGAGTTTTCCCAGTCGTAGGTATGAGTCTTGGCTATCCAGATCCTGCTGAGAACACTGAGATCAGACCAAGATTTCCTCTTGAGATGGCCGCGTTCGAGGATGAATACCGACACCACACAGAGGAGGATATCAAGATCTGTATGAAGCAGATGGATGAGGGATTCCTCGCTCAGGGATACTACATCAAATCGCGAACCAAGGTGAATCTAGTTGACAAAGAGGACACGATAGGTTTCGACAAATACTCTTGGTCCGAGCATATCTCACGAAAGTTCAGGAGTGCATTCAGGCGAGGAGACCCTCTGATAGAAATACTCAGACGTCATGGTTTCGATTTATGAATAGCCATCTTTATTTTTGAGCATTATACCACAACTCGGAAAATGTATAAGAGAGCTCACAAAACGGTCAGCACCGCGTTTAGGAAGTGGAGCGTAGTGAGTGTTGAGCTCCCCGAAGCTCAGATTCTGGCAGAACAGATGACAAGCTCTCTTTTGGACAAGAAGATCAAGTCCTACAATGTCCAAGACTCGGTAAAGCTTCAGAAGATCGGGTTCATGAACAAGAAACTCAAGGACTATGCGAGACTGGTCGATTGCAAGATTAAATCAATCGAACACAGAGGTAATGTGATTCGAATTCAGATGAACAAGAAGATGAATCTGGTACTTTGTCCAGACTATGGAGCACAGATTCTCTACCACAAAGATGCAGAAACACTCCCAAAGAAACATCACCTCAAACTCGAATTCACAGACGGAACATTCCTGACAATCCGGCAGACTGGAATGGGACTTGTTTATGCTGCGACTGACCAGGAAGTCAAAGAACTCTACGTCATCAAACGCGACTTCTCAGACATCCCCTCTCCTGTGGGGGAGCACGACTTCACATTCGAGAAATTCTCCGAACTGCTTGATGCCAAGGGCCAGAACATCAAGGCAGCAATAGTTGGAAAGACTGCATTGGTCGTCGGATTGAGCAACGCAGCCTTTCAGGAGATAATCTACAAGGCTGGGATACACCCCAAGAGAAACACCAAGACATTGACTGATGATGAGAAGCATGATGTCTATGATGCCATGAAGCAGATTCTCAATGAACGAATCAACTATGGAGGTAAGGACAACTGGGTCAACCTCTATGGTGAACATGGTCGTCATATACCTGTAATGGGTCCAAACATGAAGGACAAAGAGTGTCCTGCATGTGGTGCTGCGATTGAGAAAATTGCACACGGAGGAGGATCCGTCTACTTCTGTCCACGTTGTCAGAGATAAAGCAGAAACTTGGAGGGAATGCAATTGCATAGAAATTTCGACAGGAGAATAATAGCTGGTGCTTTCATAATAGTCTTCGTTTCTTTTCAGTATTCACGCCTTCTTGCGAGCTGATTTCCCACATATTGCGTTGATAGATTCCCTATTTTGGTAGACGAATGAATGGATATTGAATTATCATGGTAATCTCAGACTCCCCTCCTGCCCCTCCTTCTGAGCGTGGGAGGTCGTTTAGAAATGCCTACATCGCTATCTATGTCCTTGCCACCTGTGCAGGATCAGTTACTCTTTCAGTCACTGGTCGCATTTCCCTTAATCCAATTACAGCCCTCGTAATAGGAGTTATTGCAGGATTTGCTCTCGTTTCGGTGCAACTAACATATGTCAAGTTCATAGTCAATTCAAGTTGGAGAATCAGGGGTGGACATCTAGACAATTCTACACAGCAGGACAATAATGAAATAGGACCATAGTTCATGTCACACTGTCCAAAATGGTTGACCTGTACTTTGGAGACCTCGCCTTTGTCGACATTGTTATGGCAGTAGCAACGGGTCTGATCGCATCTGTCGTCCTTACTACGGCGTACTACATGGCAGCGTCAGGTGTACCAAAGTGGAAACCACGAAAGCTAGTACACATCACCATGGGATCTACCATAGGAATAACCCTCGTTGCCTACACAAATCTCAGTGGTCCTGCGTTTGCAGCAGGGATATTCCTGACCATCCTCATGTATGCCTGGGCGCACAAGAGTGAACTGATTGGTGAGCTACTCATAGCAGGCAGTCGAGAGGGTGAAACACGCCTCAACACATTCGCATCTGGTTTCATGGGACTGGTCTCTTTTGGAGCTGTCTTTCTTATCTTCTTCTCGAAACCCGAGATATTTGTTGCATCCATCCTCGCAGTGTCTTGGGGAGATGCAGCAGGAGAGGTCTTCGGGAGACCTTTTGGCGGAAGATTTGTCAAACGCAAATATCGCGACAAGTCGTTCGAGGGCTGTCTCGGAGTTCTTCTCTTTACAGGAATCTCAGTGATGACATCACTGTTCATCTATTCCAAAGATACTGTTATTCTCGCAGTGCTCCCCCAGATTTTCATCGTAGCTACTTTTGCGACAGTTGCTGAGATACTCAGCATTGGATGGACAGACAATTTCTTCATACCTGTGATTACCGCTGTTACAATGTGGTGGTTTATTTTCCCAGGGATTGTTCTGTTTCCGACGTGAGGAATTATCCCCAGTCACTAATTCTCTCTATACCAGATTCACCGAGCTCGCAGACTAGTTTGAGTTCAGCAAGAATACCAGACCATCCGATATCGTAGCCAACAACTGCTTCTGGAGTCTTGAATCCGTTATGATGTAGATGGACCAGTGTGTCGTCATTCACCTCTTCAAACCTGACATTCACGATGGTTTCTGGTTCATCTCCGAGCACCCAAGAGAACTCAAGTTCCTTGTCCTGAATCATCTTCTTGAAAACAACAGGCCCTTGCCCTTCTGCCCACCAAGTATAGATCCCAGCGTACTGCTGATCAACGACGGGATCATCAGCACGAATAAAGTGTTTCAGTTTTTCAGGATTGGTCCACACATCAAAAGGTAGAGAGGGTGGAACCTTGCAGACAACACTGAGTCGAACGTCAACGGGATCATATCTTGTGATTCGTAATGGATGGTAGTTGGAATAGTCAAATCTAATCGCTGGGGCTCCTAATTCCACTGCTGCCTTAAAATTCGCCAGAAGTAGATTCCAGTGCTCAGGAAGATGGTAGTTGCGGGCTGAAATAGGGACTGCACCATGGTTCACCTGAATCATAGTCCCTGGTCCGATTGGATTGAAACGAATGACAAGTAATGTGTCTACACCCATGATACGCCAACTGAGTAGAAGGACTCTCCGCTCCTTTACCTCTTTGATATCCCAATAGTTCGCTAGCTCTGGAGTAGTCGGTGCATGAGGGCCTAGAAACCGGATTTGACCCCCAACTCGAACATCCGCACTTATTTCATCGCCAAGCCATTGAAGCATAATAATGGGATCCAGAAAGGCGTTCCATACTTCCTCGATTGGTCGGGAAATACGAATGCGTAGGTGAATAACAGGTAGGACCTCTTCTTTCTGCTCCGCCACGTTCCGCTACCTCGTGCCTTTTTTCTGTAGCTTCGAAGCCTTATCTTTGTGATGGTAAATGATTTTTGTGCATATGAAAGATAGTAAAAGGAGTTCGTTTGATACTTTTCCCAAAAAAAAATGTTGCGAGAAATCTCTTAGGGATATAATTTACATCTTCATCAAAGTGACAAGTGCTTCCCCATCCAACACAACCTTACCAACCTGATTAGTGCAAGTAGTCTGTAAGGTCACTCGTTGTTTCTCATCATTTAACCCCACTACTTCGACTCGCGCAGTAATTGTATCCCCAATTTTCACTGGACCGAGAAACCGCATACTCTGGCTCATGTAGATTGTACCAGCGCCAGGTAAATGCATACCTATTGCTGCACTAATGAATGCAGCCGTTAAAATGCCATGCGCAATTCGACCTTCAAACATAGTTTTCTTTGCCCATTCTTCATCAAAGTGCAGAGGATTGTAGTCACCGCTAAGGTCTCCAAAGGTTTTGATATCCTGCTCAGTGACTGTGTGTACAATCTCTGCCGATTGTCCCATCTTGATGTCTGAATACTTTGTTACTTTCATCGCTTTACTTCACCTTACCCCATCTGATTGTCATCGCATTCCAAGACCAACCAATACCAGCTGCTGCGAGGACTACCAAGTCTCCATCCTTAATCTTACCGTCCTTTAGACCCTCTTCGATTGAAACTATCGCATCATTCTGACCCATATGACCCCACTCTTCGAAGTAAGTTGATTGTTCGTAGGGATGAACACCAAGCTCGTTGGCAACAAACTCGAAAGCGCTGCGCTTCATTCGGATGAGACCCAAGTAATCAATGTCATCACGAGTATAGCCACTCTTCTCCAGTGATACATCAACAACCTTCAGGAAGTTCTGCATGGAGAGCTTGTCCAACCTATCCTTGAGTGCTGGTGGGTCAGTGACGTCGAGGTAGATCAACTTCTTTTCAATAGCCTCACAGGAGATTGGCATCACGGTTCCACCAGCAGGAACATACACATCCTCTGAGAAGCGGCCATCTGAGATGACACCACCTTCAAGGACTATGTTCTGGTCATAGTCAGCTCTAAGAATCATAGCAACTCCACTGGCTGCTAGGTCATGCATGAACCGTGTCCGGATATTCTCATAATTAATGAGGTCTGAATTTCTGTACCCGCTACCAATCAGAATTCGTTTATACCCATGAGTCTGCATGAGTGATTTTGCAAGTATCATTGCCACTACAACCGTACCGCATCTCTGATTGATATCAAAAGCCCAAGCCTTTGTGGCTCCTAACTCATTCTGGAACTTGATCGCATAGGTCTGCATTGGATGTTCAGCATAGACCTCGCCAGCCCAGATCACGACATCGATGTCCTTTGCAGGATCAATCCCAGCCCTTTCAATAGCTATCTTTGCAGCTTTGACACCCATAGCTACTGTGTGGTCATCAGGTCCTGGAACAGACTTGCTCTTGAGACCCATCTTTGTCTTCAGGACTTCAACAGGGGTTCCTGAGATACTTGAGATGTATTCGGCTGTGTGACGCTCTTCCGGTATGTATACTCCAATAGATTCGATTCCAACTGATTCGGTTTTGAACAATAGAGTTCACCTCAATCAACAAGCTCTCGCTTCAGGATTTTTCCAGCAGCACTCTTGGGTAGTTCTCCCCTAAATTCGTAATGCTTGGGGATTTTGAACCTTGCCAACTTCCCTTCGAGATAATCCAATATTTCAGTCGCATCCATTGCTTTACCTTCCTTGAGAACAATGAATGCTTTCCCAACCTCACCCCATTTCTCATCGTGTATGCCCACAACAGCGGCTTCGAGGATTGAGGGGTGTTTAAACAGCAACTCCTCAATCTCAGTGGGGTAGACATTCTCCCCACCGCTGATGAACATGTCCTTCTTTCTCCCTGTGATGAAATAGAATCCTTCGCTATCTTTCATCGCAAGGTCTCCTGTGTGGACCCATCCATCCAGTTCGATTGTCTTGTTGGTTTCCTCGGGTTCATCCCAATAGCCTGAGAAGATGTGAGGACCTCGGAGCAATAACTCCCCGACCTCATTCGTTGGGACTTCCTTGTTATCGTCATCAACAATCTTCATGTCACAATGAAAAACAGGAAAACCAACGGAACTGGGTTTCCGTTTGACTTCATCCTCAGGCAAGTAGAAGTTGTTTGGACCAACCTCGGTGAGACCGTATCCCATTTTGAGAATCTTTCCACGTTCCCAATATTTCTCCATGATAGCAACCGGACAGGGTGCACCTCCACTGATGAAGACCCGAACATTGTCAAAGCTCACCTTACTGAAATCCTTAGACTGTGCCATCATATTGAACATGGTCGGGACACCTATCACTAGGGTACATTGTTCATCGACAATTACCCGAAAAGTTTCCTCGACGTTAAAATCGCCCATGATAATCGATTTCGCTCCGAGATGAACAAATGGAATTAGTAGGACATTGATTCCTCCAGTGTGGAAAAGAGGGAACAAAAGAGGCTGGATGTCATCCGGTCGAAGACCCCAAGATGTGATCGTATTTACTGAGTTCCAAAACACAAGACCGTGAGATAGAACTGCTCCTTTTGGAAGTCCAGTGGTACCTCCTGTAAACACTATGAGGTATGGGTCATCCAAGGTGAGTGCTGGTCTCTCGACTTCATCGGATGACTGCTTGGTCATGAGTGAATGGACATCAGAGTCTGAATCGACTTTCTTGTCACCTAAAACAATGACCTGTTTCTTCTCGACAAAAGAGCGGAGCTCGCCAAATTGAGACCGTAATTCTGGATCATAGAAGATGACTGAAGGATTTGTCTTCTTGATTAGATATTCCACTTCTGGTGTTGTTAGCCGTATATTGAAAGGTGTCAGGATGGCTCCTATCTTCCCACATGCGAAAAGGACATCAAGGAAGTCAAACCTGTTCTTTGAATAGATGCAGACCCGGTTTCCTTTTTGGATCCCAGAATCAAGCAGCACTCTGGCGACCTGGTTCGCTCGCTTGTCTAGCTCATCGAATGTGTATCTTTGGCCCAGAATATTGTCAACCATCGCTTCCCTTTTTGGAGTAAGTAGTGCTCTCCTGCCTGTCCAATCTCCAATCCAAGACCAGTCTCTCAAGCCCATCATGAAGTCACCTATTCAGTGAGTTTGGTTTCAGCCTTAACTATTAGTCTTCCTAATCGTGGTTCATAGAAATTGTTCCAAAAGATATATTATCCGCCCACTGAGTCTTCACTGGGTAAAACCAGTTTCTGGATAGAATTGCGGAAGGAAGTCAAATTGTCCTCAGCGAATGATGTTATCCTAAGTACTAGTGGGTTGACCAAGAATTTTGGAGGGTTGGTTGCAGTAAATGATGTTTCCTTAGAAGTGGAAAGAGGATCTATTAAAGCAATCATCGGTCCGAATGGATCAGGCAAGACGACTTTCTTCAACCTAATTACTGGAGTATTCCCACCATCATCAGGTCGAATTTACTTTGAAGAGCTGAACATTACTCGGGCTTCAATGCATCAGCGCACAAGGTTGGGCATATCACGTTCCTATCAGATTACGAACATATTCCCATATCTCACTACATTCGAGAACATTCGATTGGCAACTCAGGGATGCAGTGGTGCGAGAGTTAACTTTCTAGGAATGCTGAAGAAAGCAGGAGACTATACCAACTTTCATGATGAAGTCCTAGAGATTGCCGATATTGTTGGTCTTGAGCCTGCAAGACTCTATGTCCCAGCCGCTTTGATTCCACATGCGGAACAAAGAAAACTTGAGATTGCTATGGCTCTTGCAACTGGGCCACGACTCCTCTTACTTGATGAACCAGCTGCTGGAATGGCCATTGAGGAAATACCCGATGTTATTGATGCCATTCGCCGTGTCAAAGAGTCATATGGTGAAGAATTGACACTTCTAATTGTCGAACACAAGATGGACATTGTGATGAACCTCAGCGAGGAGATTTTTGTCCTATCAGAAGGCCGAATGATAGCAAAGGGATCTCCAAAAGAGATTCAGCAAAATGAACAGGTATTGACAGCTTATCTTGGTGGTACAGATGAACAACTTGCTTGAAATTCAAAACGCACACGTATACATAGGTTCCTTCTATATTCTGCAAGGAATCTCACTGGTCGTTCCCAAGGGAGAGGTTACTCTGTTGTTGGGAAGGAACGGATCTGGAAAGACCACCACTATGAAAACAATCCTAGGCATCTATCCACCAAGTGAGGGAAGCATCATCTTCAAGGGTGAGAATATCGCTAAACTTGCCACTCATAAAATTGTAAACAAGGGGATGGGATATGTTCCTGATACTCGAAGGATTTTTGGTTCACTGACTGTCGAGCAGAATCTAATCGTGTCCAGGAGAAAGGGAACCTCACAAGATGAAATGCAAAATCGGATGGAGTTGATCTTCGACCTCTTTCCTGACATGAGGAGATTTCTCAAGCAAAGAGCTGGAACTCTATCAGGAGGCCAACAGCAAATGTTGGCTGTGGCTCGTGCACTTGTGAATAATAACGACCTGTTGCTGATAGACGAACCTACAGAGGGTTTGAGTCCATTATTGGCGAAGAACCTCATCGCTTCCCTTGATAGATTGAAAGAATATGCCACTATCCTTCTAGTTGAACAGAATTTTCGTGCGGTCTCAAGACTGGGTGATAACTTCTACATCTTCGACAGTGGTAAAATTGTCCATGAGGGTAACAATATGGCTGAACTCATAGAAGACAAAGCGCTTGTTGCACAATACCTGGGGGTCAGTATATAATGCAGAGAATAACTTTCACTATACAGGACTATCTGGAAGAGAACCCGCAAGTCAGACGAATCATTAGATATGTTATTCTGATTGCATTCATAGTGATAGCAGGTCTATCGGTTTACTATGCGATAGAGATCTACACATGGAATGGATTCATTGTCGGTGTAAGTAAATCATTGGTAAATGGTTTAGCGCTCAGCATGTTGCTCTTTCTGATGGTTTCTGGTTTCTTCTTAATATTTGGTCTATGTGATGTCATTAATTTCGCACATGGAGCCTTCTTTATGTTGGGAGGTTTCTTGGGTTTTATAATATACATCGCAACTGAGGCGGTTTTCCTAGATCCAGCTCTACCATTCTATCTTATCTTTGGCAGCAATTACTTTGTCTTATCTGTGGTTGCATTTATCGTAAGTGCTCTTGGAGCTACAGCAGTAATGGCTCTCATTGGTGGAGGTATCGAGTTCTTCACAATTCGAAGACTCTACGGAAATCCAATAGCTCAGATACTTCTGACAGTTGGTTTCATGTTCATCATAACTCAAGTCGCAGAAATTTTCTTCGGACCATCACAGTTCTCCTACTTCATCATTCCCAATTCGCAGATATCCTACTTCTTCGTTAGTGGTGCTCTGGATCTAGGCGGAGGTATGATATTCTCGCTGTATCGTATCTTCCTGATTTTTCTGGGTTTTGCTGTTGCAGGATTGATGTTCATAGGATTCAGAAGGACTCGTATCGGACTCCAGATACAAGCAGGAATAGAAGACTCAGAGATGGTTGAGGCATTAGGGACCAATATCAGAAGACTGTTTACAATTGTGTTCATGTTGGGAGCCGGTCTTGCAGGTTTATCAGGTGCGGTCTTGGTCCCATGGATTGGAGCAAACTCTGGTCATGGTCTAACATACCTCATATACGCCTTTGTCATAGTTGTTGTCGGGGGTGCTCATTATGGTCGCTTTGAAGGTACTTTCTTTGGTGCACTCATAGTTGGTCTATCAATGCAGTTTGCAGCATATTTCTTACCGTTTCTCGAGAACATCATCGTTTTCATCATAATGGCCATTATCTTAATCATAAAACCAGGAGGACTGACAGGTCATGGGTAATGAAAGCAGCATTAAAGGAAGACTGGCGGGCACTTTTCGTGGGATGCCTTCCTTTCTATCGAACAATAGAACGATTATTGCTGTTCTTGCGTTCTTGTATCTACTACCATTGAGTACAACTGCAGGTACATCACCAATTCGAACTCTGCTTTACATCATAACCCAGGTAATGATCTTTGGTCTTCTTGCAATAGCATTTGATTTACAACTAGGTCGTGCAGCGCTTCTGAATTTTGGACATGTCGCCCTTTTCGGAGTAGGAGCCTATTTCATGGCATATACACTAGATGCCGATTTATTCCCCCCACCTTTTAATCTCATAGCTGCTGTTCCATATCCACTTACCTTAGTTTTGGCTATGTTGGTTGGCGGGGGTCTAGGGTTCATAATGGGACTGACTACCAATCGTATGAGAGGCACAGCATTTGCATTCATTGCTCTCGCGATAGCGATGTTCCTCTACAATTTCTTTGCTGAAAATCCTGACATTTCGGGAGGTGAAACAGGAATGAGAGTGGCGACTCCTGATCTGATAAGGACTGGTCCTTTCTATCTGCTTTTCGTGGCACTTGCATTTGTGTTCATTGCTGCATTCATTGGTATGATTATTCTATACATCAGGAAGCGAACAGAGATTACTGGTCTGATTGTTGTCACTACAGTTATGGTAGGCGTTACTGGAATGCTATTGGCATTTGGGACAGGTATACTCGGACCTACTTTAGTTGCCCTTGCATTTCTTGGGATAATATTCCTCTATTGGATGGAACGGAGAAGTAGTGTTAGTGATCCTCTTCAATATGCTGAGATTCAATCTAGAGGTGAGCTCAGACCAACTGACCCATTAACAGCATACGCTCTACCATTCAGTATTATACTAGTCGCGATGCTTGGGTTTGTCCTTAGTTTTGCCACAAACATTACTGATATGGTGATGCTATGGATAGATGACTCCCAACTATTTCTCTACACCATTCCAGTTACATACTATCTTGTTTTGACATGTCTTGCCATTACTTACTTCTTCGTAAGACGATTGATTGCCTCACCATTTGGGAGAATGGTGACTGCTGTTGCTCAGAATGAAGAGCGGGCTGAAGCTTTGGGATACAATAGTTATCGTGCGAAGATAGTTGTGCTAGTGATAAGTGGAGCAATTGCAGGGCTCTCAGGAGCCTTGTATGCACCGTACCTTCGAGTCATTGATCCTCATACGGTGTTAGGAGTCGAGTTAACAATTAACGCTATGTTGTATACTATCATTGGCGGAATTGGTACACTGTTTGGTCCGATACTCGGAACAGGAGTAGTAGTGTACTCCGAGCTTAATCTAATAGACTTCATCACAGAGGGATTGGGTCTACCGGGTCAATTGTGGTTGGTTGGACTAGGGGTGATGTACATATTCATTGTTCTATTCATGCCTTTAGGGATTGTTGGTTCTATTGGACAAAGGATTGGTCCTCTCAAGGTAAAACTACGACGAATAAAATTAGGACGATATGAGTTCGGATTCAAAGATGCTGACTACTGGATATTTGGACTACTCGGAGTAACGGGTCTTGTCTTGTTCTTAACAGAAGATCCGAGGTTCTTCCTTATGGTTCTCGGGATATTTGGCTTTCTTAGTATCGTATGTCTCGTCCTATTGGTAGCCTTTCTAGGGGACATTATCTCGAGTATGAAACGTTCGTTTAGAAAGAGTCGATTTTCCAGAGGAGGTAATTGATTTGCCATATGCAACCATAGGAGACGTCGATATCTATTTCGAGGTTTATGGACCACCTGAAGCTCCACCGCTTGTGTTGATAGGAGGCTGGGCGAGCTATCGATGGGTATGGTTCAGACAGGTCCCCTTTCTGAAACAGAAGTTCAGATGTATTGTCTTTGACAATCGTGGAGCAGGGCAAAGTTCCAAGCCGGATTATCCATATACAATGGAGATGCTGGCTACTGATACTGTTGGTCTAATGGATCAATTGCATATCAATGACGCACACATACTTGGCATTTCGATGGGGGGGTTGGTTGCGCAGCAAATCGCCACTTCATATCCTGAAAGGGTTCGAAGCTTGATTCTTGTAGCCACCCACTTTGGCGGACCTAACCATGTTCCGATTCCTGATAAGGTACAAGCTTTACTAGTCGCATTACCTACCGAAACGATTTCACTTCAGCAAGCCAGAGATATGCGATACAAAGCTACTTTCAGCCCTCATTTCCTCGAGCAAAACAAGGACTTGAAGGAACAGATAGATGGATGGGTAGAAAAGCACCCCGCACCATTGTATGCACAAGTGCATCAGGCATCTGCAACTGCTGGATTTGATGGCGAAAAGGCATTGAAACAGATATCCGTTCCCACACTGATCCTACATGGAGCGAATGATTTCACAATACTACCCAAGAATTCTGAACTAATAGCAGAGCGCATACACAATTCGAAATTGAAATTCATAGAAGGCGCTGCACACTTCGTCATAATTGAAAAGTATGAAGAGTTCAATCAAGAAGTGATTAGCTTCATAGAAGATGTGGAAAAGAGTTGATCCATACCCAAGCTCGATGAGAAGGTGATTTGTAGATGGTTCGTTCAGCTGTGATTACCGGACTGGGATTATATATTCCCAAGAAGATGCTGACAAACAAAGACATTGAGAAGATGCTAAACCGTCCTGGTACAGCAGACTGGTTGGTCAAGAATGTGGGTATCAGGCAGCGTCACATAATGGCTGATGATGAGGTAACATCGGATCTAGCAGTCCATGCAGGTCGACAAGCACTGGAGAATGCGGGTGTGGATGCAAAGGAATTAGACATGATCATTCTTAGTACAGATACACCAGACTATCTTTCTCCAGCGACATCCGTTGTAGTTCAACACAAACTCGGTGCAACCAAATCAGGAACCTTTGATGTAAACTGTGCGTGCGCGGGTCTAGTCACTTCATTGGACATCGGTTCACGATATATCAGAACAGACTCAGACATCAATTCAATCTTGGTCATCGGAGCTTATGGTATGACAAAGTTTGTTGATTGGACAGACCACTACACCTGTACACTGTTCGCTGATGCTGCTGGTGCGATGGTACTTCAGACGAGTGAAAAGAATGAAGGATTCATAGAGTCGAAACTGATTGCAGATGGTTCTTTCCACGACCACCTTGGCATCTTCGTCGGAGGAACAGCTGAACCTCCAACAATCGAAGCAATCCAGAGTAACAGACATCATCTAGCTTTTCGAAAGAGGTTTCCTGCGGATACAAACCTGCAACATTGGCCAACTCTTACTAGAGATTGCATAGCTAAGGCCAATCTGTCTATCGATGATATCGACTGGATATTCTTCACTCAGGTGAACCTCAGGACCATTGAGGCTGTTATGAAAGACTTGGAGATGCCAATGGAGAAAACCCACAATGTCATGGACAAATGGGGTTATACAGGTTCAGCGTGTATTGCATTGGCAATGTACGATGCTGTTGACCAAGGGAAGCTTCCACCTCCGGGGGAGGGGAATGGAGAATATATTGCACTCTGTTCATCAGGAGGAGGATTCAACATGGCAGCTGCGGTACTGAGATGGTGGTAATGGGTTTTTTATCTGAGTTATGATTGGTTTCACCAGTTGCTCGAAGGGATAACAATGGCGAATCAGTTTGATTATTTGTCAAAGAGAGAGGTCTTCTCTCCAGAAATAGAGGCGCTAGTAGATGTAGATACTGGCACAAGATACACCTATCGAGAGTTCAACAGACGAGCGAATCAGGTGGCTAATTTCCTCCAGAAGGAGATTGGTTTTCAAAAGGGAGATCGTTTAGCCATTATCGCTCACAACAGCCTGGAATACTGGGAAGTGTTCTTTGGTTGTCAGAAGTCAGGAGGTATTTTCAGCCCTCTGAATTGGCGGTTGGTGGCTTTAGAATTGGCTGGACTGGTAAGAGATCTTAGTCCCTCTGTATTGTTCTTTGATTCGGAAACGTCTAGTGTGACAGCTGAACTCCAGAATGAAGTCGATGTCAAACATTGGATTTCAATGGACTCCGGAGAAACCAAAGTACTAGGAGCTTGGAACTACAAAGATGTGGTAGATAGTGCTACAACCAATCCACCTCAGAAAGTAGACCTCTCGTATGAGGATCCAATGGGAATTGTGTTTACTGGAGGAACAACCGGACTTCCGAAGGGAGCGATGATCACATACAAACAGGTCGCATTCAATACTCTTACTACTATTCGGGATATTCTTCCTGGTGATGTTTACATCAACCATCTACCTTTGTTCCATGTTGGTGGGTTGTATGTCTACGCCATCCCGCTCTTCATTCTTGGAGGCAAAGTGATCCAGATGAAGAGATGGGACCTGGATGTGTTAGTGGATGTAATCAACAATGAGAATCCAAACTTCTTCTTTGCAGTACCGACGCAATACCGAATGTTGATGAATCACCCAAACTTCAAATCAATTGATTTTAGTAATGTTCGATTCCTGACATCTGGAGGAGAGCCATTATCTTTGGACATCATCAAGAAGTTCAAGGAGTCTCACGGAGTCAAGTTCAAACAAGGATTTGGAATGACAGAGGTTGGACCAGGATGTTTTGCTCTCGATCCATGGGATGCTGAACGCAAGATTGGAAGCATAGGTACTCCGAATTTCTTTATCGATGCGAAGGTCATAAATCCTGAAACTGGCAAGGACTGTAAGGCAAATGAAGTGGGCGAACTCATGTTCAAAGGTCCCACAGTAACAATGGGATACTGGAATAGGCCAGAACTAAACAAGACGTTACTGAATGAAGACGGTTGGTTTAGTACTGGAGACATGGTATACTTTGACGATGAGGGGTACTACTACGTTGTTGACCGAGTGAAAGATATGTTCATCTCAGGAGGAGAGAACATTTACCCCAGAGAAATCGAGAAAGTCCTTGAAGAACATCCGAAGATAGCCCAGGTACAAGTAATAGGTGTGTCTGATTCCAAGTGGGGAGAGGTAGGACGTGCCATTGTTGTTTTGAAAGAGGGCGAAGAGGCCAATGAGGAGGAGATTCTTGACTTCTGTGAAGGAAAATTAGCCAAGTTCAAAATACCGAGGTCTGTACGGTTCACAGAAGGTTTCACTCCCTACATATCTGGAGCAGGAAAAATCCTGAAACGAAAATTGCGACAGGATTTTGGATAGGAGGAGAAAATCATACCAGTCAGGAAAGTGAACGGGATAGATATCTACTACGAAATCCATGGTGAAGGAGAACCAATCATCTTTGGGAATGGTGTCTTTTCGAATACTCTGGGATGGATCCATCAGCTTTCAGTATTCTCCAAGAATTATCAGGTCATCCTGTACGATATGCGGGGACAAGGACAGAGTGAGAAGCCAGATGGGCCCTATTCCTTCGATCTTCATGCTGAAGACCAAAGAGTACTCCTCGAAGAACTTGGAATTTCGAGAGTCCATCATATTGGGATAAGTTATGGAGCTGAACTAGGACTTGTCTTTGCATTGAAATATCCCGAGATGCTTAGGAGCCTTGTCGTCTGCAGTGCGGTTTCGCAAATTGGTACACTATTGAAACAAATGTGTCAATTGTGGCGAGCTGTCTGTGAGCTTGGAAATCCTGACCTATTCTATGCTGCAACTGTCCCATTGAATTTCGGAGAAACTTTCATTCAAGATAATACGACAATACTGGAACAAGCTAAGGTTCGTTATCGTGATTTGGAATACCCTCCCCTCGTAAGATTGCTTGATGCCTTCCTTTTACTTGATGTCACCAATCAATTACCAAGAATCAGCATACCTACCTGTGTCATAGGCGGCGAGAAAGATATCTTGAAACCTATCGATCCATATTCGAAGTTGATCCATGAAAAGATACCAGGTTCGCAACTGTTCGCTGTTCCAGATTCCGGACATGCCGTCACCTTTGAAAAACCGGATGACTTCAATAGGATAGTAATGGACTTTTTGTCGAATCAGACCTAGGAATGTGAGATAGGCTGAAAAACATAACTTTGTCGAACTCTCCTTAAGAGATATATAGCACGGAACCCCTCTTTTAGGGATAGACATAGAACAGTCTATGTTCTGATCTTAACAGTATACTGTTATTGGAGGATAGAATTTGAATAAAATGAGAACCATATCTCTATCAATTTCGTTGCTATTAATAGCATCCATCTTCGCACCTTGTTTCTTAGTGGCACCTGCTGATGCGCAGGCAACTCCAATCAAGATTGGAATTTTTGCTCCATTTTCGGGGTCAACTTTGACAGCCTACGCACCATGGACCAAACAGGGTTTCGAATTAGGAATGATATATGCAACTACTGAGATGGGATATATTAATGAGAACATGACCCAAGCAGGTCGGCCCTATGAACTCCATTACTATGACACTCAGGGTTCAGTATCAGTTGCAACCTCATTAGCTGTTGAAGCCATCGAAACTGATGGTATTGACATTATGGTAGGAGGAACCTCTAGTGCGGTTGCAGGAGCATTAGCGCCCCTTGCTGAATCTTATGAAAAACTGTATTTCATAACTCCGGGCGCTGCTTCTTCGCTTACTGCTGAAGACTTCAATCCATACATCTTCCGAATTGCAAGAAACAACTGGCATGATGCCTATGCAGGCGTCACCTATGCGATGGATGAGAATTACCTCAACTATACGAGATTTGCCTTTCTCGCTGCGGACTATTCCTTTGGATATAGTGGAGTACAATCAATGCAGAGTGTAATCGAGGCCAACGGAGGATCGGTACACAGTATCCAATACGCATCACTCTTTGATACTGATTTCTCACAAGAGATTGATGCTCTCAAAGCCGCTGATGCAATATGGGATATCGAATACTTGTTCATAATATGGGCTGGAAACTTTGCATACCTATACAACGATCTAGCTACGTATAATCTTGCAGCTAATATGGAAATTGCTGGAGCATGCATTGACATCCTATCAATGAACACTATCGAAGCGAGTTTGACACCTCCAGCCACATACATAGGTTCTACAGGTCTCTGTCTCTATGGTTACCAGCTACCTAACAATGCTGTCAATGATTGGATGGTGGCTGAGCATGTCGCCAGAAATGTCATGCCAAATGCTCAATACGGATTGACATATAGAGTTCCAGAGCTCTTCACTGCAAGTGCATTTGCTACAGCGCAATTCTTAGTGGATGTGACGAATGAAATCGCAGACCTTGATACAGATTTGATGATCAACTACTTGGAAGGTGGTATAACCATAAATGCACCGAAGGGACCAACATACTTGCGACCAGAGGACCATCAAGGGCTTGCAGAGATGTATATCGCAACAGCTGTGAACGATACAAATCCAGCATCAGAAACATACAAGCTCGTCATAGCTGAACTGAATGAAACTCTCGCTGCCAATGCAGTTGCACCTCCAGTTGAGTCCATGTGGAATGGTGAACCGTATGTGCCGGGTGGATTCGCACCAGAAACCACACCGACCACTACCACAACACCAACAGGTACAACCACACCACCTCCAGTGGGCTTTGACATATTGACTGTCAGTCTGATTGGAGTAGGTGGAATCGTAGTAGGGGTCATCGTAGCTGCGGTAATATTCCGTAAAAGGTAACAATATGAAGTAAGGGCTAAGCCCTTACTTTCCCTCCTTTTTTCAGGTGGTAGTAACACATTCTATCTTATTTTACAACGTGGACATGTTGATGACAAGTATAATATCTAGCTAATTCATTAATCTCCAATTGATTGGCACTGGCTCGCAGAACTATGAGTAGATCCTGCTTATAGAGGTGGAGTGGAATTGAAGATACGGGTCCTAGTAATTGATGATGATGAGGACCTACTATTCCTAGCCGGTAAATTTCTGAAACGAGAAGACGAACGGTTTGAGTTAGTTTCAGCTTTAACAGACCAAGAAGCTTTGAGAAGAATCGAGGAAGAAGAATTTGATGCCATAGTTTGTGACCATTTCCTTGGTCAGGATAGTATGACTGGTCTTGAGTTACTTGAATGGGTGAGGGAGTTTAATTCAAGTATTCCATTCATAATCTTCACTGGTAGAAGTCAAGAAGCAGTAGCTATTCGAGCTCTTAATCTGGGTGCAGATTATTATCTCAAAAAAGGTACAGAGGAATTTAGGAACCTCTTTGCTCAATTAGCTGATCGAATCAAAACTGAAGTCGAATCAAGACGTGCAGAAGAAGCACTTAGTCAAGCCATGCAAGAATTAGAAGGACGGGTTGAGGAGCGAACTGCAGAACTCAGTGAGATGAATGAGAAACTCATTCAAGAAATAGCAGAGAGAAAAAAGGTGGAAAAAGCACTCCTACTTCAACGAGACCTTGGAAATACACTATGTAAGACTGAAAGTCTCATTGACGCTCTGGACATAATTCTGAAAGCAGCTGTGCAATTGGATGGAGTTGACACAGGCGGTATATTTCTTGTCGACGATAGGACTGGACAACTTGATTTATCAACCAGTCAAGGGATCTCCTCTCATTTTCTAAAGGGGATACTTGGTCAAGAAGGAAATTTCGATCTAGACAAACCAGTATATTTCACAAAAGTCGAGTTGCCAGTCGAAACGGATACCCCAGGGCAATATGAAGGACTAACAGCTGCAGCTGTCTTACCAGTTCTTTTTGACGATAAGACCACTGCGATTCTTACTCTTGGGTCTCATTCCCATAACGAGATATCTGAGACTGACAAACATACGCTTGAAGGAATAGCAATTCAAATCGGTGCCTATATGGCCAGAGTGAAAGCTCAGCAAGCCATCATACAATCTCAAACAGAAATAGTGAACACTTTCAACTCACTGGGAGACCTTCTCTTAATAGTTGATGGTGAGGGAATCATTCTCGATACCAACACAAACGCCGCAATTCGTCTTGGAGAGAGTGAAGGAGCGCTAGTTGGAAAGAAACTCATTGAATTCTACACAGAAGAAGACCGCTCACAAATCCTTCGTCTATTAAGTGAAACCAAGACTGGTGAAGTGGCAGAGTTAAGCTCACCAATTGTCACAAAAACTGGAACCAAAATTGACTCTATGACACGCATTGTCAGAGGTCAACATGCAGGAAAAGAAGTTCTGTTCATTGTTTGTAGGCAGTCTTGATGAAAACTTAGTTTCATTAAACTGATACAATAATCATATATGGATTGACGAAATTACAAAAATTGGGACAAGACGTCTTTCGCATGTCAGATCAAGGATAGAAAGGTGTTAATTTGAATGGGAGACGAAGGATACATAAAAGGTCCGTTGACAAGACTCTTTGAGAAGGTAGCAAGATGGATTGGTCTGTCAGCCAACGCCGGACCTGTCCTCGCTGCACTCTTTGTTGAGAGCTACTCAACAAGCAATCGAATGAGTTCGGATGAGATTTGTAAGGCTACCGGATATTCACGTGCTAACGCAGGCCTCATCGTTTCACAATTAGAAGCTTTAGGGGTAATTGAGGGACAGCGAGATTACGATCAAACTGGAAGAGGGAGGAAACGTGTGCTTTATGCTATCGATGGAGGATTTAGTGACATCTTCAACCTCGGGGTCAAGAGTTTGATGGATAGACTGGAAGCTATGATGAAGGATATTGATACAATCGAGAGTATAATGAACGGACGAGACGAGTCTCTGACACCTTTGTTAGAAGATATCAAGAAAGTCTTGGCTAAACGGATGGATGAATTAGAGATAGCTCCCTCCAGATAATAAAAATTTACAGTTCTGATTTTCAAATTCACCCGAGAACAGTTCAAAAGGGGAATTGTCAACCACAGTCAACAAGATACACCTCAAGAGGTCATATCAGTTTGAATGAGGACCCCGTAGACCATGTACCCCATCAGAGTGCAGATTTGTTGAAGTTCGAAACTCTAGTGGATTCGATGAATGATGCCTTTGGTGTGATAAACCGAGAGGGGATTCTCACATATGCTAATCAGAAATTCAGTGAGCTTGTTGATTACGCTATCGAGGAGATGATTGGAAAACCAATCACACATTTCGTGGATGATGAAAATCTCTACATTCTTCAAAACAACATCAGATTCCGATTAGAAGGCAAGTCATCCGTATATGAACTTGAATGGACAACGAGAACAGGAAAAAAAGTTCAGACGATAGTGTCAGGAACACCACTTTTGGATAAAGAGGGTAATCATCAAGGATCATTTGCTGTCATTACTGACATATCTTGGAGGATTGCTGCTGAGAAGAAATACAAGTTGCTAGCTGAGCAGTCTCTACAAGGTCTAGCTATCATTCATAATGAGCGATATGTCTATGTTAATCCAGCCTTTGCATTCATGGTAGGTTATACTGTTGATGAGATACTAGCTATGTCGTCTGAAGAGGGGTGGAACCTCATTCATCCAGATGACAAGAACTACCTACTTCGACTAGCCAGTGATAGACGACGAGGGATTCCAATACCTATGCCCTATGAGTATCGATTTGCTAGAAGAGATGGATCAGTGAGGTGGGTCAATGCCTTCTCTAGTGAGGTAGAATATGAGGGAGCTAGAGCATTACAGATCCTTATCATTGATGTGACTGAAACAAAAGAAACAGCTGAAAAACTAAGAAGTTCTCAGGAGATGCTCCTGACAGTTATGAATACAATTCCTGAGTATGTTTTTTGGAAGGACAAAGACTCGGTCTATCTTGGGTGTAACGAGAACTTTGCTCTAGTCGCAGGTGTTTCATCTCCAGACGATATTGTTGGAAAAACCGACTACGACCTTGCATGGCGAGATGTTGAAACTGAACTGTTTCGGGCTCTAGACAAGGAAGTGATGAAGAGCGATAGACCTCAGACGAATATTATTTCTCCACAACTTCAGGCAGATGGTCGAGAAGCATGGATTGAAGCAAATATTGTCCCGATGCACGATGAGGAGGGAAACGTAATCGGAGTTCTTGGAACGTACCAAGACATAACCGAAAAACGTCATGTCGAAGACAACCTCAGAAAGTCCGAAGCGAAGTATCGAAGTCTTGCAGAACAGTCAGTTCAGGGTATAACCATCATGACCACTGATAAGATTCTATATCACAATCCAGCTTTCAGGGACCTAGTCGGGTATTCTGAAGAAGAGATTGAACCCATGTCACCTGACGAAGTCTGGGATCTTGTACATCCAGATGATCGCAACGATGTGAAACAGAGAATGGAGGACAGGATTGCAGGCAGACCCATCCCGTCAAGGTATGAATACAGGTTCATACGAAAGGATAGAGAGATTCGCTGGGTTGAAAGTTTCACAAGTAGGGTCGAATATGCAGGTACAAAGGCAGTGCAGACGGTAATTGTCGATGTCACTGATAGGAGAGATAGTGAGAGGAAACTCAGAGTCGCGACGGATAGGGCTCTTCTTTATCTAGACCTGATGGGGCACGATTTGACTCAGCAGCTACAGGTCATCTTGAACAGTGCCGCATTGATGCAGAATGCAGTGGACGAGTCAAACAAAGAGTCGTTTATGAACGTCATAGCTGACGCAATCAAGAGATCTTCTCGAATCATTGAAGAAGCAAAAGCAACTGAGCTACTCCTGACAACGCCCATTAGAGAGAGGAAACTTGACGAAGCTTTGTGGGGAATAGTGAAAGCATATTCCAGTCAATCAGAGAATGTGGAGTTCGAAACATCCATTGAAGTGGAGAATGCACTGATCGAAGCTGATGATTTCCTTGAACTCATGATATCAAACATTATGATGAACGCTATCGAGCATAATCCAAACCGGGAGAAAACAGTCTGGGTCAAATTGAGAGAGGGTGAATCAGGGTATATTCTTTCAATAGCGGACAATGGTTCAGGCATCCCTGATGCAGTGAAATCGAGTCTCTTCGATACTTCACGAAGATTTGGTGGTCTGGGACTTCACACGGCCAATTACATAGCGGAAAAATACAATGGACGGATTGAAGTTCATGACAGGGTGGAAGGCAATCCTCGATATGGTGCTGAATTCAGAATCTGGATCCCTAAGCCGATAAATGCAGTTACTTGATACCTATTCTAACAACTCTATGTCGCTATCACTTCGTGCCCCGATTCCAATTTCCACAGCATGCCTGATCTGAGGTATCTCCCAAACATCCCGATTCAGCTTGTTCTTCGCATTGCAACACTGGATGATTCTCACACCCTCAACATCAACTGAAACCATGTCACCGCTTGCGAGGATTACCCCAGGATTGGAACATGTTCCTGTAGCAGGCCCGCCCTCAACAAAGCAAGTCCTTGCATCCATAACAATGAGATCAGGATTAAAGAATGACGCAAGATCTACGACTTTCTCTTGCAGCTTACGTGAGTGCATTTTAATCCGTTGACTATGTTTGAGCCATCCAACAAACAGCTTCATACTCCCTGTGTACCATGCCAGAAAGTGAGTCTTGATATTAGGGGCAAGGACTAACTTTTGAATATCTAAAACTGGTTTACCAATTGAACCACTTTTCATGTGTTTCCCACGTGGAAACTTGACCTTGACCCATTCATGTTCATCAAGAAGTATGAGATCGGCATCCAGTTCATCAGCTACGACATTGAGTCCGATTTTTTCAGCAACTCCACGCGTGGGAACTCGTATAGTGGAACTGTCCATAATCTCTAGCCTTGAAGCCCCGGCTTCTAAGATGACTTCTCCTAGTGCTTTAATGAATGCTGGATCACTTGAGGCAGGATAGGGATCAGCTGTGTTTAGATTGGGCTTTATGGTAACCTTGTCAGCAGGAGAAATGACCTTGTCTAATCCTCCAATGAGGTCAACTGCTTGTTTCACAGTCTTTTTCAGATCAGCCTCTGCAACGACTTTACTGACTAAGAACCTGTCATTATTCATGTAAGGGGTTAGCATCAAGCAGCCGATGGATTCTGAATAGAAATAGGTTCCTGTATGTGTGCCGCACAAATTCAATTTCTTGAGCGTTTCGGAATCGCGAAGCCAACACAACCTCGATAATCAAGATAGGGTGCCCCGTAGCGAATAACTAGGTCACGCTCCTCAGCAATACACATTATGTAAGCTTCTCCAATCTTCTTCTCCATCTGAGCTGGACTCACACTCTTAACGTAGAAGTAGAGAAACAGTAATGAAGACACGATGAGTTCGATGTTGTTCAACCATTCTACCACGACAATCATCACACAAGAAACAATATGTCAACTAGAATCAAACCATCCCAAATAGTCTTTGACTGCAACAAGCACATTTAGTCAACTTAATATTCCTTGAACTATTGTTAATAATATGTTTCTAGAACTTGAAAAGAAGATAATTGAAGTAGTAGAAGAGGTAGTTCCGAGTGTTGTGAGTGTTTCCACAACCAGACTGGCTCGGACACAGTTATCTAGGGTCGTTCCAGTTCAAGGGCAAGGTTCAGGGGTCATCCTTTCTGATACTGGATTCATCGTGACAAATGCACACGTAATTGAGGGTGCTCGAGATGTTGATGTAACGCTTTATGATGGACGCACATTCAAGGCAGTAGTTGTTGGTGAGTCGAAAGTCCGAGACCTCGCGATTCTGAAGATAGATGCAGAAAACCTTAACCCGATTGAGATGGGAGATTCCGCTGGACTCAAAGTAGGCCAGTTTGCCATAGCTGTGGGCAACCCATTGGGTCTTGGTTCAACTGTGACTTATGGATTGGTTAGTGCAGTTGACCGGACAATACAGAGTCAGAGGTCGTTCTTGGAGGGGCTCATCCAGACTTCTGCACAGATCAATCCAGGAAACAGTGGAGGAGCCCTAGTAGATACTGAAGGTAGACTGATTGGTGTGCCTACAGCAATGATTCCTTGGAGTCAGGGAATTGGTTTTGCTATCGCGGTCGATACTCTCAAGGCAATCTATGACGAACTAATCGAAACAGGTACAGTCCAGACTCCTTGGATGGGGATAGTTGGAGTCACACTCAACAGAGGCATAGCAGCCCACTACAATCTGAAAGTAGAGAAAGGAGCACTTCTGGTCGAGGTTCCAAAGGGACCGTCTCGAAGTATGGGACTACAACCAGGAGACGTAATTATTGCCATCGATGATGTGGACATTTCAGGCATGGAGGAACTTCGCACGAAGATAATGCGAAGCAAGGTTGGGCAAAAGCTCATGGTCAGATTCCAACGCGGGTCAGATGTCTTTGAGAGCTATGTAGAACTCATGGCTGCTCCACAATAGGTCATATACCCAACACAACAAGGGTAACTCCGATGATTGTAGCTAGGATTCCAATTCCTGAAAGGAGTGTGACCTTTTCTTTCAGAAAGAGAACGGACACTGGAACAGCAAAGAGTGGAGCAGAAGATGCAATAACTGACATTATCGTTGCCCCAATCATAGCAACTGCTGCAACGTAAAACAACGAGCCAACAGCCATTCCGCAGAATCCAGCAATGATTACCAATTTGGTTGCTCGACGAGTAGGATATGACATTCCTTTCGTCCTTGCTACAATTACCATCGGAACAAAGGCAATTGAACCAACAATCATTCTGACCAGGTTGCCACCAATCGGATCAACACCCTCAATTCCGACCTGAAGAACTATCGTACCTATGGCATAGAGGAAAGCAGTTGCTATCGATCCAAGCAGTCCAAGTATATCATATTTGTTCAGGACCTCATGTTCATTCTGTTGGCGATTCTGTTCGTGCGAAATCATGATTACGCCAACCACTGCGATGCCAGCTCCAGCGAGGCGTGAGAGATTTAGTGGTTCGCTCAGGAATGCAACTGCCATGAAGAAGGTGATTATTGGGAAAGACATGGCTATAGGAAATGCCACGGAAACTCCTATTCGTTCTTGACTCCACAGGTACACCGTGTCACCAATGACTGCTCCTAGTATAACTGATGTCCCGAGGAGGAGGATAGTCGTCATTGGGAGGAATGCAGACGCCAGTCCGGGAAGAAGTAGTGTCATGACAGTCATGAAAGGCAAGGCGACCCACATCTTGATTGCACTGATGGCTACTGGTCGGATCTCATCAGCCTGCGAACGATAGATTACCACGGAGAAACTATACAGCGCAGCTCCTATCACGCCAATGAGTGAACCTAGTATCAAGTCGGGTGTTACTTGCATGACTATGTGATTCGATAAGACCAGCCTAAGACACTATCGGAAGGACAACAACAGGAGTGGCAAGCCTTTTCACTTACCGCTTCCAATCATATCCAACATTCTTGAGGTGAAGAAATGACAGAAGAGAGTGTATACAAATACATCGAGCTAACAGGTGTTAGCGGAAAGAGCTGGGAACAGGCAATCAACAATGCGATCACAAAGGCTGCGCAGAGTCTTCGAGACCTACGAGTGGCTGAAGTGATCACTCAAGATGTCAGGATTGAGAATAACAAGATTGCAGAGTACAGAGTTCGTCTGAAGCTCAGCTTCAAGTATGAGAAGGAGTAGAATAGAAAGAGAGAGGAGAGGCGGCAAAGCCACCTCTCTCAGGTTTATTTTTTCTTCATCCGTACTAGGATAAGAACTACTACTATTGCCACAACAGCAATTCCAGACATAGCAAGAATTAGGGTCATATCTCCAGGGGGTAGTGGAGTTGTTGTGGTTGTTGTTGAGGTGGTCGTTGTTGTGGTTGGGGTTGTTGCGACTTCATCCACAGTGACAATTACAGTATCAGTAGCGCTGTTACCAGCTTCATCATATACAACACAAGTATAGTTGTATGTTCCAACCGCGAGACCATCAACATCAAGTATGATGTGTTCAGAGGTATCGTTCCAAGAGCCAGTGAATGTACTCACATCGTCAACAAAGACCTCATAGGAACTTGGTCGTATATCAGTAGCGTTCCAGTCTATAGAATTCCCACTATCACCAAAGGTGTACTCGATATCACTAGGACTATTTAGAACTGGATCTATTGTGTCAACCACTGTGAAGTAATGCGTTTTGGTGGTCTCAAGCCCAACATTATCACGAACAGTCACTATAACAAAGTGAGACCCAAGAGTTTCATCATCAAGGTTCCAGTTCTGTGAATATGGTGCAGTGTAGTCGGTTATTGCTCCAGAACCATCGGCATTGAAACTGACCCACTCAATTCCTGATCCGGGATCATCCACATCAGCTGTAATGTTGAGTAGTCCAGATTGATCCGTATTGTTAGCAGGATTTGTGATGGTCAATGTTGGATCTACATCATCCCCTACTGTATATGTGTAGAAGAGAAAACCATTGTCTTCTATTTTCTCATTACCACAACCATCATTCACTTGGATAAAGAATTCTACTTGGGTATTGTAAACTTGAGCTGGGATGGTAGCGTTATACCAATTACCTGCATCATATACTCCGCCACTGACTTCAGCAGAAGACCAGCTATCTATAGAGTAAAGCACAAACACTTCAGATACTCCAGGTCTTACATCAGTCGCAGATATACGAACAAGTACATCCTCATAGTACATCGGAGTAGCATCAAACAAAACAGAATCAACTACTGGCAATTCTGTGTCGATGAATTGGAGATCATCGAAGAGGCAACTCAATTTCAGTCCGGGTGCTGTATAAACGTATATTGAGATACCTGAGATATGCCATGAATCCGAAGATGTGGAAAAGCTACTCTCAAAATCATAGGTGATATTTCTAGCAAGATTATTCCATGTACCTATCTGATTGATGTTTTCAGTGAGCACATGCTTGATAGAGGATGAATTCGTTGTTGGATAAGTAGCTGATTTCCCTAACATGTATCGAATATAGTAGAATTGAGTTGTATCGAAGAATTGAAGTTGGACATAGATTCCAGCGATTCCAGTAGCGTCAATATGGTCCAATCTCCACCAAAAATCGGTTGCAAGCTTGCTATCAAAATCAACATAGAGGGATTCACGATAGATTCCATCTTCTTGTCCAACTGCTGTGATATTGCAGGCAGACGATCCACTATGAGAATCTGAAGTGCTAGTTATCTCAGCCGGTGTATAATAATATCTAGACCATCCGAGAAATGGTGGATCAAACGTAGGTGCATTTTCAAATTCAAATGTTGGATCATTTGCAGGATATGATAGTATATTGAAGTTATCAATTAATAATTCAACAGTCGAACTGGGCTGAGCTTCATAGACATAGAAACTCAGTTGTGTGAGAGGTAGGGTACCAAGCCCAATTTGACTTGCAGCATCGTAGAGATCAAATTCAGTTGTTTGCCATGCATCTCTTACACCAAATCCTGGAACCTTGACATAGTAATTATTTGTTTCATTAGCAGTGTGAATGGTATCATCTCCAATGCCAAAGTAGTAATGAACTTGGTATTGTGATGCATTTTGAAATGTCAATCGTAGATACGCATACTGCCCAGCTCCAGCGCCAACTGTATCATTATATTTCCAGTCAGTTCGGATTGTAGTCATCCTGGGTACCAAAGCATGGTAATATGCTGTGGGGCTGAGAATTCGGTAACACCTAGCCCATCCACTTCCTAGGGTAACCTGTGGCGCTGTTATATTGACTGAATGACTATCAACAGTACTATCGGAACTCTGCTCAACATAACCAAGTGTCGATTGATACGTAAACCATGAACTTCCTGTGCCGGTCTCAAAATCTCCATTACTAAGAAATCCTGTAAATGTGCTATTATAGAGAGTTACATCATCAAAAGCCATACGCACCATATCTGTTGCTCCAGCTGGTGAGGTTACATAGAAATAGAGACTTGATACGTAGTCTGTGGGCGTAAGCTGTCCCAGACTAAAAGCTGCGATGAAATCTTCAGTGATATTCCTATCGAAGATATTCCATTGATTTATCGTGTCATTTCCTATTATGTGAACGTTACGTGTATCATTCGTGAAGAGTGTAGTTCCAGTACATAGATAATAATTGAAGTAGCGATAACCTAGACCACCGTTTGTTATAAGACGCATGTATACATTAGAACCTAGTTGCAAATCTGGTACAGCAAAGGCTTTCCAATTGAAACTCAAGGAAAGACCAGGTTCCAACAAGTCCTCTGTTGTTGGGGGAATGTTTCCAGTGGTAATGTATGAACCTGCATAAGCTCCAGGACCCCCTTGTCCCTCGACGTAACCAGCATAGACACCATTTGCAACCTCTTGAGTATAAGCACGATCGCCAAACTGATAGGCACTTGTCTGTACTTGCCAATCCGTGGGGGCATCATCTAAAGAGTTCCAATCTTCGAAGCTTGGATTACTTATAACATTCAGACGAAGTGGTTCATATGGAACTGGTTCGGCTGCCATCGCGATTGCTTCTTGTGGTGATGATACATTGTCTGACATTGCCTCTTGTTTCAAAGCTAGAGGTGTGTCCACAGAGTAGAACATCATTCCGACAATAATGAAAGACATTGCTAGTACAATAGCGTGCTTCCTTTCCATCTTCATTAACTCCTCATGGGCAGATTATGACAAACAACTTTGCAGCAGAATATAAGCAATGCCCGTCTGAAGCTCAGCATCAAGTACGAAAGTTTGTAGGTCTACCAAATTACCATCGATTCTTCAAACAAAGTTCCTAAATCTTCAGCATTAGCTGGTCGAGGAGATAATTTCGTCACTCGATGTTGTGGTAAAGTGCCTTGAACTAGAAGTTCGATGTCACTTTCACCAAATCCAACAGCAGTAAGACCATTAGGCATTCCAGTAGTTTTCATGAATTCGATAATTCTCCCTGCAAGAATATCACCAGCATCTCTCGGATCTGCTCCAGATGTGTCTACTCCCATTAATTCAGCAGCATGGAGATGTAATTCAGGATTAATCACAGATGTAAAGCGGAATACAGCAGGAGAAACGAGAACAACACTCATTCCGTGAGGAATTATTGGGTGTTCTGATTTCATTCCTTCTGGAACATATTCTCTGACCATGCCAGAAACAGGGTAGGACATCCCGTGAGCCAAATGTACGCCAGCATTTCCAAATCCTATACCTGCATACGTTGATGCCAGAATCATATTCGACCGAGCTTCTTCATCTCCAGAGTTTCGAACCACTCGATTGATGTTATTAGAAACCATTTCTACTGCTTTAGAAGCCCATAAGTGACTGATTGGGTTAGCACCTTGATAGGCTGGTCTCAGCTCAGGTCCTTCTGGAGTAAGGCGATTTTTATAAGGAAGCGCTGTCATAGATTCCAATGCATGACATAGAATGTCAAAACCACAAGAGGCAGCGATGATTTTAGGTACAGTTCTAGTATTATTTGGGTCTACAATCCCCATTGCTGGTCTTAATGCTCGATGGCCAATTCCTGTTTTTGCATGCAAACTCTCTAAATCAAAAATAGCCACTCCTGTTGTTTCACTGCCTGTCCCTGCTGTAGTTGGAATAGCGATCATAGGTTTTAGTGGTCCAGGAACAGGAATTCCTTTTCCAATTGGTTGATTGACATAATCTAGGAAGTCAGCTGGATAAGTAGAATATAGATTTGCTACTTTGGCGGAATCCATACTCGACCCGCCGCCAACTCCAAGAAATCCGTCAAAGTTTCCCTTTGTTGCGAATCTAATTGCCTCCCTTAAGGACTCATCAGTGGGTTCAACCCGTACTCTATCAAACAGGACAGCTTCTAATCCCTCATTTCTTAAAGAATCAAGAGCAACTTCAACTGGTTCACTATCCGCGATGTTTGGATCGGTGACCACCAATATTCGGCTTGCGCCAAGTTTCTTCATATCATAGCCTACTTCTTTGGTAGCACCAGGACCAAATTTGATACTGGAGCTGTCCATCGTAAAGGTTGTTTCAAAGGTCAAATGTATTCCACCTTCTGTTGATTGCTCCTCCCTTTTGCTGAAAAACGATTTGTCTAATAGAACAGAATCGTTTTCAGAACACTTTATCCAAATTGTCTGGAAAATGATGTTATCAAAAACCTGTCCCGTCAACGCTGAGCTGAAGATCAGCTTCAAGTATAAGAAGGAGTAGAATAGAAACCGGAGAGGTAGTCAACACTGCCTTTCTAAGTTTACTTCTTCTTCATCTATCGAGCAGTCAAACCTGTTTCCCAAGTTTCGATAATATCTTTTAATGGAGTCCCGATCATCTGAATATTATCAAGGTTCGATTCTCCAATTGCTCTGTCCATCGCGTGTCTTAGATATGATATCTTAGAAGCGTCTAATCCAGCGATTCGTGTCGCAATGCAATCTAGTGCTAGAGGATCTTTGCTAGCAAGGATAGTACTGAGGTCCATGGGTTCCAATCCTGTTGTATCAGACATATTGACGTCATCACTTACAATTATAGCATCAATAACGTTGAGAGCTGGTTTTATCACCGTAGAAATATCAGCCAACCCTAGAGCAAGATTTGTGTGAATTCGCTTTTTTTCACCTCTTGGACTCCACCATTTTTGATACGAAGGGTGAAAATACTTGCATCCTTGAGTCAGAAACTCGCTGGACATAGGAACTGAGAATCCTGAAGGCTTTTTGTCTGTGTATTCACCTTTACCAGGTAGAGCACCCATAAGATTCTTGATTGCCAAACTTGCCCATTCGCCTCTTCCGGGGACTTTTCGATACAGCTTAAGCTTTGGCACATTAATCAACACGTCACAATCAAGAATGATGTTTGGAACTTTGATCTCCTGGACTAGCAATCCTTCTGGGACTGAGATAGTTGTACCAGGGCAATCATTCAGATCTACCAAATTCACGCCATATCTTTCGGCCAACTCGACATAACCACTGATTCGAAAAGCGAGGTTTGTGTCAATTCCCCCAGCTCCCTCAGCAATCGTCAGTTCCAAAGATTCCACTTTCATACATAGATTGAGTATGGCCTCAATGATCGGTGGATCAGTTGTAAATCCTGTATATGGTGGTAGACCAAAGACTAGGTTTGGTTTAATCACTACTTTATTTCCTGGTTTTACAAAACTCTCTATTCCACCGAGTAGTCTAACGGATTCTTCAACTGCAGCTCTAATGCTGTTGTTCTGAACAATAGACACAACTGCCACTATTTCACAACTCCGATGCTCAGAATCATTACCCTATTCAAAATCTCTTTTGATGCGAGGTTGTTCCTGATGTAGCTGCTTACAATCGATTTGGATACAACGATTATCTCAAAGCTATAAAGGTGAGGGAGGTATATGAATAGAATTCATAACCTCCCTCTATTTGGAAAGATTAAGCTCAGGTTATTAAAACCGGCCCTATCGCAACACCACTAACAAAGATCTCTGTCCACGTTATTTGGCCATCCATGTGCACTTTGTGTCCAACTAGATCAGCGTAAATGCCTTCTGCCGCTGTCACCTCACCATTCATCCGGAACATCCAATTGGAATATCCAGTATTTCCTCTGTCAATTCCAGCTATCCATCCATCCTCTGTAGTAATCAACCAACGTTCTGTGAAGAAATGGACTTGCCAGGGGAATCCTGGGGGATGACCTAGGTCTTTAGCAGGAATCGGACCTGTGGCCCAGAATGTCATAGCTCCATTAATGTCCCCGGTAATAGTCCCTTCCCATATGGGATTGGATGGGTCGTCGAAGACGGCGGGATTAAATGACACGTTCATTTCGCTCCGATATTGCGCCGCATGTGCGTTGGGTACTGAAGCTACGCAAAAAGCCAGTGCTATGAGAACAACACCGAATCGCTTCGCTAAACTCACCTTATTCAGTTTTCTCACCTCCCAATCAGTCTACTCCTGATGATGTTTGTCGTTATGCAACACAACTGGTGCATTGCAACCTATATTGAGCCTACATAGAATATCAATTAGTGGGAGGAATCTGAAACCAAATCTGGCAAAAAAAGCAGGTTGCTAGCACAAATCACACATATCCTCTGCAACTTGTTTACCTAAAAGTACGTTTTATTAACAACTCGCTGCATATTGTTACATTAGCTGTAGGGGAAGAAATGACTCACAGGATCTTCGACAGACTGACGACCAAGTCAGCAATAGCGTGGCGAATGGATTGGATACACTAGACTGGGCTTTGATACGTGAATTGTGCGGTAACTCAAGGACACCATACAAAACACTTGCAACAAAACTCAATGTTTCTACCAACACTGTCAAGAATCATATCAATCGACTTCGTGAAAAAGGAGTAATCGTGAAGTTTGGAATTTGCGTGAGCTTTGAAACTCTTGGTGCTGAAATGGTGTCTGGTTTTATCACGACCGATGGGTCCGAGGATGTGATAGAACTGATGAAGCAGATTGCCAGCCAACCTGTGGTCTGCGATATTTGTCGTAACGCTGATAGACGCTACGAGTACTGGGCTATGGTGAAAGGAGCAAATGAAACACTAGGTCTGAAACACTTTCTGACAAGTCTTGATTGCGCGAGAGATGTACAGATACAACCTATCGAACTCTTTTATCCAAACAAACCACCCACCTATTTGGGGAATACAAGAGGGAAAAAGGTCATCTTCTCACGTGATCAGCTTCGTGTACTTAGATGTTTAACTAATGATTCTCGACTTCCTATCTCTCAGATTGCTAGCAAAACAGGTTTCACTCCCAGACGAGTACGAAAAATCCTTCACGACTTACAAGAGAGTGGCGGCATACACACTTATGCTCTCTACAATCTATTTGAATTAGGTGATCTGGAGTACAGGTTGAGGATTCGCTATGACGATGCACAAATAACTGGGAGGGAAGTTGTTATGGCGTTGTACAAGAAGCATCCAGAAGTATTCTTGTGGTCAACTATCACTACCAATGAACCAATCGTTGATGTGGGTCTTATCATTGACCGTCCGGGCAAAGGTCCACCAATCGCTGCTGAGATGAAGGCAGCTCCTTATATCAAGTCAGTGGAGGACTTTGTGACTTATCCTCGGGTTGTGAATGCCATAAACAGACTTAGTGGTCATTTATTTGAACTGCTTCGTGAAGCTGGACTTTAACCTTCAAAATTAGTAATGAACACCAGATGTATCAATCGGACCATATGTTACATTGAGTTCTACGACAGATCTAAATCTATCTCTTAGAATTGGGTCATATTACTCGAATTATATCCACGCCTTCAAATGGCAATGGCAAGTTGCCATTAAACAGCCACAAAGTTCCAGAGATTTTAATCTCAACGTTCTGTCCAGCTTCAAGTAATTCTTGGACAGATGCCTTGTCAAATTTCAACATGTATTCTAGGACCCCATCGCCATCATGATCCGTGATATATTCATCCGCTGAAGTCGCGAAATCATATTTTGAATCTAACAGAGGAGAGATCTCGCCATTTAGAAGAATTGTTGTGGGATTGATAAAACTTGGATTGTAACCTAATGGGAGCTCAATATATACTGTTACAAATTTCTCTTTCGTCTTTGAGTTCAATGTATTAGGATCAAAGTCTACTGTTACTTGCATCTTTGAAATGACAGATACCACCATGGAACAACTTGCGCTGTTCCCAGATTCATCTGTGGCAGTGAAAGTCACTACTGTTACACCCTGAGGATACCAATCTCCAGCAGGCTCATTACTGATAACCAGTGGAGTAGGATCACAGTTATCAGCTACTATAGGCTCCAAATGTACTACTGCTCCGCCACTGGCATCAGCTACGACAAAGACATCCTCAGGACAAATTATCAATGGTGATGTTTGGTCAATTACTTTAACAATAGCCCGCTCTGTATCCATTGCACCATGGTTGTCATAAACTGTTAGAGTAACAAGAGTTTCGCCATATGGATATGGTCCAGCAGGTGATTGAGTAATCGAAATCACATCTTGCTCATCTGGGTCAAATGAGCCAGCATTGATGGAGGCGTCAGCCAACCCACTGTAATCCGCCACAATCTCAACATCTTGAGCTAGAGCCATAGGAGGACTATTGGTAGGGATTGTTGTGACTGTGACAAGAACTGTCTCACCTTCAGGTGGGATATTAGTACCGACCACGCTAATAGTCCAATATCCTTCTTCAGGATTAATGACTATGAAATATTCATGTATTGAACCAAAATCAACGCCGTGTACCACATCTGGACTTATTGTCTGACTATCAATTACTCTTCCAGTTGGTGAAGTAAGAATAGTAGTTATATCGCTACTACCATCCCAGCTACTTATCGCACTCATTGACTGTGTTCCTGTTGGAATGTTTATTGTATCTTCAAACTCATTGATTCCATTAAATTCTAACAGATCCTCTGAAACTTCTCCTATCCACGGACAGATGTCACCTCTGCATCCTGTTGATCCGCCAGGTATTCCTCCGAACCCAGCAGGACCGATCAAACTTTCCCCTGGAATAGGTCCTGATTCATCAGTGAAGATATTGTGACCAAGGAAGGGTTCTGAATCCTCAGCAAGATATATTCCACATGAAGAACCTCCAGCTCCTCCACCACCTTGACCACCTTTCCCACCATTTCCGCCAGCTCCGCCCTGGCCACCATCAGCAGCACCACCAAATCCGCCAGGTGGTCCTCCAATACCACCCATTCCCCCAATGCCACCGTTGCCGCCTTGACCGCCATCACCACCAATTCCTCCACCAGCAGTGGAGATTGTGTTGCCAGAAATCAGTGGCATCGCGTTACTTAGGAAGATGCCAAAACTAGCACCACCGCCAAATCCACCATGGCCTTCACCTCCACCTCCACCCCCACTTCCTCCACCTCCCCCTCCACCTCCAATACCTGGGAATGGAGTAATAACCACGATGAAATAGATTGGAGGTGGAGCTGGAAATACTATTGGAAGCCAGACTATACTTCCGCCGCCCCCTCCGCCACCCCCGCCACAATAACCGGAGTCGCCAGGAGTACCGTCCTGGCCGGGAGAAGCAATCCATACATGATTGGTGACTGGAAATGGTAAGCAACCAAAGCCACCTAAGCCATCTGAACCGTCTACACCATCTTTCCCTTTCAGACCAGATTCACCTGGTTCACCATACCAATTAACGATGGTGGCATCGGGGTAACTAAATCCACCAGCACCACCCAAACCAAAAGGATTGACAGCCCAGTTAGCGTCAGCTCCATCTTCTCCAAATAGTGTATTGTATGGATCGTTAAGATCAAAATAACCTCCCTCACCACCGTTTCCACCTCGTCCTTTTGAAAGGTCGAAATGTTGTGCGCCAATCCCTCCTTCAATTATTGAGCCACCACCCCACGAACCACCAAATCCTCCAATATTCCCAAATATCCCTTCAATTCCCGAATCTCCAATTTGACCATTTCCACCCTTACCAGCGTTGATGTGATTGTTGGTAATTCGGAGTTTATCATTTGAATTTCTTACATACATTCCAATAGAATTCTGACCTGGGCCTCCGCAGTATATCCCGGGCAAGCCATCATTCGAATTGATAGTTAATCCATCAATCACGGTTTGACCTGCGATGTCCCAAACCTCCAAAGCAGTAGCTGCTCCAAAAATGCACGTTGGATTTGATTCAATAGTCAACAGTGTGCGTTTCCATTCTATGTATTCTGTTATACCTATTGGGGGCTCAGAAAAGGGTTTCAGAATCTTTGTGGTTGAGAATCCGCCGTAGAGACTCATACCATCTAGTATTGTCATGGTGGAACTGCTAATATCATATTCACCTTCATCCACATAGATATCTGAATATGGAGTGGTCTGACTGGCGAGCTCATAAGCTCTGTTCAGGGTTTGGACAGGTCCATAAGATGTGCCATCATTAGAATCGTCCCCCCAGTTTGAAGAAACAAAGATGGCGTGAAGTAAGTCTTCAACTATTGTTACAATCACATCATCAGTATTGCTATTTCCAGCCCCATCAATCACGGTTAATCGAAAAGTGAAGCTTTCAACTCTCCCCATTTCTTCATAAGAAGGAGCAATGAATTTTGCCATCATGGTGTTTTCATCCATCAATGGAATCGCAATACGTAGCAAAGGCGGATAGGAAGTTGGAATATATTCCCACAGATAATCTAAATACTCTGAGGGAGTTTCCAAATCAAAACTAGCTGAGGCATCTAGAATGACAAGGTCTCCCATGCCGACCATCTGATCAATTCCTGCATCTGCAATTGGAGAGCTATCGGGTTTAATCTTCCCGGAGCTACCTGCATTGTAGATTGCGTAGATTTCTTCTGGGCTTAAAGCACGGTTGTAGATGCCAATCTCATCTAGTAGTCCATCATGAGATTCACCCTCTGAGCTTAAATATACGCCATGCCAATTGAAAACCGATCCACTCACTTGATGACTATCTAGAAACGCCCCATCAAGATACAGACACATCTCACTGCCATCATAAGTTCCAACGACATAGTGCCAGACTCCTTCCTCTAGAACATTATTGACTCGGATCTCATGAAGATCCTCTTCTCCTTGCCACGGGGCACCTCCAAAATTCATATAGAAATGAAGTTGACCCAAGCCTGCCCACCAAGAATCGGTCACTCCATCGTGACGCAGTACTGCTTTTGCACCTCCAAGTGTAACAAATCGCTGCATTTCATACTTCAAGGTGTCAATCCAAACCCATGTTTCAATAGTCAATTCCTGTAACTCATCAATACCGTTTCCCGGAGTATATACATAGTCGTCCACGCCATCAAAACTGAAAGCTTGACCAACTTTTCCAGGGGCAAACGTTGCACCATTGATTCGGTCCCCATGATTATTACCGATAAGGTCAAGATTATGTCCATCCCCAGGCCACCAACTTACTAAACCCGGACCAGGCTCAATCGGAGGCGTGGGCGTTTGAGCGACAACGAGTCTAACAGATGCAAATACGGACAATACCAAGATGAAAATTGACGACCATGCTAATTTCCTATTTGACAATTTGACTCAACCTCATTCTTTTGGTGAATATACCTTGAGCATATGACATCGAAAGTTTTGGATGCAGATTTGAAGGTCTGTTATGCTATCGACATCTTTCTAATGAGCAGAGACCTCATCTTAGATATGAATTCGCGGGAAATAGTTAACATCTAAATTTGCAGAAAATATGGGTAATTTGCACTGTTTTGCCTTAGTCTCTGCAAATTGTTCAACTGAGAACCAGTTTTATTAGCAAGCTGTTGCATAGAATTGCATTAGCTGTAGGGAACAGGGTAGCCCAGTGGTTAAACTAACCAATCTGACGACTAAGAATCGTTCCTTTATTCAGCAAAAGTGTGGCGAGGAGATTGGATCCACTAGATTGGGCATTAATCCGTCAGCTAGCAAGCAATGGGCGGATGAGCTACCAAGTGCTTGCTCGAACACTTGGTATTTCACCAAATACGGTGAAAAATCGAATCAATAACCTTCTCAAACAGAGAGTGCTTATCGGTGCTGGTGTCTGGGTGAGCATGGAAATACTCGGTGCAGAGAATGTAATAGGTATGATCACCACGGATGGGACTGAGCGAGTGATGGAGTTCATGAGGCAAATTGTTGCCAGATGGCCTATAGTATGTGATATCTATCGCACTGGCGATCGACGCTATGAATACTTCGCTTTGGTATCTGGTGCTTCTGAAACATTGAGCCTCAAGAAGTATCTTGAGGAGCTTGATGGTGTGACTGATGTAGAAATGAGGCCTGTTGACTATTTTTATCCTAATTATCCTCCCAACTATCATGGAAATACTAGAGGGAAAAAGGTCAGTTTTACCCAGCATCAATTGCGAGTGTTGAGATGTCTATACCAAGATGCTCGGATGCCAGTTTCTCAAATAGCACAAGAAACAGGTTTCACCCCTAGGCGAGTCCGGAAAATCTTGCACGAGTTAGAAGAAGGCGGTGGCATTCACTTCCTTATTGGCTACAATGTATGTGCGTTGGGAGATATGGAGTATCGGCTGAAAATCCGTTTTGACGAATCACAAACCAATGGTAGAGATATAATTATGGATCTATTCCAGAAGTATCCCAATGAGTTTTTTTGGTCCACTATAACCACCAATGAACCACTGGTTGATGTGGGTCTGATCATTGATAGACCTGGTAAAGGGATGCCCATTATTCAGAAACTTAAGGAAGCTCCTTTTATCAAGTCGATTGAGGACTATGTATCATACCCCAGAGTTGTTGCCAATGTCTACCCACTCCGCCGAAAATTAGAAGAAATACTAATTGAGGCTGGTCTATTGATCGAGTCAGATATAATTCGAAGAACTCCCATACTCATCGATGCAAAACGACAAGACTATTCAGAAACTAAACTTTGAAAATCGCTTCTTACATTTGCAAAATTGAAGATAGCTAATGTCGAAAATTACAGAAAATGTAGTTAATCTGTTTTAGTTTACTTTCTTCTAATTACTCACATGTAACCAGTTTTATTAACGAGGTGTTGTATATAATTGCAATATCGTTAGGGGAAGTAATAGCCCATAGGATACTCGAACCAATCTGATACCAAGAATCGTTCCCCTATTCGACAGAAGTGTGGCGAGCCGATTGGATCCACTTGACTGGGCATTGATATGTGAATTATGCGGCAATGCGAGGTTGTCCAACCAAGCACTGGCACGAAAATTCAATCTATCATCAAATACTGTAAAAAACAGAATCAGCAAGCTCCGCGAGCAAGAGGTGATAACAGGTTTTGGTACTATTGTGAGTATGGAGATGCTTGGCGCTGAACATGTATGTGGTGTAATCTCTACGGATGGGACTGAACAAGTGGTCGAGTTCATGAAGCAAGTAGCTAAGCAACAAATTGTATGTGAGATATATCGTACGAGTGATATGAGATACGAATACTGGGCTATGGTGTCTGGAGCTTCAGAAGCATTGGGATTGGAGAAATATCTTGAAGAGATCAGAGGAGTAATTGATGTTGAAATAAGACCAGTTGTATTTGTCTTTCCTAATAAATCACCAGACTACTATCTAAATACAAGAGGAAAAAAAGTGACATTCACCCAGCATCAATTGCGAGTCCTGAGGTGTCTATACCAAGATGCTCGGATGCCAGTTTCCCAAATTGCAAGAAAGACTGGTTTCACTCCACGACGAGTTCGGAAGGTCCTTCAAGAGTTGCAAGAAGGAGGCGGCGTTCATATGACTGCAGGTTATAACATATTCGCATTGGGAGATATGGAATATCGTCTAAAGATCCATTTTGATGATATAAAAATAAGTGGTGAGAATCTCATTATGGACCTCTATCGGAAATATCCGAATGAGTTTTGGTGGTCAAGTATTACAACCAATGAACCAATCGTTGATGTTGGTCTAATCATCGATAGACCTGGTAGAGGAGTATTCATCATTCAGGATCTTAAAAGATCTGCTTTCATCAAATCAATCGAGGACTATGTATCATACCCCAGAGTTGTTGGCAATATTCTCCCTCTCCGCCGAAAACTGGAAGAGATATTGATCGAAACTGGAGTCCTGGCTGAATCTGACATAATTAGAAACCAGAACACACAACTTGTTTCTGATGTTGTCGATATGAGAGATCAAATCTAATACTAATCCAGCGAGATGGGGCCCATCTGTGGAATCTGACTCTATTCTCGAATATTCGGGATATGGCAGGGGAACATCAATCAGTGTCATATTCCTACTTGACTGGAAAAATTCATATACTAAGACTTGTCCCGTCGGCGCTAGGTGTTTCGCATGCTCAGCACAAAACAACGGGAATGACCCGAATGATTTCTTTTCACTCGGGGATTGGAAACCTGAGTGACACAATGGGCTAAATGAACACCGACACACTAACCCGGTAAGGAGAGGTACTAAGACGTTGACAAGTAATGCTGTAGAAATAGAGAATCTATCAAAGACCTTCATCAGTGTAAAGAGGAAGGCGATCATCATTCCTAGTGAGAAGAAGAAGGTAGAGGCTCTCAAGTCGGTTTCACTGGACATTCCGAAGGGTCAAATCTACGGGTTACTTGGACCCAACGGAGCTGGGAAAACGACTTTGATCAAATGCCTCGCAACTCTTGTTCTTCCAACCTCTGGAACTGCCAGAGTAAACGGATATGATGTATTGAAGGAATCCACATACGCCCGAGCATCGATGGGTGTATGTCAGGGAAACGAAAGAAGCATCTACTGGAAACTGAGTGCAAGAGAGAACATGATATTCTTTGCCAAGTTGTACAGGATGCCCACTAGCGAAGCAAAGGAGAGAGCAGACGAGCTACTCGGAAGGATGGGACTCACGGAGAAGGCAGACGAGAAGGCTGAGAACCTATCACATGGAATGAGGATGAAGATCGTTTTCGCACGGTCACTCATTCATGATCCACCAGTCCTACTCTTTGACGAACCGACTCAAGGTCTAGATCCAACTTTTGCATCAGACCTTAGAAAGTACATACAGGAGAAACTCAGAGACAAGACTATCCTGTTGACTACACACTACATGCATGAGGCAGACCTACTCTGTGACAAGATCGCCCTCATCAATGAGGGAGAAATCAAAAGCTTTGGGTCACCACACGAGCTCAAGGAGGGAGTACGGGACTATGACAGTCTCCACATGAGGGTAGTGGGTACACCGGACATCGAGATCATCAAGAAGATGGAGAACGTAATGTCTGCTTCCATAACAACAAGAAATGGGCATTCGGATCTGGTCGTCACTGCACATAACGGGTACGACATGGCGCATACCCTACTTGACTACATGAGAGATACGAAGTCAGGAAAGGTCGAACACTTTGAAGTGAAGGAGCCATCCCTTGATGATGTGTTTCTGCAACTAACAGGACGGAGGATTGAGGATTGACTGAGCTTATTCAGAAAGACCAAGACAAAGCTGTGCATGAGAGCAGCGAGTACTTGGAAACCTTCAAACCTCGAGCAATGGACTGGACAGCTGCGAGAGTCTTTGCCATCAAGAACCTCAGGATTGCATTGCGATATCCAGCAAACCTGTTGATTTGGGGATTCTTACCAATCCTCTGGTTCGCTCCGTATGTCCTGATGGCGACTGCAGTTGGGGGTCTCGAAACCACGACACACTTCACAGAGATCTCTGGATATGACGATTTCATCCAATTTGTCGTAATTGGCTGGTTCGTTTACATGTACATGGACAACTCGATCTGGGGTATTGGCAACAACTTTCGATGGGAACAATTTAGCGGGACATTGGAGCCACTGTTCTCCACACCGGTCCCACGAATCAGTATCCTTCTAGGAGCAGCCTTCTCAGATTCACTCCAAGGGACGCTACAGGCAATGATACTCTTCCTACTTTCAACAATGGTGTTTGGAGTATCTTATGCAGTTATTGCAATCCTACCCACAATAATCATACTCCTGATTATGGTCATAGGGTTGTATGGGTTTGGTTTCATGGTAGCTGGTCTGATCCTTGTATTCAAGGATCCTAGTGTCTTGACGGAGCTGGTTTCTGAAGTCACCTATATGATCTCGCCAGTCAACTATCCAATCAACGCACTACCAAAACCTGTGCAGTTTGCGGCATACCTGATTCCTACCACAATTGGTATCATCACGATTAGAGAGATAGCAATCACTGGGGCTTGGAATCTGCTAAACTTCTCGCAGGCTCTTATAGCACTCGGAGGACTGGTGCTGTTGTTTTGGACTATTGGGCTTGCTTGTTTCAGATTCGCAGAGAACTGGACAAAAGAGCGCGGTCATATGGGGGGATTCTAGATGGAGCAGGTAAAAGAATCAGTCTTCCAAAAGATGTGGAAACGAAGAGGCTGGCGTTCAGAACTAAGAGCAGCAAGTGCTCTTGCTTTAAAGCAGTGGCAAGTGGAATTCAGTTATCCGCTGAGTGTACTCTGGTTCATCGTTATGCCTTTCATATGGTTCATCCCTCTGATTCTTGCAGGTGCAGCAGTTACTGGAGGGGCAGAATCCGCATCCCTTAATGGACTAATAGGCACGTCAGACTGGATCACCTATATTGCACTAGGAAGTTCATATACTGGTCTAGCAATCAGTCTCATGTGGGGGACCGGATTTGCATTACGAAGGGAGCAGAACGTAGGAACCCTTGAAACACTGATGACTACACCTATGAGGCGAGACACACTAGTGTGGGGGTCTATGTTGCACAACCTACAACATGGAGGTTTGGGTGTCATCCTGCAACTAACAGCTTCGATTCTGCTGTTTGGTGTTGCACTGGATTGGTGGGGGATAATCCCTGCTCTGATGATCGTCGGACTCTCAGTAATTGGAATGCAGGGTCTCATCTTCACTGTGGTCTGCATTGTCCTTACAGCAAAACAGGGATGGATGATAGTTGAGTTTCTCTCATCTTCATTGCTTCTGGTAGCGCCGATATCCTATCCCATTGCAGTCCTTCCTTCAGTACTCCAATACTTCGCTGTGGTTTCACCATTGACGTGGAGTGTTGAGGGATTTAGAGGATTCCTCATGGATGGTATAGCATACTCCGGTGCCTTCAATGCAGTTGTATCTCTGATAATCTTGGACATAGCCTTCGTCATTATTGGTAGTCTGTTGTTCAGATATACCGAGAGATATGTTCGTAAAAGAGGGGCACTATCACAGTTCTAGAACATAGGGGACACTGAAATCCCCTAGTTCATTTCTTTTCATTTTGACTATTTTTCATTCTTTCAGCAATTGATATGCACATATGAAGCACATAGTATCCATTGCTAGCTGTTTCGCGAAACTCTTCCAATCCTTTGAATTCCGAGAGAAAAAGGCGCCACCCTGCATCATAGAAACCGTAGTAGTATTCAGCCAGCTTGTCATATCCTTCATCAAGTAGAGCCTTGTGGATTCTTGTTCTGTTCCAGGACCAGACATCTGACGGGTCATGATGAGATTGAGTAAGAATTCTGACAGGGGATGGTGAGACTCGCCAAGTCATTCCTCGGATAATTGTCCACCAGTCAAGGCCGGTGCGATCGAGTGTGCTTCTGGGCATGTCATCCAAATACTCTTTCAATTCAAAGATTCTGTCGAGATCCCCAGCCCGGATATTTTCTGGAGAAGGTAGTTCTTTGAGAGATGGAGCACCGTAAAGGACTAGTATGTCTTGAGGCCGAGGAGGTGTGTACTTTCCACTCTCATTAAGAACTCGAGTTTCGATGACCTGCATTCTGGGAACGTGGAAATGGTCAGGCCTTCGTTTGATGAACTCCTCTTCACACTGACGCGATATGTCTACTGCTGCATTAAAATCATCCAGAGATGAACCATAGAGAGGTTTGTTACCTTTGATTGTGATGTGTATGTCGACATCACTAATAGTAGGGACATAGTCGATATGTGATTCCCAGGGTTTCGTCGCTGAACCTTTGCTGTAGATACTCTCCAAACTTGACCCAAGAACTTCAACCAGAGTATCACTCCAGACCTCCATCGCGCACTGAGTGTCTTTCCTTGCCTTCTTCATCATCTCAGAATAATCTGGCATGATTCGAAATCCCTCAACTCCTTCTGAAATCTCTATCGACAAATATGAACACTACCGGAAAGACAATATAGAGGACAACCATGGTCGATGAAACCAATTCGCTATCATGTGAAGAACTATCGGATGATGGATCATAGATGAGCATTGATTCTGGAACACCTGTCAACACGAAGAAACCTGGACCCTACAAGATAGTAGCAGCCACAAGTTTCGGTGTGTTCCTGAGTGCACTAGATGCATCCATCGTCAATGTTTCACTGTTCACAATGGAGGAAGATCTAGGCGTTTCAATGGCTCAAATACAGTGGGTTGTAGTTGCCTATCTTCTGATTCTTACATCCACTATGCCTTTAATGGGCAAGCTAGGAGACAGGCTCGGAAAAACCAAGGTGTTCCAGCTCGGGATGCTTGTGTTCATCACTGGTTCATTCATTTGTGCGATTTCCGTTGGATTAGAGATGCTTATTGTAGCACGCACCTTCCAAGCTCTTGGAGCTAGTATGCTATCAGCTAATGGGCTTGCACTAGTGACCTACTTCACCACACCTCAAAATAGAGGAAGAGCTATTGGTATGAATTCTGTCGTGCTTGCAGCAGCTCTAGGAACTGGTCCGGTTCTTGGAGGTATTTTGACTCAGAATTTTGGTTGGCCAAGCATATTCCTTGTCAACCTACCAATTGGGATAATTGGTTTTCTAGTAGTTCAATTTGTGATACCGGAAACTGAACCAGTAAGAGAAACGAGATTCGACACAATCGGGGCAGCTCTATTCTTCTCGTTTCTATTCGTGCTAATCTACTATGTGACTGTTTCTCCATCAGCGTCACTAGGAATCAGTGTGTTATACATCGAAATCTTCATGATCACATTCTTGGCCTTCATTCTTCGAGAGGGATCCTTTGATTCACCAATAATAGAAACAAGTGTGTTAGCAGATAGAAAAATTTCAGCGAGTATCTTCTCAGCACTATTAGCTTTCATGGCTATGGTTCCAATCTCATTCCTATTGCCATTTTATCTACAGGATGCTCTTGGATTTAATCAGTCGACGACAGGTCTCTTTCTGATGGTTCATCCCATCATGATCTCGATTACAGGCCCGGCAGCGGGATTTGCATCAGAGAGAGTACGTGCTAAGATACAGACAGTCATCGGACTACTCGTTCAACTAGCAGGTCTCGCATTTATTGCATTAGCGATTCCAAATGTACTACTAATGGCAGTGGGAGTAGCAATTATGGGAACAGGTCTTTCATTCTTCAGTGTCGCCAACGGGAACTTCATTATGACCGCTGCACCTAAGAAGTATATGGGTGTTGTAAGCGCGCTGACAAACATCTCAAGGACTACTGGATTTTCAATCGCAACAGCTCTCGTCACAACTATATTTGGAATCTTTTTTGCACTCACTAATCCCGGAGGTATGACTTCTGGTCCGATATTTACCGCTGGCTATGGTGATGCGGTAGAAATGACCATCTGGACATTTTCTGCCCTTTGTCTTGTTGCTGCTCTCATATCGTCACTTAGGGGAACAAATGAGGTAGAGGATGAGCGGTGCAACAATGAGAACTCTCGACAGGCTACAGACCAAATTGGTCAGCAATGAAGAGGACTCTTCGTCTGAAATCAGGGTGGTCCATTGTGTGGAAAGTCACTCCAACCTCCTGATCAAATAACATCTTCTGAGGATTCTCTCTGAGTTGTTTCAATAGGTCACTGAGCTCTTCATTAGAGAGACGTCGGTTTTCGTCGTAATCGAAAATACGCCAGTCAATAGTCTGAGTCATCTTCAATGGTTCTGATTCGTCCTTTCCCTCAACCCTCTTTTCATGAAGGGAAGCAA
>JBHLRZ010000004.1:46372-155439 GCA_048882045.1 Candidatus Thorarchaeota archaeon | reverse complement strand
ACAAAACTGCAGTTTGCGATGAAGTAATGCTGTACGTTTTCACGCATAGAGTTAAGGAATTCAGCAGTTCTAGCACCTAGACTGGTAGGACCAGGAATGTTGGGTCCAGGACCTAGACCAGGCAGGTATATGGCGACGGCAAATACACCGGCGGTCAATACGATGGCGGCTAATACTGACGCGAATGCCTTGTTTGATACATCAGTGTTGTATTTTCTCATTGATACATCACATGAAATGCTATGATGCAATTAGATATGACTCTACGTTTTGTACAGGCTGTTCAAAACGCTGTACAGCCCAAAGTATATTTCCAAGTCATTTCAAGGCACACGACATGCAGACCAGAAGGGAACGTATCACAGAACTGCTGGAAAAAGCAGAGTTTCCACTCACTGCTGAAGATATCTGCGATCAACTGGACATCAAGAGTAGGTCAATCGTGTATGAAGATATTGACCATATCTCAAAATCAGTGAAGCGAAGGAAGCAAGAACTCTTGGTTCGTCCTGCAAGTTGTGCGAAATGCCAATTCATATTCAAAACTCGAAAGACCTCTAAAGCGCCTAGTAAATGTCCCAAGTGTAGGTCACAATGGATTCTTGCACCTGCTTTTCTCATTAGAAGTAGTAAATAGTATCAATCAAACTTGTGGACTCTCTTGATGTCAGCTCCGACATGTTTTATGCTAGTCACCCGAGATACAACGAAGTCTGAGAGGCCAAATTCGGCCTCCTCTACGTATCCATGGATTATAACATCCATTCCTACTCTTGGGAGAAATCTAAACTTGTCCATGATAGTGGCGGGGAGTCTCACACTGTAGGTTTTTCCAGTTTCTTCACTCTGAACAACAATGTCAGTCGATCCATACCATCTTCTGCTTGATACTGGAGTAGTTCGACTTTTTCCGACTTCTCGAATTATCCCGCGAACTACTGTAATCAATCAACACTCTCCCAGGGAGGAATTAGTTTTCCATACCTTCCTCCACCACCATCTATATAGCTTATAGTCTTATCCCGATATCGACTGATCATCATTGCTACTCGTTTGTTCATCATCTGAATATCTGAAATTGGAGATTCAGTGAGAATAACGGTCTCTGGACCAAGTCGCTCTCTCATCTGATCGTACAACCTTCTGACTGTCTTGGAGTTTGTAGATTTGATAGAAAGGGATGTAGATATGATGTCCAACAGTGGTGCAATGTAAAGGTAAGGAGGTCTGTGAGGAGGGGACTTTGATTTCCCATCACCAATTGCAAATGCACGATCTCGGACACCTAGTCGGAGTTTCTTCCCGTCCGCAGGACACATGATTTTTCTTCGGTGGATGTCATCTAAGAGTCGCTGCTTCTCTTCCTGTGTTGAACAACTCATGTAGAGATTCAAGTCATCAAAACTAGGTGACTCATTACCATCCTGAATAACGAGAGTTCTCCTACAATGGTCGCAGAACGAGAGGAAGTATTTTCCCAACCTTGGGTTGAGTCCGATGTTTAACAAGGATCCTCTATTCCGTTGTCGAGTTATTGCGAGAAAGAGTTCGTCATAGGTCGCAGATTCCATCTCGAAACGAACGAACTCGCGACCGAGTTTGTTTGCAGCTGGAGAGTGGGCATCACTTGACGTGACATAGGTCACCTTACGTAGCTCGGGGATACAATCAGCTGTTTCTGAATCTGCAGAGAGACCTAACTCGATAAAATGTATGTGAGAAGATTCATCACCATAACAAGAATTCAGACTTACATGTTTGTTCTCTCGGAAAATCGCACGAAAAGGTGTAAATGCGTGAGCTGGACCAATCATACCTCCAGCATCTCGGACCAATCCAGCCAACTGTTCCCCCGGAATATTAGCTCTTGGCCGTCCTCCCCATTCATCATTGATATTGGGAGAATATGAAATAAGACTAGTCCTCAAAGAAACAACTGCTTCGAAATCTGGGAGGATTACCAAATGATGAATCGACTCTCCATCTTCTATCTCAACAGTAGGGATGAATGAAACATCATTGCTATGCAAAACGCCATCAATCTCAGACAGATGCTTCTTTACGTGATTCAGCCAATCAGGCTGAGTTATGTCACCTGTTCCAATTAGATTGAGACCCTTTTCCTTTGCCCCTCTGGCAAGATTGGGTATTGTCATTGATTTGCTTACGCCTATAGAATGAAGAGAATGAATATGCAGATCCGTATCGAATCGCTGCATCCTCATATGTTAATCACAACTTTGGTCACAGAAGGTTGGTTAGCATACTCAAACGCTTTGTCCCCATCTTCGAGTTTGAACTCCTTCGACACCAAACGCTTTACTTCTATGCGACCTTTACTCAGGAGATCGATTGCCCTTCGAAATGGTCCTCGGACTACACCATGTATCGTCAGTTCTCTCTTGACAAGGCTGGAAGGATCGATAGTGAATTCGCACCCATGCATGCTTTTTAGGTTCACAATTCCTCCATTCCGGACTACACTAAACGCCATGTCAAGTCCTTCAACATTTCCAGTGGCTTCAACAACAACTCTGGGGCCAACTCCATGGGTCACATTTAGTATCTTTTTCTTCCAATTGTCTGATGTCAGGTCAATTGTGTTTGTAAGTCCTAACTGACGAGCAATTCCCAACTGCCATCTGTTGCGTCCAACGATGTGGACATCTGCGCCGCTTGCGTCATATACTTGGGCTAATAGAAGAGCCAGTTTTCCACTCCCAATTATCAAAACTGGTTCAGTTTCATCAGCCGGACTAATTCTCTGAGTCTCTATGGCAGATGCCAATGGTTCAACAAAGGTGGCTGATATGACATCTACATTCTCCGGAAGAGCGTGGACTGAATCAGCAGGTACAGTGATGTATTCTGAAAGGCCTCCATCACGAGTAACTCCGAGAATTTCTCTATCAGCGCATCTATATCTCTCTCCAGTTCGACAATACCAACATCGACCGCACGAGATGTCAATCTCTGTAGTGATCATTGTACCCGGTTGAATCTCGGGTACTGAACTCTCATGAATGACACCCGCTATTTCGTGTCCGAGGATTATTGGCAGTTCAGCTGGATAATCACCCTTCCAAATTGCGATATCAGTTCCACAGATTCCAACCGAACGAACCTCAATCCGAACATCACCTGGTAACAATGGTGGGATTGGGGTGTCAGAAATTTGAAGACCATCGGCGGTGAGGACAAGCGACTGCATTTTCAACAATAACAATTTCCACAATGGTGAATAAACCCTTCGATTGTACACTGAAAATGTAGCATGACTTATGTAGGATTTCATAAAGAGATACCAGATTGTCACGAGGGAAAAGCATGAGCAAGCCAATGATGTTTAACGGTCGCCTGAACAAGAATGAGTCACACATATGGCTTGATCTGTTGCAGGAAACGAATTCTCGAAAAGTCAATGACCCTTCACTTGCCTTACAGTTCCTAAAAATGCCTGAGAGTATCAGCTTTGTGTCTTCAGTTGCTGACAATATCATTGGAGGCACAACAATCTACAGAGACCGTACTCGTCTGTCCATGGTTTTGATTTCGGTTGCAATAAAGGAAGCATATAGAGAAGCTGCAACTTACCAGATCATCAAGGCTTCTCTTCCCTTTTTCAAGACTGTTGCAATCCGTGATGTGGATATCCTCATCTCAAATGATGAGATTGCGGACCCAATAGGATTCCCCTTGAGCTTTGAAGTCGATGCGTGGACACGAAATCTGTTAGAACGGGCTGGTTTTGAGGAAGTAACAAAGATTAGTCAATATTCCTTCGATTTCAGACAAGGGAACTACCACCCACTTATGTGGGACAATGAACCAAAAGAGGAGAAGGCAAAGGAACTGATATGGGACACGAGTAAGCTGCTAGACTTGACCAACTCATTAGTTTGGGTTGCACGTGACTTCGCTTTGGCACAGAAGAGTTTCGTAACATATACAGTCAACGACAAGGTTTCTGCAGTTGCTGGTTTTTGGTCGACAAGCAATTCATTAGTAGTTTCACCATTGATGGCAGACCCAAAAGTAGTAGATTGGAGTCAGGTGGCAGAAGCAATTGCAGCTGAGGGGACCAAGATTGGTGTTAACCGAGTCCAATTGCCACTCTTGGGGTCTGGACAGGCAGGTTTGATTGAGGAATGTGAGAAGATCTCTACCAAATCTTCAAGGAGAGAACTATCACTGATGAGGAAATCCCTTTAGATACTGGGAAACCCTTTTGTTGAATAGCAATTAATCTTGACTTGGACTTACATGGCTACTGTCAGTGTCAAGAAAGTTGGAACAGGATTTCTCCTAGAATATGGGGATGTGAAGCTTGCACTTGATACTGGAGTTAGAGGTGAAACAACGCTCCTCTCACATTCTCATTCTGACCATATCGGAGGTCTCAAGCATGCAGCACATATTATTGCCACAAAGGGGACTTTTGACACTTGGCAGGCCAGACGAGCTGATAGCTTCAGGAATAAGACAGAGATCAAGTATGGAGACATGTTTGGTCAGATTGGCGCTAATATCACAGCACTGAATGCTGGTCATGTTCTTGGGTCCACGATGTTTCACATTGAATTCAATGATGGCTTAACGGTCTTATACAGTGGAGATTTCAACAATGTGGATAGTCTGATTCACAAAGCAGCAACACCTGTAAAGGCAGATGTTCTAATCACTGAAGCTACGTATGGTGCTCCCAACTGGATTTTTCCTCAAAGAAAGTCCATCTATAGTGATATACTTGATGTTGCTACAAATCATGTAGATGAAGGGAGAATACCTATCTTTCATGCATATTCGCTTGGGAAATCACAGGAAGCGATTGCTCTACTTCAGAGTGGTGGATTTAGGGTAATCTCTGGAAACACGAGCATCGATAGAGTTTGTTCAGTCTACAAGAGACATGGAGTGGACCTTCGACATCTGACACTTAAGGCATCACAGACGACTGAAGCTCTAACTGAAGGGGCAGTCATTGTGAGTTCCTCATCGCGACACACAATTCGCAACATGAAGAAACTCTGTGGTGACAAGGCGTTCTCAAAGATTGAGCTGAAATTGGAGTACTATGATCTATCTGGATGGTCCATTGGTATGTATCGTCGAAGAGGGTTTCCACTCAGTGCACATTCTGATTTCAACGGACTTGTGGAGTTTGCAAAATCTGTGAATCCACGTATTGCTTACTGTTTCACTGAGAATGGCAGAACTCTTTCAAAACATCTTTCAGAAAATGGAATACATTCAGTACCATTAGAATAGGTGATAGTGAGATGGAAGAAGCTCTCTCTGAGTTCGTTGAACCGATTCACGCTGAGTCGTTCTTTTCTGTATCAAACACGGGAGAGATTCATGAGCGTTTGAGCTATGAATATACAGATCCAGAGGGGTACTATAGAAGAGTTATTCGAGATGAGCGTCTCTTGAAAAAAGAGATTGAAAAGCTTGCTGACAACATGCAGCATTTCCTCGACCTAGAAAGAGTAGAGATCAACGAAGAGAGGGTCAAGTCACGAGTAGATTATTGTGACATATTTCTCAAAGGAATAAGTGAAGTTGTTTCAGTTGTCTATCTAATTGACTTTGCTGGTCGATTCAGAGAAGGTGTGAACAAGATAGAAACTTGGCTTGAGGAAGAAACCGCACCGTATGATTTTGAAATATTGTGGCGATTCCCAGTAGGTTCCAAGATACTTGCTGTGGAAACTACACTTGACTTTGAGATATACTCTGATATAATAACACTCTGGGCAATGGAAGGAGACGAAGTGGGAGGATATGAGAGAATGGAGTTTGAACTCCCAAGTAGTGTTTTTGATACAAGGTGATGATAATGCAGATTACATTAACACAGTCAATTGGTTGGTTCTTGTTGATAGGGGGAATTCTTCTTATTTTTCTTGCAATCATACTTACCATAAGACAGGATCATGATGGACCGGGCCAGATGAAAACCGAGAGCAAGGGGATCATATTCTTAGGACCCATTCCGATAATGTGGGGTTATGGTAGAGGATCAAGAATCATATCTGCAATAGGACTCATTGCAATCCTGCTTTACATAGTGTTCTTTATACTTTAGCCACTCCACCCGCACTCAGGACAGAATTTAGTCCCAGCTATAGTACGAACGACCTTTCCATTAAGAAGACATTCTGGGCAGATGTCAAGGTTTTTGTGACATGCTGGACAGATTGTCTTTCGATTGAGGTCACGAATGCATGTTATTGTACCACATGACGAACACTTCATTGCATGGTCTTGACAAAACTCATTTCTGCAACGGTCACATCGAATCTTGGATTTTCCCCTACAGACTGTGCATGAACGAGTCATCGTTGTTGCCCCAGAAGATGCGTAGACACCCGGTACATAAGTCTACTCACATAAACAGTGTATTACCTAAGCGATACCAATCCTCATAGTCTGATGAGACCCCCTTTTTCCGGGTGTAAAAAAAGATGATCTTTGTTTGCAGGTCTTGTGGAAAGACATCAGTTGACATTGATATGGTTCTTGAAGGTGCATGTAGTTGTGGATGCCAACATTTCCACTTGGTTTCAGAAGATCGTTCTGAACTACCAAAACCCTTGGATGAGAAAGAGACCATAAGAAGAGACTTGCATAGTTGGCTTGACCTCAATCTCGACTCAATGCCCCCAGAATTGATTGGGAACATCAGTGTAAAGTTCGAGGTGGAGAAGGACAACCTCACTTCATGATCAGGACTTTCTCATCTTTCTTGATGCAACTATTAGTATGAGAACTGTAGCTGCACCAAGAGTAATGACTATCGGAACAAAGAATATTCCATCGTCTATCGGTGGAGGAGTAAATGGAGTAGTTGTCGTAGTTGTCAATGGTGGAGTTGTTGTAGGGGTTGTCGGAGGAGTATAGATTGTTCTTCGGAACACACCGGACCCGAATGTACCAAAGTATAGGTAGCGTCCGTCAGCTGATATTGCCATTGGATTAGCTATGTTATTGCCGCTTGAACCTGCACGTTTATTCGTGAGACCTTCATTCCAAGCCTCCCAAGAATCTCCTGCATTGTAGCTAATGAACACCCCCTCTTTCTCACAAGCAAGGTAGAGAATGTCTGGATTGTGCTTGTCTACAATTATCTTATAGAACTCCTGAGTAACATTCAAACCGTTTGTAATTTCAAACCAGTTCTCTCCGCCATCAACGCTCTTCATAACTGTACCATGAAAGTCTGGTCTTCCTACTCCTTCATTCTCGCCATTCTTCGAACTTGCATACACTATCTCTGGGTCTTGCCAATTGAAGCTTATCGAAAATGCCCACTGTTCTGCTGGCCAACCTGTATCAAGTCTGTGCCATGTTAAACCTCCATCGAAGGATCGAGATACTCCGTTGTATGTTCCTGCGTAAATCACTTCTGAATCAAATGGATGATTGACCAAGGTGAAAACTCCATCATTCAACCAACCTGCATTGCTTTCAAACCAGGTAGTACCTCCATCAGTACTCATGAAAATTCCTGCAGGGAAACAACCGATATAGACGATATTTGGATTGGTTGGATGGAACAGGAGTGACGAGTACTGGTATGTGGGTCTGTCATTCCATATGGGCCATATATTGCCTAGACCTCCAAAGGGAGGTAATTGTATCCACTTGCTTTCAGTAGTGTTGTAAATGTACATCCCATAACCAAGAGTACCACAATAAAGAAGACCATTTGATGTGAGTTCTATAGAACGTACTTGTAGTGAATGCAAACCTGTACTGAAGTTCAACCAGGTAACCCCATAGTCTTCTGAGATGTAAACTCCCTCCTCAGTAGCAGCGTATACTGTGTAGGGGGGCAATGGACTCACCTCAAGTTGATAGATATGCTTCCCGAGCATGGTCATTCCAGACCCATCAGCCCGGACATTGTGATCCATCAGGTCGTAGGACTTGAACATACCACCACCCCATGTTCCTAGCCAAATCTCACTTGTGTTATCAGGATTCAAGGCGAATGTATAGTATCCTTGCCGGAACGGATCATACGGAATAATACTTGGTGTCTGGAAGTTCTTATCATAGAATGTTGTACCTGCATCATCTGACCGATAGAGACCTCCAGGAAATGAGCTGACATAGATTCTATCAGAATCTTGTGGATCTACAACTATCTGCATACTATATACTTGGGGTATTGGTTTGTTACTACGGAGTTTATTCCAAGTGATTGAATTACTCGTGGGATTGAAATCTCCTGAATAGACCCCATATCCCTGAGTTCCAACATAGATTGTATCTCCTTGTATATCGATAGAGGTCAATCCAAGTGTATCAAGTCCTGAATTGTATGTAACCCACGTTTCGCCTGCATCAACGCTGAGGTATATCCCATCTCCATGAGCAACTGCGAAGAGAATCGAACTATTTCCTGGATATATTCGCATTGCGCGTGCTTTATCTGTTGTATTTAAAATGCTATACCAGGTCTGTCCAGAATCATCAGATTTGTAGACTCCTGGATTATCAGTGAAAGAAAAGGACTGTGGATCTACCCAATCTGGTATCGAAGTATTTCCAAAGCCGCATGAGTAGAGAATTGACGTGTTTGAAGGGTCAATTTCAATATCAAAGCCACCAACATCAGGATAGTTCACAAGTTCTGTCCATGTATCACCACTATTGATAGATTTGTATGCCTGTTTCACATGAGTTGTGACATAGACAATCTCAGGACTTACAGGATCCACAGCAATGTCAAGAACACTCCTTGGCAGTATGCCAGTTATTTTACTCCAGGTCGCACCTCCGTCAATGGACCGATACAAATCGCCACCAATTGTAGGCGGACCAAATGTAGCGCAATAAATCACATCTCCATTAGCATAGACATTATTGACTAGGAAAGATCCATTAGCTTGGAAATTGGCTATATCAAACCAAGTTGCACCTGCATCTAATGATTTCCACAATGAAGGAGTTGACCTATCAGCCAGGTATAGGATGTTGCTATCTTGTTTATCGAATTGAATAGCAGTTGCAGAAATGGGTGCATTCTCTAGCAGTGTCCAAGTAGCTCCTGCATCTACTGTCTTCCATGTTCCACCCAACCAAGTCCCGATATAAGCAATACCAGGATTTGTTGGGTCGACGATGAGTTGTGGCTGTGCCATAACTGTACACATTGTGAAATTATCATTCAGCCTCTCCCAATTTAGACCAGCGTCCATAGTCTTGTATACTTCACCGCCAGTTTCACTAATGCTTCCTGCATACAACGTATCTGGATTATTAGGATCAATTGCCAATGAGGTAATTCCCTCAGATCCTGTTACATTGAGTACAGTTTCCCAGGATATTCCACCGTTCTCTGATTTTCTTACCATAGCCCAATCTTGGAAAGGTTTCGGGTTATGGCCACTGTAAACAATACTTGCATTTGTGGGGTCAACTGCGAGGGTGTATGAGTAGTCAACTTCAGAGGGAGCTAGGAAATCCCAAGTATATCCACCATCCTCACTTCCGAATAGCCCCCATCCCGCTTTGACAGCATAAAGAATATCATTATCAGATGGAGCTGATTCGATAGTTGTCACAGACGAAAAACGGAAACCATATCCATGCTGTGGATGGTATTTAGACTCCCATGTCTCTCCCCTATCATTGGTAATAAATATCGTACCAATATCTGCTATTTGCCAGACTGTGTTCGGATCATGGGGACTGATTTGTATCTCATCTGTAAATGGATGCCAGATTCCTCCTTCATCTAAATAGTGCCAACTCTCTCCCGTGTCATCGGTTCGAAAAGTACCAGTCCCTTCAACTGCTGATACATAGACTGTATCACTACCCTCAACCAATGATGCAATGACAAGACAAGCATTTGTATTGTTAAGACCATCAGTGAGAGTGGTCCAGTTTTCTCCACCATCTATACTCTTGTATATTCCATAAGTTCGTCTCGGAATATAGAGGGTGTTGTTGTTTGTGGGATCTACCTCTAGATCATTGATGTCATTTGTCATAGTTGTGGAAGTATTAGTATAGATAGTGATGTCATCCCAATGAAGACCATAGTTGTGCGTTGTATACACTATGGGTCCATAAGAAGCGTATATTGTATCATTGTCAAGAGAAGGAACAATAGCTAACAAGCGTAGTGTACTAGTTGTATTCAACTGTTGCCAGGTGGTCCCTCCATCATCGGTCATGGATAGGTAGCTCGTATGTGGATCAATGGGCTCATCGGGCTTATTTCTCAGGCTAACATAGACAGTGCTTGGATCATCAGGATGGACCATAATAGTGTTAATGAAAGTTTCAGGAGCTTGAGTGAGGTTCTCCTTTTCCCAACCCACACCACCATCTACCGTGTGATAGAGGCTACCATTGTCATTCATTCTTGGATCACCAACTCCCACCCAAATTTCGTTATCACCACTGATTGCTATGTCGGTGTACTCGTGTCGTGGTAGAGATCCAGAGACATTTACCCAGGTAGAACCAGCATCCTTTGTCATGAATACAAAAGCATTCCACATGACAGCAACTAATATCGAGTCATTTGTTGGATGAAGAGCGAAATGCATCACAGACATATCCTGGTGGATTGGATCATAGTTTATTCTTGACCAATCGACGCCACCATTAGTGCTTCTATAAAGTTGACCTGTGATCTCAACACTATTTACCGTTTGTAGATACAATGTCTGTGGGTTCGTTTTTGAAATGATTAAATCAGTAATCTGGGGGGTTGGTGTCGGTAAAGTTCCCACCACTGACCAATTAGACCCACCATTTGTCGACTTGAATATGTCACTCCCTGCTCCAACTGCATAAAGAATATCTGAATTGGTCGGATCTATCTCGACGCAGTTCATGAGTCCACCATAAGGTCCATTTGTACGAACCCAAGGCGATAGGGTATCTTGAGTTACAATTGTACTCGATGATGGTAGTGACATTGACGCAATCATGAATGGGAGTATCAAGAGAAGGACAGAGATTGATACTGAGAGAATAGACCTATTCTTCAAAAACACCACGCCAAACTATCATTTGTGAGCTATGTATTAAATTCTCTGACTCACTTCTGAGATTCCTGTTCTAAAGGACGCTCAATTCTGGCGATTTGTCCATCAATCTCAACACTCAGGTCCGTCTTGCCAGCTACGTTGGCTATCCGTTGAACAGCCTTCAGATTATGAATCAAGGAATCAAGCCATGAGAATATGTCTCCCGGATATGCCCAGAGCTCGAAGTCATCATGAATCTTCTTAGCCAGACCTGATGGATTGAGACCCTCTTTCCTCTTCTCAACGAGCCATCGTCCAAAAGTGACCTTTCCATGATCACACTCTGGATAGTCGTGACACCCGCAAGTGAAGAATGTCGTAGTCCATTTCCCAAAAACCTCAAAGACCCATTGTGGGAGCCTTCCTGCTCCTCCTTGTGGCTTGCTCGCATCACTGATCTCATTGAAGACTCCGGAGAAAAATCGAGTAGGCATGTGGGTTCTAAATGCTGAGTTGACCTCTTCTTGGAGCTTGTTACTCAGGTAGACATTTTCAAACGGTTCCAACATGATAGCAATATCAATGACATCATAAGACTTGGTAAGTTGCAAGACCTCAAGTCCCAAGCTTGGAGGAAGGAATGAGAGTGATGTTGCTTTTCCCAGGTCTGTCGGATGGACTCCACCTTCCTTTACACGAATCATATGTTTCCTCACAAGATGCTTCAGAGCTTCCGATGGAGGAACCGACATGGAGAGCATTCGCTTGTATGCCAGTGCTACTGGTTTCAGGTCTACTAAGCCAGTTGAACATATTGTCGCTAGAAGCTGTTCAGAACTCGTTTCTTTGTCAGCGAAGGGTTCAACATCCTCAATAATCCCGTTCAGGAGTTCAACCGCAATCTCGTCTTCGGTCTTATCCTGTCCACTGTGATATTTTCTCTCAGGTTGAACAATGATGTAGATTTTGCCGCGGTCATGTTTCCCCAGTCTCCCTGCCCGGCCAAGCATCTGTTCGAACTCTGCGGTGGACAACCACTCAGCTCCCATTGCCAACGATTCGAAGATCACTTGAGAAGCAGCTAGATCAACTCCTGCACCCAATGCAGCAGTTGTGACAACACTCGATTGTCGTTGCCTTGAGAATGAGCGTTCGACCTGCCGCCTCTTTGAATAGGAGAGACCTCCATGATAGACAGCTGCAGACACTCGGTGTTCTCGGAGCCAGTCGCTCAGTGTGTGGGCTCTTCTTCTTGAATAGGTGAAGACTATTGACTGTCCCTTGTTTCCCGTACTGCTGACATGACGAAATTCCTCGTTCACCAGTCTACGAATGATTGAGCGTTTCTCCTCGTCAGATCTAGCAAAGACGAGATGTCGCTCAAGAAGAACTGGTCTGCCCTCATAATTGATTAGTTTGAAGTTCAACTCTTTCGCTAGGATATCAGGAGAACCAACTGTTGCTGAGAGAGCGAGGTACTGAGCTTTTGGAAAATGAAACCTCATTCGAGCGAGTAGTCCGTCCAGCTCAGGACCTCTCTCTGGATCCGCAAGATTCTGGATTTCATCGATAATAACTGTTCCAACTGCTCCGAGGTCCTCTGTTGCTCCAGATCGGAATAATAGATCGAGAGCCTCGTATGTTGCACAAATGACATCTGCCTTCTTGATGTCAGTGTCAACGATAGGCTTCCCCTCATCACCTACATCCAAACGGGACATTCCAACTTTGATTCCGACACGTACTCCAAGTGGTTTGTAGTTCTTCCTGAACTGTTCGTACTTTTCATTTGTAAGAGCTACCAGGGGAGACATATAGATCATCTTCTTGCCCTGCATCGCTTTCGGGATACCAGCAAGTTCTCCCAAGAGTGTCTTTCCTGAAGATGTCGATGAAACGATCAGCATATTCGTATTATTGAAGAGACCAGCCTCCACGACCTTGCTCTGAATTGGTAGGAGATACTCAAGACCAGTGCTTTTAAGAACCTCCTTGAAATCGTCAGGGATGGGGAGATCCGCAACCCTATTTGATTTTCCAGAATCTTCTGCAACAATTGTGTCAACAAGTGTGAGGTCTGGTTCACGAGTCGGATCGAAGCCTGGAGTCATCATATCAATAAGACGGGGAACTGACTTCACTCGAGAAACCTGTTTCTCAAGCTGACTGATCATGGCTCGAGAGAGATGGATGCCTAGCGTTTTCAATTCAGTCTTCAAGTCGCTCTGAGCACAGGTCGTGCAGGTAACCTGATTCTCTGTAATCTTGACTGCATTTCTTTTCGTCAGAACTGATAGCCTATCCTCACGAAGACAGTGTTGACATGTAGGAACGATGCGAGGTTCTTTTGTATTGAGTCGCTTTAGCAAATCCTTGAGGTCTCTAAAGAATTCTGGCTTCTGTTCTTTGGGAATGATGATATGAACTGCCTTCCTGAGAATCTCATGAGCCTCCTTCTGTTGATAATAGACTGGTTTGTTGTACTTAACGAACCAGAATCGAGTAATCTCAAGGAGACCTGATTGACGGCGTCCAAACTCAATCAATCCACCCAACATTGAACGCTGCCGATCTCTGAGGACATCAGAGAATATGTCGACTCTAGCAGTGAAATCCTGCTTTCCCACCCTAATTACCACTGTATAGGGCTTAGCGAGTCTCTTCTGAATGTCAGCATCAGCTATTTCCAACTAGAATGACCTCTGTCGTTGAGCGAAAAACGATGGAAAAGACTCTTGCGGTTGAATCACAGCTCGAAGATGTACTTGTCCTTCTCCTTGTCTACCATCTCAAGGGTGTGTTCATACTCATCCCCAATGGCTTCGATTCCTGTTTTGGTGTCCAGTCCAGCCTTTTCAACTATCATCCAATCCGACATGACATCGATGTCAGCAAAGCTACTAAATTTGAAGAATGGAGTAGCCATGATCTTTGTCCTCTGACGATGCCAGAACTTCTTGCTCTCATAAAACTCCACGAAGGGTTTATACATTGGCCCGTTTGTTCCAGCGAGAATGAATTTGGCACGTTGCAATCCAGAAACATGTGAAACATTGATTCGTTCGTAAACCTCTTCATAGTGAGCTGTCCGAGGCACATTTGCATCTGTCTGCACCGTTGCTAAGGGATCTGCAGTCAGAACGTTGCCTTTCTCAACAATAAGATTTCGAATGACTGTTATAATCTCCTCAATCTCTCTCTCACCAATTGGATCAATCACTTCAGGAGTAACGATATCGACTTGAGGAAGCGGTTCATCGTATCTGATCATGGTAGGGTCGAACATCAAGGCAGAAAGAGGTTCGAGAACATCCACTCGGATGTTGCCCTTAATTCCAGTACCCTTGAAGATACCAGGTCCTATCAATATCGAGTAGACTCTTGTACCTCTGATGATTGACCATAATTGGCTTGAGAGAATCAGCACCTTTCCATGCAGGTCGACACCCTTGAGCACACCAACATTATAGTCATAGGATTCAATCTCAATCAACCAGTAGAGAGGGTTCTGAGACATATTCAAGCAGTTTCCTCCCCATATACGAAGCTTGCGACAAAATCGTAGATTAGCTTCATTGTGAGATTAATTTTCTCTGATTCAATTGCATTGGCAATCTGTTCTGTCGACGAAATAATTTCGTCTTCGAGTAAGACATTCTCTAGGTGAAGTCGATCAGCTAGTTCATAGAAACACTTCTCTAGAGATTCTGCGGGTGTGTTCTCCTGATATTTCAATACACGTAGAACACGAGCAATCTTTTCTTTGAGGTACTCTTCTCGCTCAATACCCCTTCTTCTCTTGGCTAGCTTGACATCACGTTCAAGGAAATCAAACGGAGAGGTCAGGTCAGGTTCAGCTTTGTAACCCCTGGTAGAACCAGCACCAATAGCAACATATGCAGAGCGGTCTCCTCGTCCTGTTGACTGACGAGGAACAATATGAAGAAGCATATGGGAGATAGCTCTCAGAGTCATCTCTTCGAACGGACTTTCTAGTTCTTGAATCAATGTGTCAAGACGTTTTATTGATGCATCTATTGTGAATGAATCAGAAGCTTTCTTTAAACACTCTCTCAGCACACGGAATAAGGCTTGGTTTCTTCGTTGAACTTGAAGAAACTTTCCTGTTAGCGTATTTCTGTTCCACTTGGTGATGCCTTGTCCAAATGCAGTAAGCACATCCATGCTGTGAGCTTTTGGATGATCTTTCATCCATTCTTCTAGAACAGGAGCAATAATCGTTTCCGAGATCTTTGTTCTTGTTGAGATTATCGAAAGAGCCTTCTCAACTTCAATTGAGGAAGTATCAATTCCTTCCTCGAGGTTTGCCAACTCTCTTGCCTTGAGTTCAATCTGTCTCACAAAACTCCCAAATATGTGAGAAATCCATTTTCCTTCCACAAGAGCAAACTCCATGATGTTGCCAGGAAGATTGGGGATATCCTCGCCAACCGTGGCTCTCCTTTCAAGCTCAGCACTCAGTTGGCCGACTGCCTTCTTCACTGTCATGATGCCATCCATATTGATAAGATATGCAACCATCGCAACTTCCAGAGGACAAGATAGAGTTTCTGAGATCTTTTGAGCGTCTGCATCTGGAACTCGCTTGACTCGCTCTCTCAGATTGGCGTACTTTTCAGCAAACTCCTCTATCAACTTCTGACGGCTTTCAACAGCGAGTTTCTGAAGGTCGGGCTCAAGTAACACGTGCTATTTCCTCTTGTCTTGCAAACATGCTATCCTCTGAAGGAAAGCGAATCTAGCTAGTCTGCTTACTAAATAATGGTTGTTCGTTCATAATGGAGATGAAAAAACGAAACGCTACATACCTATGGAAAGCAGGAGGAAATGAAGACCAAAGCCAAGGAAAATCGCTCCGATTAATAGAGCGGCACCAACCTTGAACTTTGAAAAGTGGCGACCATGCTCAATGTGTACGAATAGCCAACCTAGTGCAAATATGCCGAAGAATACAAACATGAGTGATATTGGAAAGTAGAATCCTTCGAATCCTTGGAGCATTTATTTCGCCTCTTCTTTTCTTATAGGGGCCGCATTGGTTTGGAATTTAAACGTTCCTGAACTCATGCTAGGAACTCATATTCCTTCTCGAAATCCTCATCATCAATTGTAATAGAACGTATCAACTTACCGCGTTTCTTAGCGAGCCTACGTTTCTCCGCGAAATTTAGACTCGGGTCATCTGGAATTTCGATGTCCAGAATCTCTAAGTTGTTCCGTATCCAGATGTTCTTTGTCTTCGGATCTATTTTATCTCTGAAGTCAGGAATGTAAGTGGTCAAGATGAAATCAAGGACCTCTGGAGTATTTCCGAGAGCCCCCTTTGAAAATACAGGGTCCTTCTCATCACTTTCTTCATCTTCTTCTTTTGGACCTCCCTTTGGGAAAGAGGTCTTTGTCGCAATCTTCCAAGGTTTCGTCCCATCCCGTGGATTGATTGAAAGAAGATAGAATGATGTTGGGTCATCCAATTCGAAGAGTGCCTTGATGTCTTTAAGTGGAGCGACCTCATCCACCTTTGCTTTGAATACCGGGGTGCCTTTCCCTTTAGACTTCTTCCAGATGATAGGCATATCCAGCTGTGAATACTCATCCTGCAGATCTACATATGTGATCAGTTGACCTTTCACTTTATGAGAGCCCTCTGGAGCGCCTAATAGATACCCTTTCAGAAGGTCCTTTTCCTGATCAAGGTCTGCCTTGAATCTGATACTGGTCTTGCTCAGGGTCAGTTTTATTCTAGGACCTGGATGTTGACCGATTCCGTACTTTACAAGCTTTGCATGAGTAAACTCATCGGGAGTTCCATTGATTATCTTAGCAACCCAACTCATACCTGGCACCTTGTGAGTCTCGCTGTTAGGAGCGATTTAAACCCTTCGTGATACGCAGAGATGCACTACAGGATTACAAGTCCGAATAGTCCCCATAACCAGACCACGACAACTGTTACTATGATAATAGTACCAAAGGCACTTGTTGGTTCCGTTATCATTCTCATTCCTTGAGGGATATATGCCTTAATCTCATTCCAAGCTTTGAACCACTCTTTCTTATCCTCATCACTCATTGTTCTCAATCAATACAGTATGAGAGAAACAAGGTCTGTTGTGCTGATATCCCCGGGAATCCTACTACTTGCCATAGTACAACGATGAGACCTACCAAGCTTATAAACGCTAACGCGTGGCCAAGACCCACATCACTTGGAGAATTTAGAATGGGTCTTAGAAAATCGGGTCATTTCCTGACCCTCATGATGCTGTACCTTGTAACTCTGATAATGCGAGCTTCGTTCTATGTAACCATTGCTGTAATCTCAAGTAATGCCTACATGGGTGGCGCTCTCGCACCCCCTAACTTGGGTGTAGCGATTGTACTCTCAATTTATCCAATTGCAGAGTTGAGTACTGTTTCATTCTTTGGCTCATACAGTGATAAGATAGGAAGAAAACCAATTTTCGTCGCAAGTTTGTTCATGACTGGTATAGCAGCATTCCTTTTCGGAGTTGCAACTTTCGAGTTTCTTGCATATATCCTCGCAGTCCTCTTTGGTATTGGTGCAGCTTCAAAGGTTACCACCACATTATCCATGATTGCGGATGCTTCTTCAGAATTCAATAGAGCAAGGTTAATGGGATACTATGACCTTTCCACTTTGATGGGACTTGCTGGAGGATTCGGACTTGGTATCATCCTATTGGAGTTCGGCTTGGCGGCTGAATTGCTTTTGTTCGCTGCAGCTGCTGCATGTAGCATCAGCGGAATTCTCGCGATTTTTCTGATAAAGGAAACAAGAGTCGTTTCAAAAACGGAAGAACTCAGGATGACCGCGCTCCTGAAAGAAGTAGCAAGTGACAAGCGAATACAGATGATGCTTCCCGTATACGTACCTATCATCTCACTCTATGGTCTCATGATATCACAGGTGAAGCACATAATAGAGGTACACTTCTCACTTACAGCCACGGATTTGTTAATCCTCTTTGCTATTCTCGGTGTATCTCTTGTGTTGGGAATCATAGTAATGGGACATCTATCAGATTATTTGATGAAAAGGCGTCCCTTCATTGTTACTGGTTTGATTGGATTCGGACTTCTTTCATATCTTTTAGTTGCAAATGCAGATAGTTTCGGAGCCATTTGGGCTTATTGGCCGGTTTTGCCAGCACTCGGATTCATTGCTGGATCGTTCCCACCAGCCGCAATGGCTTATTTGACAGATGTTTCCAGTGAAGAGGCACGCGGTAGCACTATGGGTGTCTATAGCATCTTCTTTGGTTCGGGAATGATAATCGGTCCTTGGGCTGGGACATTTGCTTACACAAATTGGGGTCTTCTCCCAGGACTTGGAGGTCTTGTTGCGCTCATCATTGCAATCGCATGTATTGGAACATATTTCCTCCCTGAGGCGGCTCCAGTGAAGGTAGAAGAGGTATTGCAATAGTTGGATTACTGATCATCTCTTGGTCTGAAGAAAGGTTTCAAGCAGTTCTGACAAGTGACCTCACCATCCTTTGAGATTGGTGCTTGACGATACGAGTAGACGGCCTTGCAGTGTGGACACCTGTAGACACCTCTGGATTTTCCTTGTATAAACCATGGGGGAGTCGAGTCTTTCACGAAGGGAGCTTCAGCAAGAGTTGAACCACAGTTTTGACACGCCATAACATTGGGCGGGTTCTGGTGCGAACAATATGTACAAACGATGGGTGAAACTCCGCGATACCTGTCCTCTCGATCCTTGTACTTCAGACCTTCTGTGCCTTCTGTATACTCATATATTCCGATAGCAAGAAAGGGGACACCCAAGAGTAGGAAGACCATCGTTGCACCGAGGAAGTTTGATGGAAAAACAAACATGAAGTAAAGTAGAGGAATGAGGAATAATGATCCACAGAAAGTGGATACGCAACCACCTATTCGCTTAGTTGTTGCTGAAGCAGCGAGTTCACACTCCCGAGAACAGAAGAGCTGCTCATCCCGAGATATTGTCCAATATGGACTCTCTGGCGTTCCACACCATTGACATCGGGCCAGGTTATCTTTCGCTACAATTATTCTATCAGAATTATGCTCTGACACAGATTCCACTGCAAATGGATTATCCCAGAGAAATAAAGAGTTTCTCGTTTTTCAATAAATAATGGATGCGTAGCAAAGAATTAAATGAAATCAAGCAGAAGAGGCTTTCAGTTACTCCACCTCTAGGAGGAGAGAGAAATGGTTAGGCTAACTACTATTGGAAACTTTCTTTCAGGAATAGGACTGACACTTCTCGCAGGAACAATAGGAGCCAAGTGGTTGCTTGATGCAGTTTCAGCAACTGGAGACCTGTTGCTTATCCCATTCTACATCTGGTTGGTATCTCTTGGTGTTCTTGCAGTGGTGCTGTTAATTGCTATAATTAACACGTTCACAGAGATGACTGGTTACGTACATCCAGACGACAAGATGATGTCCAACATGCTAGTATACATGATGTCAATTGGGACCCTACTTACGTACGGTCTCCTTGAAGGTATTGATCCCATAATTCAAGGATATCTATTTGACATGGGAACGATGATTGTCATTGCGTACGTGTTCCTCTTTGTCTTTGTTTTCTTCGGAAGGAGAATCTCCGAAGGAGCAGAAACAGGACAGATCAAGGAAATGACTTCCAGGTTCATGATTGTTTCACTCATCCTGGGTGTGATAATGGCTGGAGTCTACTTGCTAGCAAGCGTCGTCAAAGACACACTCACTTATGGATGGGCATCCGGTGTTCTCTTTGGTATGGCTGTTCTTCTCGTAGTCTGCATAGTGATCTTTCTTGGAAGACGCTACGAACCTGTAGGCGAGTAATTAGATGAGGATGGAGACATCTCCATCCATTCTTTCTCTTTTTTCAAATTTTGAGTGATACTGGAAAGGCTCTTAAAACCTCAGTGAAGATACCATCGTGATTGGTGTTCGACATGGCAGATAACAAGCTATGGCTTGGATTCAAGCTTGATGAAGAAGGGAAGAGGACTGAAGAGAAGTTCGAGATAAGTGTGGACCTCCTCCGACGACATGGAGGAGTCTTCGGTTCAACTGGATCTGGAAAGACAGTCTTATCGAAATGCATCTTGGAAGAGGCAGCTATGGAAGGGATTCCAGTTCTAGCTTTCGATCCTCAAGGAGATATCGCTTCATTGATGCTCCCAGGAGATCCAAAAGAACTTGCATCAAAAGGAGTACCTCCAGAGAGATTAAAGGAGTACATGGATAATGTCATTGTCCGAGTTTACACTCCGGCTAGCAGCAAGGGTCTTGCGATTTCAATCAATCCATTGAAACTACCTGATAGAGATGCAGATCAGGATGACATCATTCGTCTTTTAGATAATTCAGCGAGAACCTTAGTTAAGGTTCTCATGAAAGTAGCAGGATTATCTAGGTCATGGGAAGGTAAAGCCTTCGCTGCAGTCTACGAACTGCTTAGGACCATCTGGGAAGCTCAGAAGACTGAGATTGATGAGCTCTCGGAATTAGCGGACATGCTTGTGGCTGACCCAGAAACGGTAGGTGTAGACCTCGAGCCTTTCATGAAGTTCTCCGAAAGGCAAACATTGGCTACTAGAATCAGGAGTCTGACAGTCGGATCATCCCAACTCCTCTTCAAAGAAGAAGGCAACATCGACTTTGATCATCTGACAAAGAAGGTCAATGGAAAGACACCAATCAATGTGATCTTCCTCAAGACTCTGAGGAGCGAAGAAGAGAAACACTTCTTCATAGCTATTGTCTTGAACCAGCTCTATTCATGGATGCTCAGACAGGGCTTTACTGAAAAACCACGAATGATGATATTCCAAGATGAGGCAGCGCCTTTCATACCTGCAGGGATGAGAGCACCTGGTCCAAAGGAAACCTTCCTACTCCTCTTCAGGCAAGCAAGAAAGTATGGAATCGAGTGCCTTATAGCTACCCAGAGTCCAAAGGACATTGACTACAAGGCCTTTGAGCAATTCAACACAATATCAGCTGGGCGAATAAGTAGTGAACAATCTCTCAAGGTGCTGGAGCGAATACTGGAACCCATCGCAGGAGAGAAAGAATCCGAGGAAATAATCACACGACTTCCAGGCCAGCAGACAGCCAATTTCATCTTCTCATCAGCAGACATGAAACCAAAGGTCAACAATATTGGAGTCAGATGGCTCCTGACACAGCATATCACGCTCACTGAACGAGATGTTCAGAAATACATGCAGAAGCTACGCGTAGAGCAGGAGAAGATACTGAAAGAACTTGAAGCACAAAGACTCGCAAAGGAGAAAGAGGAAGAGGAGAAGCGAGAAAAAGCCAGACTGGAGAGGCAGAAGAAGCTTGAGGCTGCAAAAACTGAAGCTGAACGAAAGCGTCTGGAAGAGGAGAAGAAGAAAGCCGATGAAGCCGCTCGTCTTGAACGTGAGAAATTATTAGCAGCGAAGAAAGCGAAATTCAAGAGTGCGGCAGATGATGAAAAGGTGTTTTCGACCCGTGGGCAGGCCGGAATGGTGTCGTACGAAGATATCATCAATGGATTTGTAGCTAGAATAGAAGCAATTGCCCGGAGGACTTTCGGACTTCCTTTCCTCCAAGAGCTGGTGAAGAGAGGAGATCTCCACTACGAGAAGGCGATGTACACTTACCTGACCGAAACTCGTGAAGCTCTGAAACAGGGACTGGCTAAAAAGGTCAAATTAGAGAAGAAAGGAAAGAAGGATTTGTACCTCGTCTATGAGTTCGAGTACATGCTTGGATTAGTGATAGAAAGCATGGGAGTCAAGGAACCGGACTATGTGGATGAGAAGCGCTTGAAGAATCAGTTCGAGCAAATGGTCAAGAACGCTAGCAAGAATAGTATCCTTGAGAGGATAGTCCTCGGTCAGCCATTCCTAGAGTTCTAGTCCTTTGATCGGAATGTCACTGGTTCTGACACCTTGCAGTCGAGCCATTCATCTATCATATCTAAGGTAGTTCGCAATGCGCTATCCATCACTTGACTAGTTACAGCCTGTGAACCAAGAAGAAGCATGAGAACGCGCTTGCTGTCCATAGTGATCATTGTACGTTCAGAATCATGAGTTGCATATCCAAAGCAGACAATCTTCTCATCATCTGCGATAACGATTTCACGACCTCTGCATATGATTTTATTTCCACCAATCCTCTGGAAAACTTCGCCATTTTCCGCTGTTCGAACGACCAAATTGCCTTTCAGTTTGGAGATGTCAATAAGGCTGATAGGTATCTTGTGATACGCAGATGCGAGGTTAATGATATCTACAACATCAGAAATCCTCCAGAGATTCTGCCCTTTCAATATTCGACGAAGAACAGCTTCGCTTGAAACTCTTAATTTTGTGGGGTCCATTCCTAATGTCCAATAGAGGTCTCTATACGACCTAAAGATTGGGTCGTCCTTTACTTCATCAAGTGTCATCATCGAACGTAGTTCTTCGAAGGTTTCCTGCTCGTATAACTCGAAAGATGAACTTGAACTACCCACCTTGAGATCCTCTAAGACAACCATTCCTATACTCAGACCAGGTCTGTCAACCGTAATGCGTAGATTTGGAGTATCCAGAAACATACGAGATTCCTCATTGCAACATCTCAATGACATCTTCAAGGGATTGCACTGTAATGTCAGGTTTGGTGTCGAGATCTCCAGAATCGAAGGAAACGATGTTGTCAGGGTCACGGTGTATTAGTATCGTTGTCAGTCTAGCGGCATTACCTCCTGCTATATCAGATGCTGGATTGTCGCCAACAAGGACTGCATCCTCAACTTCAAACCCTAATGCTTTGACTGTTTCCACAACTATCTCTGGGAGTGGTTTGCCAACTACAACAGATTGGACCCCCGTTGCATGTTCTATGGCTGCGACAATGGAACGTTCACCAATGTAGGTGTCCTCATCTCCTAGGTAGACTCCAGGATAATCTCGACTTCCACTGATACAGAGGAGGGTTGCTCCTTCTTTGACCATCTTTGTAGCGAAGTTCAGTTCTTTGAATGTCATTCCACGATCTGCGCCAACAGCAACATATTCAATTGGGGGATTGTTTGAAACATCTAATCCACGCGCAACAAAGTCCTCCTGTGCTCCTCCTTCTCCAATCACAAAGCAACGGGCACCTGGTTTTCTGTTATGGATATACGCAGCCGTAGCAGCACCTGCAGTGAATACCTTCTCAGTTGGGACATTGAATCCTGCTGTCTCAAGAGATTGGTTGACCTGACGAGCAGAGAGACGACCAACGTTTGTTAGGATTGCTATTTCTACACCTTTCTTTTCCAATGCATTCCACAGAGAGACTGCGTCATCAAATGGCGTGGGATGTTCGACATCATGAATCAGTGTATTGTCTACATCGAAGATCCAGAGCTTCTTCTCTCCTAAATTCATTAGTAACAGCTTCCGTGTTCGAGGCTGTACTACAGTAAGAAAAAACTACCTACTCCTTCTTGAGTAAGGGAATGACACAGATGAATCGGAATGATATCTTACCCTCTGTATTATCATAACCGTGAGGGAGATTGGATGGTACAAACACAACATCATCCTTCTTAGCTATTGCTCCCTCTTCCCCACCAATAACCTTTGCTTCACCCTCAAGAACAAAAATCTCATGTTCCTCCTCGTGTTTGTGTAGAGGAATGATACCACCGGGTTTGATGTCAAAATGTCGCATGGCATATGTCTTTGCGCCTGTGTTTCTACCTATGAGCCAGCGTACGAATGTCTTCTTACTCCCAGCAAATTCTACTGGTTCTTCCTTTCGTTCCTTGTAGTTAATTGCATACATTGTACTCAAACCTCGAAAGCTGGGCAGATTCCTCTCTCCGTAGAATATTAGTATTAGGTTATGCACATTGTTAAGGACAAACCAAACAACACAGAAAGCTTAATCTTTGGTTCCTTTGATGAACAGCTATTACGTGCCTGATGGGCGCCCTCTTTATGGAGAGGCTATACAATGAGCGAAGAAGACACCTATGTCCGGGCCAAACTCACTGAGATCAATGGAGCTATTGAGAGACTCACACAGATGCTTAATAGAATGATTGAAGTCATCTCCGCAATCACTGATGTCCAAGAGAATACTTCAGAGCTGACTATTGCTGTAAATGCCAACACGGAACGTCTTGATGAGATGATGGAAATTATCAAGAGTAAGGGAGGGGTATTAGCAGCCACAGCCGCACCAGCTGCCAGTCTGTCTGACCGAGGTGCAGTGTCATCTCTTCAAGCAGTGTTGGATACTCTTGAAACTCAAGTTCGAGAAGGAGTCATTGCAAGTGATCTTGCGCAAAAGATTAGTGAGTCCGCAGGAATTCTTGAAGGTGCGGGAGTTGCCAGCTCCCTCATTGTGAAAATGCAACGATGGACAAGAATACTTCGTACTTACGGTCGTGTGGATACTATCAGCCCAAGCGACCTTTCAAAGCTCCGTGGAGATATCAAAGAGTGGAGTAAAGAGCTCGCCAAGATGAGATAATGCGCATTCGGCGCTTCATCCTTGCATGGTCAGTGTGACTTATACGCAAAAAATGAGCAAGATATATTGCGAACAGTGTTTCGCGCCCAACAGTCAACATTTATAATCAAAGATATTGACTCCTATTAGTCCTCAAAGCCGGGAAAATGAGGTGCATAATGGACAATGACAAAAGATAACGATTGGGAAATCCGAGTACGAGAGGTAATTGAGGGTTTTCCATCGCCACACAAGGAAGAAATTCTAGAAACTTACATTGAATGGATTGAAGCAAATCCAGAAGAGCCATTGTATCAGAGTTGGGGTGAGTATTCTTCCAAGATCGACGACCAAGAAGCACTTTATACCGAGAGGCGTGTGTATCTCAAAAAGGTTACAAACGAACTCCGAGAGATTGAGATTCCCTTGAAACGATGGCAAAAAGTCGCTCGGGTACTTGCTGCTGTAGCAAGCGTTTTCCTTGTTATCTTTCTCGCAATATCCAGAGCGATGAGGGTGACCGAGTAGAACTACCAACAGCTCACTCGCTGTCAGAGAGAGGCCAACTTATATTATGCCCAACGGGACATTCTATTGGGCAAAATGGAAAGTCTACTTGAGTCAATTCCGGAAAAGATGGGAGAATTGCTTGGTGAGGCATCAAGAATCATAAAGAAATCGGAAAGAGTCTATGCCTTTTCACACATTGATGCTGATGGTATATCAGCACTAGCGATCATAGTACAGATACTGGAACGCGAGGGCAAGGATTTCGAGTGGAAGAATATCCATCAGATTAATTCAGAGTCTATTATTCAGATTGAAGAGGAAATTCAGAAATACAAACCAGACCTAGTGATTTTCACTGACTTTGGAACCGGTCAGATTGAACTGGTAAAGAGTCACATCAAGGGGATTGAAGGTCTTTGTGAAATAATCATTCTAGACCATCATCTTCCTCCTGATGAGGAGTCAAATCACAGCTATACGCCAGTCGAAGGGATTGTGGAGATCAATCCAACTCAGCATGGATTGAGTGGGAGTTACGACATTTCAGGTTCAGGTACTGCATTCCTTCTTGCCTATTTCATTTCAGAGCGTAATATCGATTTGTCTGAACTAGCCATAGTCGGTGCGACAGGTGACCTCCAAGATTACTATGGTAAGGGCTTCGTGGGGCTCAACAAAGAAATTGCTCAACTTGGTGAGGCCTCAGGATATCTAACTGTGGTTCGAGACCTTACGTTCTTTGGCATTCATACGAGACCACTTCCATATCTACTACAATATGCAACTGATCCGTATCTCCCAGGATTAACCGGAGCTGAGGATGCATGCTACTCATTCCTACAGGAACGAAATATCGAACTGAAGTCCAATGACGAATGGAGAACCTGGGTAGATCTAGAACCCGAGGAGAAACAGAGAATCATCCAAGGAATCATCGAAATTGTTCTAGAGAACTATACGGATCCAGGAATTGCTCAAGGTATAATTGGAGATGTAATTGTACTACCAAACAGACCTCCTAAGACAGAAATGCGCAGTGCCAAGGAATTCTCAACCCTATTGAATGCATGTGGACGAAACAAACGTCCAGAGGTAGGAGTCAGAATATGCATGAATGACCCGGATGCGTTCAGGGAGGGATTAAACCTACTTAATCAACATAGAACCAATCTCGCGATGGCATTAAGACGATTAGAAATTGATCACTATGAGGAGAGAGAAGGGATGTATATTGTCAATGACCCTGAAACTCCAGACACAATCATCGGTATCGTCATAGGTATGGCTCAAGGATCGATGATAGTACCGATAGACAGACCGATAATTGGAATTAGTACAAACACAACTGATGACAGCCCCCTGGTCAAATTGTCAGGGAGGGCTCACAAATCGCTTGTAGAGAGAGGAGTAAACCTCAAAGAAGTCTTTGTGGAGGTTGCAGACCAGCTGAACAGCCAATATGATAGACTCATCGCGGAAGCTGGAGGACATCCAATGGCTGCTGGAGCATTCATTCAAAAAGAACAGCTTGAGGAGTTTCTTTCACTCGCATCATCTAGATTTGCAGAGTGCCTTGGAAAGGATTAGAAAAAAGGTCGTCGGGGGCATTGATGCCCCCAGATTAAGTATTGAGAACTCAGTAGTCCTCAGACGTTAGTGAAGCTCCAATGATACCTGGTATGAACAGTAGACCGAATGCAACTCCAATGTCAATTACCATATTTCTTGCGATGTTAAACATCTCAGTGAAGTTGGTTGGGTCTCCAGCATAAGTCAAGATGTAGAAACCTAGGAAGAAGAGTACCATTGCAAAAATGGACACAAACAGCATTCGAACACCGCTCTTGGAAATCAGACCGGCAATGAAACCAGCTACACCAAGTGCCACAAGCGGGGAGTATATTGGTGTCGCCGCTGTTGCAGCAGTGTATGGAAATAGCAAAACACCGAAGAGGGTTGCGCCATAACTCATAAGGTCACCAGTAATGTCGCCACTACCAATGATAGCTTGAATACCTGCGAGATCGAGTCCTACAATTTGAAAGGCTCCAATCAAAACTGCAGCCACTAACGCAATAACGAGTGCCATTATAGTTCTGAACATTGTAAACATACATCCTTTGGTCAGAAGTTATCTCTCAGTGTATTCGGGAGCTTTTATATTTCTTGGCTTCTTCATGATACATCTAAGTATACTCAGAAATGAGTTTCTCGACTCGGTCTTTTACAGAAAGTATCAAATCGGTGATTCTAGAGCTCGCCATATCATCTGGGAGGGCATCAGGATGAAACCATCCCACTTCAGCTTCTGGTATTTCAGGTGTGGTTTGTTCAGTCAGTGCTCGAGCCAGATAGTGGTTTAGGAGATAGTGGAACTCAATGCGTCCAGATTCATCGGGTGTGATAAGGTCTGCTGTGCTAATCAGAGAGATAATCTCGCACTTCACACCAGTTTCCTCTTCCACTTCTCTCACAATGGATTCTTCCTGAGTTTCGCCAATCTCAACACCTCCTCCAGGAATACTCCAGAGACCCTTCCCTGGATCTTTGTCTCTTCTCACCAATAGAATGCCCTTAGAACCTACAACTATTGCGCCGACTCCAGGGATAGGAAAACGAGGGTATTTTCGTTCATTCATTATGTTACTGCTAGACCTATGGGCATGATAATTGTTGTCCCGCATCTTCCACATGGGATGTCCTGATACACATCGAATCCCTTGACTGGATCATAAGGAATCCTGATTTCTTCCTCGCAACCGGAGCAATAGATCTTTACATAACCACGAAGTTCAAACACACGTCGCCAAGCATTTCTGGACTGTTCTAGTTTACCAATGCAGTCATATTCTTTAGCCAGCAAGACCCATGGTGCAGCGGTTCCTTTGTCCGCCTGAGTCCAACGAGCAAGACAATCGATGTAGTCATCATCCATGCCCAGAAGAGAATAGAGCTGACACATGCCTCTCCAAGATTCTGGGTCCCTCCCCAACTCAGCTTCAGCTCGGGTTAAGAAGATACTGAGTTTACTCTCTTCGCCTGCAACATGGGCGAGATAAGCAAGTCTCGAGAGTGCCTCAATGTTACTGGGATCTTGATCTAAGACTTTGTTGAAGCAATCGATTGCACCTTCGTATTCCTCAGATTGTAAACGAAGCTCTCCGAGAAGTATCAATGAACGATAGTCATTAGGATCAACAGTATTTGCACGTCCAACGAAGGGAGATGCTTCATATGAGCGGTTTTGTAGTAGTAAGAGATATGCATAGTTGGAGATGGCTGCCATCAGTTCCGGGTTCAATCTGTGAACAATCCCCCATTCATCAGTAGCAGCAGTGAAATCTCCCAGACGATAGAGTGTCAGAGCGTAAAGTCCCCGAATTCCAAGATCATCTGGAAATCTGTTTAGAGCTTTTTCAAGATGTTTCATGGCTTCTTTGTACTGATTGTTTCTATACATTATTCGACCAAGGTCAAGCCAGACCTCGGGTTCAGATGAATCGAGTCTGAGTGCTTCACGGATTCTATCCTCTGCATCAGACAACTTTCCAAGAGCCCAGAGAGCCCGACCTAAAAAGAGCTCGACAACATAGTGTTGTTCCACTAATTCCTCAGCCTGTTCAAGAACAGTCACTGCTTTCTCAGGGTTTTCGGATTGAACATATGCCATACCAAGACAGACTAGTGCGTCAACGTCTTCATCGTCGTTGTTGACGATTGGCTCGAGAATGTCTATAGCGTCCTGAGGACGGCCCTCTTCGAGAGCCCGCATTGCTGAATCGATGGGATCTTCAGACACGCCAATTCCAGCCTTACTTGGTAACAGGTCGCTCTCAGTTGTATTATAAGTAAGATTCGTTATGGCAAAATTTGATGAAAGACCAAGAATATGCAACCCCATTCACAATGCTCCATGCTGCAACGTTGCTTGGGCAGAAGACAAGACTTGCCAAGTTCCAGAACGCAATTCAAAGGATTGTGAAGAGCGATGATTATGTTGTTGACATAGGAACAGGTTCTGGTGTTTTAGCAATCATGGCAGCAAAAGCGGGAGCTCGCAAAGTTACAGGGATAGATATAAGCAGAGAATCGATTAGCTACGCTCGCAAGGCTGCTGTCATGAACGGAGTTGGAGATCGAACTGATTTTGTGGAGTGTCATTTCTCAGAATTTGTTGGTGAAGAGAAAGCAGACTTGGTCATCTGTGAGATGTTATCATCTATCATGCTTATTGAACAACAGGTGGCAGCATGTAATCATGCAACTAGATATGTGATGAAAAAGAGCGGACTTCTCATTCCTCAATCTGCGACGATATGCATTGTTCCAGTTGAGAGTCAGCTGATGACGGATCGCTTCTCTGTTATCGATTTGCGATTCCCGAGTGTCGTACAGACTGTAAGTCCGGAAGCATCAAGAGACCTAGCAGATGCAAAAATCTTGAAGGAATTGAATTTCGCAGAGTCATCAACCACCAAGGTGATTGATGAAGTTCTCGACTTCAGAATAGTAGAAGATGGAACCATCCATGGTTTTGTTGGTTTCTTTGAGTCAATTTTGCATGAGAACATCATCTTGAAAATGGAGGATGGGTGGAAACAGCTGTTCCTGCCATTGGACCCATCTGTAAATGTGAAGAATGGAGATGAAATCTCTGTTCGGATCGCGTATACTCCTGGTGAGTATAACTCACTTACTGTAGAACTCCAGTAGACTTAACCTGAGGCTTTTCTCTGCATCAGTTGAGACCTGTCCAGTTCAAAAACAACGGGGTTCTTTGGATCAGGACAAGCATGGAGCTCCTTACAGTGGTCTTCCGACCAAGGGAAATACGCATTATGCATCATTGCGTAGACAACTGGTAACATTGTAAACAGCGCATTGATGCAAATATCACCCTTCACTCCAAAATGGTTAAACTCAACAGTATCTCCGACCTTGTGACCTATTGGACAATGTCCTTCTTGGCTCACAACTCGAGCAACGATTTTCCGCGGTTCTTTGCCAACACATTCTTTCTCGTTTGACATAGGGATTCGGGACAGCCTCAGATGAGCCCTCCCTATTACTGTTCCTGACAAAACAGAGAGAGGGGTATACTTTTATCAGAGTCCGCAAAACCGGGACCTCGGTGGCTGATTGATATGGAACTAAAGGGTCCACTATGCTATGTGCTCGATTTTGATGACATTTACAACTATGCATATCAGACTGCTGAGAAAATCAAGCAGTCTGGATGGAAACCAGATGCAGTTGTCGGTATTGCCAGAGGAGGTTGGGTTCATGCGAGGATTGCATGCGACCTCTTGGGCATCAAAGAGCTGTACAGTGTGAAAATCGATCATTGGGGTGTTACAGCGACGAAGGATGGAAAAGCGAAACTGACAATTCCATTGACTGGAGATGTCAAAGGAAAGAATGTTCTCGTCGTAGATGACATTACTGACACTGGCGAGAGTCTGACCATGGCGGTCAATCACGTCAAGGACTGTGGACCGACCAGTGTCAAAAGTGCAACTCTCATGCATATCGCTGGTTCAAAATTCGTTCCGGACTACTTTGGAGTCGAGGTGGCATGGGCCTGGGAAATATGGCCTTGGAATTTCTATGAGGACCTTTCGGCACTCATAACAAAGATTTTCGAGGGCGAGAAGATGGATGAACTCAGTACGATGGAACTAAAGAAGCACCTTCGTGAATACAACAATATCGTTGTGTCAGATGATCAACTCTCAAAGATCAAAGCGCACATGGGCTTCCTTGGAAAAATCGAGTACCCACTTGACAAGGCCTGGAGACTGAAGAAGTGAGGAGGATATAGAAAGTGGCATTCGAAGCAAAATTATCAGCAGTACCTGTTGACAGAAGTCAATCGGAAGAGCTTCAGAATCTTCTACCAATTGAGATTGGACTCTTTGGAGGTTCTGGAAACTATGACTCTGATGTAATTGAGAATCCAATCGAAGTGAAAGTGTTCACACCGTATGGTGCAGCATCAGACAACTTCATTCTGGGGACTGTCAAGGGGCGGACATTCGCATTTCTTGCGAGGCATGGTAGAGGTCATACAATCGCTCCACATATGATCAATTATAGAGCGAACATATGGGGAATGAAATCTCTTGGTGTTACTCGAATTATCAGTCCAGCTGCCACTGGCAGTCTTCAACCAGAAAAGGTCAGACTTGGAGAGTTCGTGATTGCAGACCAACTTTTCGATAGAACTAAGGGAGTCAGAAAGGACACCTTCTTTGAAGAAGGGACTATTGCACACCTCCCATTCGCTGAGCCCTTCTGTCCCGAGCTACGAAAGGTAGCAGTGGATACTGCGGCAGAGGTGAAATACAAGGTTCATGATGGAGGAACATACGTCTGTATCAACGGACCGAGATTCTCAACACGAGCTGAATCGATGTTCTATCACAACCAAGGATGGGAAGTCATTGGGATGACCGCGTATCCCGAAGCTGCACTTGCTCGGGAGGCAGGAATTTGTTTTGTGAATATTTCAATGCCAACAGATTACGATGTACATGCTGATGAGGTAGTCACACATGCAATGGTCCTCAAGACAATGTCAGAGAATGTCGAGAGAGTCAGAAAGTTGACCTTTGAGATGATTGCCAAAATTCCGAAGAAGGCGAGTTGCGACTGTCAAACTGCTATGCAAAACGGTCTCTTCTGATTAATTGAAACTCATGACAGATGGAGCATGAGAGAAAGGTGAGATAGCAATGAGATTAGCTGTTGGGCAGATGGAACCTGTCATCACCAATGTTGAAGAGAACATAATTAGGATCCGGGGACTGCTCGAAGAAGCTGAGAAGAGATCCATAGAGGTACTGGTTTTGCCAGAGTTATGCAACTCAGGTTATGTGTTTGAGAACAAGGAAGAAGCTGTTGCTTCATCGGAAGAGATTCCTGAGGGCCCTCTCTCGTCGATTCTACTTGAATGGTCAGAACAAGATAAAATGGTCGTTGCAGGTATCTGTGAGAGAACAGAAAAAGGACTTTACAATTCTGCTGGTGTTTTTGCGAATGGTGAGCACCTAGCGACATATCGGAAGATTCAGTTATTCTTGAATGAAAAGAGCTGGTTCCTACAGGGTAATGATGAACCTCCTGTGGTACAATTTCAGAACCACAAGTATGGAGTGATGATTTGTTTTGATTGGGCGTTTCCAGAGATTGCTAGGGTCCTGACTTTGAAAGGTGCGCAAGTAATCCTGCATCCAGCCAATCTTGTTCTTCCCTATTGCCAAGACGCCATGATTACAAGATCAATTGAGAATCGTGTCTTCACTGCGACAGCAAATAGAATAGGTACAGAGCGCGAGGTTTCATTTTCTGGACACTCACAAATTACGAGTCCGAAAGGTCAACGAATGGCTTCCCTCAATGGAGAGAAGGTTGGACTTGCTTGGGTTGAGATCAACCCATTGGATGCTGATGACAAAATGATAACTAAGAGGAATCATATCATCGATGACCGCCGTCCTAATCTGTACTCGAAACTCACTGACGATTGAGCTTGCTCGGAGCCTTTCCCTTCCATTCCTTGATTGGGTACTTCTTGGCGTTTCTCTTCATCTTATCAAGAAATGCCTGTGTTGGATCAATGCCAGCCTTGTCACAAATTCGCAGGAGATACACAAGGACATCAATGATCTCTCCTCCTAGAGCTGCAACGAACTCCTCATCCTGAAGGGCAGACTCCACATCTTCATCTGTCTTCCATTGAAACAACTCTAGAAGCTCACCCATCTCAATCGAAGCTGAAACAGCAAGTGCGGCAGGCTTGTTATACTGTTCCCAGTTTCTTTCTTGAACGAAGTCTCTGATAAGGACTATCATCTCTTCCAGTGTCGTTGAATCCATCTTGGGCACCCGCTAGCGTCGAGGGCCGGAGAAGTTCTTCTGAACGATCCATAGAGTGTAGATGGAGAAGACTACTAGAACCATTATCAGAGATATCAATGGAGTTGTGATTCCAGGTATAATGGACTGTGTGTTCACGACCCAGTTGATTGTATCGGCTATACCAATCACAGCACAGAGAATCACGACAATAAAGTTAGTCATTCCCGCCCAGCGAAGTCTTGAACCTCTGGCTTTCTCCCATGTGACAAGGGAGTAAGAGATTGCAACTCCGCAGAGAATGAGTAGGACGTATCCCGCCAAAAGGAAGTACCTGTTGGCACCTGCCCAAAAGACAGACGGTGCAAATACAACACCGAAACCGATGACCATCAATAGAAATGTAGTAGTAGGCCATGGGTCATCAGCGAATTTTGTGAGCCGAGATGGTCCATCGATGGCATAGTCATCATATCCATCATATTCATCTTCATCCGCATCAGGAAAATCGTCCTCTTCATCCTCTTCTTCCTCTTCTTCATCCTCTTCTTCTTCGTCGTAATCTTCTTCCTCGAAGAAAGTGTCATCCTCGCTAGTCATTTGATTTTCCTCATGATTGCGGTTGGACTGGAGAGTGAGTGGCCCTGTTAAAATCCTTGTGTCTGACGATATCCGACAGAAGAATGATTAAAACTAGAACAAGTTGAGAAAGTACTATGTCGCAAGATGCACAGACTGCAGAACAGATGCTATCAAAGGCACGTTCCCTTAAACGACAAGGACAGAACAAGAAAGCGATTGAGGCCTATAGAGAAATACTCATTCAGAATCCGGAAAACTTGGATGCGTTAAACGAAATGGGACTTGCTCACATCCATATTGGAGAACAGTCAGATGCAATCATTGCATTCGATCTTGCGATAAATTTCGCTCCAAATGATTTCAGGGCTCATTCAAACAAGGCAGAGGCATATATCACACTCGGTTCGTTTGATGAGGCCAGTGCAGCAGCGGACTTAGGACTTGAGTATGCTCCGGATAGTGCAGAACTTTGGTCCAAGAAGGCGCGTGCGCTTGAGAGCTTATTGAGGATTGATGAAGCGATCGAGGCTTACAATAAATCACTAAAGTACGAATCTAACAATCCAGAAACATGGAAAGCTCTTGCTCTCTGTTTTGATGCAAAGGAAAATTGGCCAGCTGTGGCAAGATCGTACAGAATAGCTGCAGGTCTCCACAAGAAACGTGGAGAGAATCAGGATGCAGAGAGTTGCTACAAGTTTGCAGAGTTGGCGGAAAAGTCAGAGTAAAAGAAAGGGGGAAAGGCCCTTTTCAGGGCCTTAATATAATTCTACTTACCGTCTCTTCTTGATACAGAGTCCACCAATTGCAGCTACTACTGCAATTGCAATATATGGCAAGAGCTCCATAAGTAACTGTGTCGTCCCATCAGGTGTAGTCGAACCTGTTGGCGTTGTTGTGGTCGTTGGAGTTGTGCTTGGAGTGGTTGTAGTTGTTGTCGGTGTCGTTATGATTGAACCAATCGAATCCCGAACTCTGATCACCATTGGTATACTGACATATGGCACTCCACCTGCTGTGACAATAGCTTGTACTGTAATGTTTGTACCATCAGCCTGAGGTGAAATTACATAGAAGTAATTCTCTGGATCACCCTCGGATGAGTCAAACACATTTGCGGTGATTGAATAGTTGTTCCAACTACCATCTCCAATCTTTACTCCAAGACTGACATCTGTAACACCAGTTGAATAGAGCGGATGTGCATACACAGTCACGTTGATCTCAGAAGAACTTGTTGGGATGTTGGGATTCCAGTACAGATTTACGTTGTTGATGTGGTCAAAGTCAGCCATACCCCAATCGAAGTCGAAGACTTCTTGGTACCAACGAGCCACATCCTCATTCTCTATAATGACTCCAGCCTCTCTATTGTTTTCAATGCTATTGTCACTATAGTTGATACTACTGATGAGAACTATTCGTCCATCAACAATAATTCCTTTGTTGTGATTTGCTGTAAACCATCTTGTATCTTGCCAGACAATAGGTATTTGGTACTGATGGAATAATGCTGCGACCTCCATGAAATCATAGTCCTCCTCAGAGATCACACGAACTGTGACTCCTCGATTCTTTGCTGCAATGATGGCATCTAGAATAGTTTCAACGCTGCCAGTTTCATTCCAGTTAGTGAAGTATGGAATCTGAATGTCGAGAGTTGCCTGAGCTGCATTGATACAGTACAGGATTCCCTGGAGACTTGTATCAGGACTGAATATTGGTGTGACATTCATTGGTCCAGAGAACTCGCCAGGAGTGGCAAATGGTCTGAGATAGGTACTGCTAGTTTCAGAGTATGAAAGCGGAGAACCTGTACCATGAGTACCTGCGTCGTAGTCAATTCCATTACCCCAATCGTAATCGAATACATCTCTGAAGTACTGAGTGACATCTGTGTCTGTCATCGCAATACTCCACTCTCTGTTGGCTTTCATTCCATCCTCAGGAAAACTGGTCTTTGCCCAATTTCCTGAATGGACTATGGTTGTCTTGTTATCAATGATCACAAACTTCTGGTGAGCATAGCTGAACTCTGTATCACTAGTCCATTTGACTGGATACCCTAGAAGAGTCAGGTTGTTTGCGACATAGTCATTGGGACTATAGTATCCAATACTGTTCCAACCCAGTAGAAACTTCATCTCAAGAGTTGGTTTAGTATCATGCAACTCATGTATCAAATCGAGAATGTATGGATTGTTTACTCCAAAGATCTCAACGTAGATACTTTCTTTCGCTGAATTCAGGAAATGCCATAGTGCATCATGGCTTCCATCAGGAGACACGAATGTGGTGACATTCATGTTCTTGTTGAATGTCTGCCACGTAAATGCTGATGGAGTATAGTCCTTTTGTGGAGAGTCTACTGATGCGACCGGTGAAATCAAGAGAGGTAAGATTCCTGAGAGCATCAGAGAGACCACAAGCAGACTGATTATTTTGTGGTGGTTTTTCATCAAAGTAAAAGTCCTCCCGACTTAACTATCACAAAACTATCAGACTGAATAACTTATACCTTCCCCTGTAGTAAAAATTCGGAGAGCCTGTGGAGAATCATGAGATGAAGCTGTTCTATCGAGTCAAACCTGAAGATTATCGCGCATGTTTTGACAAAATCAGAGAAAAGTTTGGAATGCATGAAGAAATCGATGAAGCAAGAACAATGCTCATGCTGGATGATGATTCTCAGATTGAGAGAATCATTGGCACATTTGATCCAAACACAGATGAAACGGCACATGTGAGAATAGTACTTGCTGACGAGTCTTTGAAAGAGTTCTTCGATTCGGTCCTTGGAGCACCGTACAAAGTCAGGTAGTTACTATAATTGAAACAAAGAGAGAATGTCACTGACAAGAACATCCTTTATCGGACGACATCGCTTAAATTAGAGTCGTTCTTGTGGATGAATCATTGAAGGAAGAGTTCGATTCTATTCTTAACCAGCCAGATAAGATTCGCTAGAAAAACCGAGAAGTGTCAGCGACAGGGAGCCCATGTTATGGACTCCCTTGTCGATTTACCATTTCCCTACATCAGGAAATGGTAGTATGGTCCTGTGTTCTGCTTTAGCCTTCTTCAAGCGCACCCTCAGGGCACGAATCGACGCAAGCATAGCACTCTGTACACTCGTCTGCACGATCAACCTGATAGATGGCTTTGCCGCCTTCAATCACAAACAGTGTTGGGTCAACAGGACAGACATCGGCACAAGTTCCTTCTCCTGTACAAAGGTCAGTTACCTTCCAAATCATTCTGAATCACTTCTTCTCAAGACTCAAAATAGAGTCCCGCATTTGTGGTGCGGCTCATTCCAGCATTTAAACTTCAGGGTTATAGATAAAAAAACTAGAAACGCCCATTCCCGTAGGAATCTTCAAGAGGAGCATAAAATCGACTGATAGAATAGAAGAAGATGCTCTATCTTATCATTCTTCAATCGCGCCTTCAGGGCACGAATCGACGCAAGCATAGCACTCTGTACACTCGTCTGCACGGTCGACCTGATACACAGCTTTGTCGTTGATCACATATAGAGTAGGATCAACTGGACAAACATCAGCACAGGTTCCACATGCAGTACAGTTATCATTGACTTTCCAGATCATTGGAATCACATCGTTACCAGACAATCTTACTTGTCAGGCGAAGCAGACCGCCGCTAATGTACATTTAAACTGTCCGTTATTTCCGTTTTCTCATGAATGTCACAGATATGATTAGTATGGATACAATGGCTCCGCCTGCAATTATTAGAGTTGGATTAGATGGATAAATCGTATCTGTCCTAATGACCTCGACTGTCACATCCGCAACAGAGTCAGGAAGTAACCACTGAAAGAAAGAGTAGTCCAATACGCCATCCACCTTTGAGAACTCAAGATGCAATATCCACCCGTGTACCCATTTCTCAATAGGAACATCACAGATTTCGTAATCTGATGTAAACAAAAATCCCCAAGATGAATCTGTATCAATCACCTCATATGAACCATTACTGGGGCTTGCCGCTGTATAGAAGGATATAGAGTCAGGTAGTAGCGAAGTAAGATGACTCCAGTTTCCAATTGCAACATATGCAAAATCTCCATTATATGGATGGACCAAAGACCCATTTGTTAGGGTGAATGGGACTCTGAGCAAAACCATCCTTAGTGCAGTCACATCGTTCTCGATTTGAGGTAGAGTGAAGTTATGGATATAGTGACAATCTAAAAGAACATTGTCGAATCGGTTGTCAGTTACATTGAGTGTGTATTCATACCTCACTCCTTCTTTGATTCCCCATTCCAGCCCTTGGTCAGAGACAGCATCAATTGGGGAAATGAACGTCAACAGAAATGTCAGTAATATCAAAACTACTTCCCTTTTCACAATAATCCCTCCATAACTATGAAATCTGCCTAACGTAATTCGACTTTATACAACTTTCGTTTTTTCCGTCGTCAAAAGCTTCAAATGGCAATCAAAATGGGGAGCTGGAAAACATCCAGCGAATTCCTCGGGAGTTTTGTAACGATATTCCACGGTGGCCCTATTGCAAGAAATTATCCAGAAGAAGAAGATAAGCGGTAAGTTTGGTCGACATCTGGGTCTTGTTGGAGCAACTAACATTGGGCTTGGAGCGATGCTTGGAGGCGGCATCTATGTCATATCAGGAACAGCTGCTGGAATAATTGGACCAGCACTCTTCATAGCATATCTTGTCACAGGAATTCTTGCTATGTTTACCGCAATCAATTATGCGGAGATTGCTAGTTCAATACCCAAGCAGGGCGGAGGATATACCTTTGCTCATGATACACTGGGAGGGCTTCCAGCATTTCTGACTGGGTGGTTCCTGATGATTGGGAACATAGTAGCATGTGGATTGTATGCCATGGCTGTCGCTCACACACTTGTTGTCTTCATCCCTCAAGGAACACAATATGTAGCGACAATTGCACTAGTAATTATTGCAATCACATTTGTGACCAATATATTGAGTGTCAAGAGTGTTTCAGGAGTTCTCGGAATACTGAATATCGCACAAGCACTCATCCTATTCTCTTTCGTAGCCATTGGATTAATTTTCATCGAGCCTTCTAATCTAATTCCCTTCTTCGCTGAGAATGCAGGATTGCCAGCCTTCATGGCTACAGTTTCGTTCATCTACATCAGCTTCGTAGGATTCGAACTTGTGACGTCGGCATCAGAGGAGATCAAGGAGCCAGCAAAGAACGTACCACGAGCGATATTCCTTACCGTAGCGATAGGTACAGGAATCTACATGGCTGCATCACTTGTTATCGTTGGAGTTGTCCCATTTGCGCAAGTTGCAGAAACCTTCACTCCCATTGCAGATGTGTTTGAAGCTATGATACCCGGAACTCTCATCATCGGTCTTGCTGGTATGGCTGCGTCCAATTATGCTGCTCTGAATGCCACGTTCCTTGCAGGAGCAAGAATCGTCTATTCAATGGGAAGAGACCGGTTCCTACCAAAATCCTTTGAAAGTGTCAACAAAAAGGTGAAGACACCAATACCAGCCCTGATTCTAGTACTCATTCTTGTCAGTCTGTTCGCTCTGTCCGCAGACGTAGTATTGGTGGCGCAGCTCTCTGTCTTTGGATATCTTATTGCACAGACAATTGTCAACTTTGCAGTGATCATTCTGAGGAGGAGAGGACTCAGTGTGCCTGGTACATTCAAAGCTCCCTTGTTTCCCTTCTTTCCAGTCCTTGGAGTTGGAATTTGCTTGTTGCTCATCCCTTCACTCAATGTCAATGTCCTGCAACTCGGTGGGATACTAGCCCTGATTGGTTTCTTCATCTATCTAATCTATGGAAGAAGTAGGAATAGGACATATGTTGAGGTCCTGAATGGAAACAACGAAAGTCATTGATCCATTACAATGAATGATGTATAATCAGTGATGTGGGGTATAGTACTAACTCTGTCAATTGAAAATGCCTTGTACTCCTCTAATGAGGGAATCTCTACCAATGCCACAACATCATATGGACCTGCTGATACTGCACAAGCAAGTGTGACCTCATTAAACTTTTTGAGAGCCGCCTGAACCTTTTGTTCCTTGCCAGATTGAACATTGACAGCGAGGAATATGGTCACAGACATTTTATGCAACTCACTTACAATTTGAAATAATGGCAGTATTTCTGTTTGTCGGAGGTCAATCAGCATCATCTCGGTCCAGCCATTCTCTTAGAGCCATTGCAGTCTTTTCTGACATCCCTTCAACTGCTGCAAGCTCTTCCACTGAAGCATTCTTCACATTGTCGTAACTACCCAGAGCTTGAAGTAGTGCTGACCTCCTCTTTGGACCGATGCCAGGGGCTTCTTCTAGTATAGAACCTGTGAATCTCTTTTCTCTGAGTTTATGGTGATACCGTTGTGCAAACCTGTGAGCTTCGTCTCGGATGTTCTGAATCAGGTGAAGTCCCTGGGATCCAAGATCGAGTACAATACCTTCAGGAGCATCTCGTGTATACAGGATTTCTTCACGCTTTGCGACCGCTACGACTGGAACATAGTCAAGTCCCAATTCGGATAATGCTTCCAACGCGACATTGAGCTGTCCCTTTCCGCCATCAATGAGGATGAGATCCGGAAGTACATCCTTCCGCTCAAGTACTCCGTAATATCTCCGATAGACGACTTCGTGCATCATAGCATAATCGTCAGGAGTCTGCTTGATCCGAACCTTGAACATTCGGTAACGCTTGCTGTATGGTTCTCCATTCTTGAAGACAACACACGAGCCTGTTGGGTCTGTGCCTTGTATGTTGGCGATATCAAAGCCTTCGATGCGCATTGGAACAACTGCAAGACCCAAAGCCTCCTTCAAATGCTTTACACCAGGATGCACAATCTCTTCGTCACTGTGTCCAAGAATCAACATCTTTCGAAGAGCTCGATGAGCATTCTTCTTAGCCATCTCTACGAGTTCAGAAGTTCTATCATCATCGGGGAGCATAATTTTCACTGGATGGCTATTTACATCACTCAGCCAAGTGCTGAGGTTCTTCATCTGAGAGATTTTTGTGGGAATGATTATCTGATCCGGAAGACGTGGAATCGTGAAGTAGAACTGCTCTATGAAAGCCTCAATTACTTCAGAGTCTGGTGTGTCCAAATCAATCTCAAAATAGAAGTTGTCAACTCCAATCAATCGTCCGTTTCGTACAATCAACATATTGATCAGAGCTGCTTGCTCTGTTCGCGAGATTCCAAGAATATCACTGTTTGCACCTTCGAAACGCACTACTTTTTGGCGACTCATCAAAACCTCAAGGTCTGTAAGACGGTCACGCATCTCTGCTGCTTTCTCAAACTCCATTGCAGCTGATGCATTCTCCATTTGCTTCTTTAGAGACCTCCGTAGATCATCCGGGCGTCCCTCGAGATAATAGCTCATCTGTTCAACTAGTTCCCTATACTCAGGTAGATCAATGTGGTCCTCGCAGGGTCCAGTGCATCTGTCAAGGTGGTAGTCCATGCAAGCACGTTTCACCTTTTCAGGATCCCTACACATAGCAACCGGAATGGATTTTCTTATAGTGTCCATGAGGCGTTCGAGCCTCTTTGTGCTGCCATATGGACCATAGTAGGTTGCTCCATCTTTCTCAGCTTCGCGAGTAATCTCAAATGTTGGAATCCGTTTCTTCAAGTCCACTCTAATCCATGCGTGACGTCGATCATCCTTGAGGGCAATATTGTATCTAGGTTGATGTTTCTTTATGAGCGTCTGTTCCAAAACGAGCGCTTCGCGCTCAGTGTTAGTCACAATTGTTTCGAGATCTCGAGCGTGAAACATCATCTCTCCCAATCTGCGGTAGAGTCCAGTCTTTCGGAGGTAGGACCCGACTCTTCGACGCAAATACTTTGCCTTGCCAATGTAGAGGATTTTCCCTTTCTCGTCCTTCCATAGATACACGCCAGGTGCATCGGGTAAGTCTTGGACGAGAGCTCTGAGATCCGACATCAGTTTCCTTCCACAAGTCAGTATAGTATTGTCTTGATAAGAATACCATAAATCAGTGATTCGGAAGGTACAACCGAGCTACATCAGGTTCTATGAGTCGAAGTTGGGCGTGTATTAGAGATGGCTGAGCGCCATCTGACAATCGCATCACATTCACATCCCCTAGAGCAACCATAGTATGTGTATTCAGGACACGCAACACAGGGAGAGGTCTCTTCAGGATAGTCCGCACCTGCTGACCGCTCCAGCTTCCTGAGCTCCTCTAGTCTTTTCACTATTGTATCGTCTTTCTTCCTCAGATTCTGGTCGCAGATTGCATAAGCCTCGTCAATCCGACCAAGGTCAACAAGAGTCAAAGCAAGCTCTTCCCAGAATGGTAGTGGACCTGGATTGAGGGAGGTTGCCTTTCGTAGTGACTCCTCAGCCTCTTGCAGTCTACCAACGGAACGGAGATATTTCCCTAGTGCAAACCATGCAAGGACGTCCCTTGGAAAAGTAGCTAGTCTTCTTCTGAGGTCAGTTTCGTATATCGTGCTGGTGTTCTTTGTAGTCATTGCCGATGTTGGCGTTGAGTCGTTTGACTCATCTCTGCGTATCATGTGTGTGCGTCGACCTCCCGGCGGCCGTCTGCGAACGGTGGTCCAAACATGGACAACCAGGAAAAAGTCTCTCGCGAGTGGTTAATATACCATATGTGTATGATGTCCTCACTTGTCTATTGCTGAAAAATGCATTTCGGAAGTGTTTCCGAGCATTTTGTGGCAGTTGATTTTCTGCGAGGTCTCATTATGCGAGACGCGTCTCGATAAATCGAACGCAGAACGCGCGGTTTTTGAAAAATCATTGATTTCCATTGATGACCAGTTATAATATATCGAGCAATATTCGAGTCCTTCACTATGAGTCTACTTGTAATTGTGATAATTGCATTCATGTTCCTTGAATTCGCGAACGTTCTCGCACTTTACTTCAGAAAGGATTCTAAGATGTTCAATAGTGTAGGAGTCTTCACAGCCTGGGAGAAGTCCAAGCAAGACACAGAGATACACAATTTTACAAACTATCTGGTGAACTGGGTTGCTGGTACAAAGTTGATCTTTTTGGCCATGTTGACTGTGATCCTCATCTTTGCGAACGAACAGGTCCAGGTCTGGGTCCTTTTTGCACTGATGATGTCAATCATGTCCTTCTATTGGAAACTGTACCCGATGGCAAAGAAAATGGACCAAGAGGGGCAGCTCGACCCGAAGAACTACTCAAGGACTCTGGGAGCCATGATCTCCGTTATGGTCATAATATTCCTGATTGTCTTTGTCTATACGTTCATCCAGCTTTACTAAGCCGATCATGTATTAGTTCAGTTGACCCCGCCGAACGTTGGGGCCGAAGAGGGCATCACGCAAGTGGTTCCCTGTATACGACTTCCAGACTTCACAGATCTCTTCGGGAGTGCCCTCGGCGATCACCTCACCACCAGCATCTCCACCTTCCGGACCTAAGTCGATGACATGGTCTGCTGTCTTGACGACCTCAAGATTGTGTTCCACAATGATGGCTGTGTTCCCTGCATCCACTAACCGATTAATCACTCTGAGCAGGACATGGACATCAGAGGCGGACAGCCCAGTTGTGGGTTCGTCCAAGAGATACAATGTCTTCCCAGTTGCCTTCCGAGAGAGCTCTGATGCGAGCTTCATCCTCTGTGCTTCTCCACCACTGAGCTGGGTGGCTGGTTGACCCAACTGGAGGTAGCCCAATCCTACGTCGACAAGTGTAGTGAGCTTGTCTGCAATCTTCGGGATGTCAGCAAAGAACTCAAGAGCTTCATCTATGGTCATCGCGAGGATCTCGGTGATGTTCTTCCCCTTGTAACTTACCTCGAGGGTCTCTCGGTCGAATCGTTCTCCGTGACACACATCGCAGGTCATGAACACATCCGACATGAAGTGCATCTCAACTCGAAGCACTCCACTGCCTTTGCACTTCTCGCATCGACCCTCGCGTGTGTTGAAACTGAATCGTCCAGGACTGAATCCGCGAGCCTTCGCCTCAGGCATCTTTGCGAAGAGCTCACGAATCTCTCCGAAGGTCTTCGTGTAGGTTGCTGGGTTGCTTCTGGGTGTCCGGCCTATCGGTGACTGATCTACCAAGACCAGCCTATCGAGATTTTCAATCCCATCTATTGAATCATAAGGACCAGGTCTTGTGCTTGCTCCATTGATGTCCCGAGCAAGTGCCTTGTAGAGTGTATCATACGTCAGGGAGCTCTTCCCAGCACCCGAAACTCCAGACACACAGATCATCTTGTTCAATGGGAACCTGACTGTGATGCCCTTCAGATTGTTCGTACGTGCGTTGTGAATAGTGATGTTGTGACCGTTTCCTTTACGCCGTTCTTCGGGGATGGGAATCTGTTTCTCTCCAGCCAAGTACTGGGCAGTCAGAGACTTTGGGTGTGTCAGAACTTCTCTAGGAGACCCTTCTGCTACCACTTCTCCACCATGTCGACCCGCCAGCGGCCCCAAGTCGATGAGATGGTCTGCAGCCGTGATGGTGTCTCTGTCATGCTCGATTACGACCACGGTGTTCCCGAGTGATCGAAGGTGATAGAACGTATCGATGAGGCGACTGATGTCTCGCGGATGGAGACCAATTGATGGTTCATCAAGACAATAGAGGACTCCAGTCAGTGCAGAACCGATCTGCGTTGCGAGTCTGATTCTCTGACTCTCTCCTCCTGAGAGAGTCATACTAGCTCTGTCCAGATTGAGATACTCGAGGCCTACAGAGATCAAGAATTTCAGTCGAGCCTTTATCTCTTTGAGGACAAGCTGTGCTATCTTGAGGTCTCGTTCTGAGAGCTCGATGGTGTTGAAAAACTCAACAGCCTGTTCGATGGTCATGGAAGTGATAGTATCAATAGAGCGACCCCCAACAGTGACTGCAAGACTCTCAGGTTTCAGACGACGACCATTGCAGGACACACAGGTACTCTTTCGAGAGAACTCGTTTGCAATTCTCCGTGCCCACCACTGATACCACTGTTTGTCGCTGCTCTTTGAGTTTTCAAAGAGTCGTTCCAACCACGGAATGAGCCCTATCCATTTTCGTTCTATTTCCCAATATGACTCATCGCCCTCCATCACATATTGAAGCATGACATTCGGCTTCCCCCACATGAACACATCTACCTGAGCCTTTGTGAAGTCCCTGTATTTTGTGTCCAATGTAAAGCCTTTCTGTTCACCCAATTTCTGGAGCCGCTTCAAGAACCATGGTTTCTCCGCTCTGTTGACTCTCTTACTGATCTCTCGAACAGTCATGTCTTTGTCAGGTATCACTAAGTCTGGGTCGACAGCCATTGTCACTCCAAGACCATTACATGTGGGACATGCTCCATCTGGTCTGTTATGTGAGAAGGCCTTCGGTCCCAGTTTATCATATTGAATTCCACACTTCGGACACATCAGTGATTCTGCAAAGAGCAAGTCAGGCATACCTTCCCGAGCGACGATGGCTGCTCCCTCTCCAGTTTCAAGTGCGGTCTCCAGGGACCCGATGAGTCGCTCTCTATTCTTCTGACTGAGTTCGAGCCTGTCAACGACAACTTCGATATCGTGTTTCTTCCGAGCATCCAGGTGGAGACCGTCGATGTCATGGATCTCACTGTCTACTCGGACTCTGGCGAATCCATTCTTGAAGAGACCGTCCAATTCCTCCTCGTGATTCCCGGTATCACCCCTCACGACAGGGGCGAGTATGTGAATCCTTTGTCCTCCATTCTCATCAAGAAGAAGTCTGGCTGCTGACTCAGCAGTGAGCTGTTCCATAGGTTTCTTACACTGGACACAATGTGCGATGCCAATATTGGCGTATAGCAGTCGAAGGTAGTCCTGGATCTCAGTGCTCGTTGCTACTGTGCTACGTGGGTTCTTTGTGCGTCCTTTCTGTTCGATCGATATGGCTGGAGGAAGACCAGTGATCTTGTCCACCTTTGGTTTGTCGAGGCGTCCAAGAAACCTTCGTGCATAGGAAGACAAGCTCTCCACATAGCGTCGCTGCCCCTCTGCGAACACGGTATCAAACACAAGCGTAGATTTTCCAGAACCACTGGGTCCTGTAACAACCACAAGCCGATCTCGAGGAATGTCTACATCGATTGACTTGAGGTTATGTTCCTCAGCCTTTCGCACCTTGATGTAGCCGGTCACATCTCAGCCCCTCCCTCTTGCAGAAGTTCTGACATGTACTTGCCTGTGTATGAGGCTTTGTCTGCGACTATCTCTTCCGGAGTGCCCTGAGCAACAATGTAACCACCCTCATCCCCACCCTCAGGTCCCAAGTCGATGACATGGTCAGCAGTCTTCACAACATCCAGTTGATGTTCTATAACAAGCACACTGTTTCCGAGGTCAACCAGGCGGTGGAGAACCTCAAGGAGCTTCTTGATGTCGGCAAAGTGGAGACCTGTCGTGGGCTCATCTAATAAAATCAGTGTCTGTCCGGTAGCAGGTCTTGACAGGAACTTACTCAGTTTGATCCTCTGAGCTTCTCCGCCACTCAACGTTGTAGCGGGCTGTCCCATCTTCACATATCCCATGCCCACGTCGCAGAGAGTTGACAGACGCCGATGGATCGAAGGCACTCCCTCGAAAAACTCACGGGCCTCGTCTATCCTCATATCCAGAACATCGGAGATATTCTTCCCCTTGAATCGGACCTGGAGGGTTTCCCTGTTGTAACGGCGACCCTTACACTCGCTACATGTTACCTGAACAGGAGGGAGGAACTGCATCTCGATGATCTCTACACCAGCCCCCTTACACTTTGGGCAACTACCACTCTTGACATTGAACGAGAAACGACCGGGCTTGTATCCACGAATCTTCGATTCAGGAAGACTCGCATAGAGTTCTCTGAGTGGAGTCCAGAGTCCGACATATGTAGCTGGATTACTTCTCGGGGTTCTCCCGATGGGACTCTGGTCAATCACAATGACTTTGTCCAGTTGTTCGATTCCAACAATTTCATCATGCTCGCCGGGCTTTGCTTCAGCATGATGGAATCTGCGGGCTAGTTCCCGTTGCAGTGTCTCGACGACCAGAGAGCTCTTCCCACTACCGGACACTCCTGTTACTGCCACAAACAGCCCCAGAGGTATCCTCACGTTGAGATCCTTCAGATTGTTGTGGCGACAACCACGTACCTCTATGAACCTGCCATTCGACTTTCGGCGCTCCGTAGGTACAGGTATCTTCTCATCACCTCGGAGGTACTTTGCAGTGATTGACGTTTCTGAATTCAACACATCATCAAGTTCACCAGCAACGACAACATCCCCGCCCTCAGCACCAGCACCGACGCCAAGGTCGATGACATAGTCTGCACTCCTGATCGTCTCTTCGTCATGCTCCACGACCAATACTGTGTTGCCGAGGTCTCTTAGATTCATCAACGAGTTCAGGAGTCGCTGGTTGTCACGGGCATGAAGTCCGATACTAGGCTCATCACAGACGTAGGTCACACCGACAAGGTTCGAACCGATCTGACTGGCGAGACGAATCCTCTGGGCTTCGCCGCCTGCAAGAGACGGAGCGGGCCTGTCCAGTGTCAGGTACTCGAGCCCGACATCCTGGAGAAAACCTATGCGACCGAGAATCTCTTTGATTATCGGCTCGGAGACCGGTCTGAACCGCTTTGGAATCTTTGCGGTTTCTATGAACTGACCAAGATCTTTGATTGACATAGATCCGATCTCAGAGATCGAGCGATTTCCTATCGTTATAGCCTGAGACTCTGGCCGCAGACGATGACCCTTACAGACTGGACATTTCTGTGTGGACATGAGCTGTTCTATCTGTCGACGACGATACTCGGACTTTGTATTCTTGTAGGTCCTCTGAGCACGGATGACGAATCCCTCGAATGCTCTCTTGTAATGACCTGAGTACTTTACCTCATACTCTTCGTTGCCACCTTCCCATGTGACATCATACTTCTCAGTAGTCCCGTAGAATACAATATTCTTCTGCTCCTCGGTGAAGTCTTTCCAGGGCATATCGAGGGTGAAACCGTACTTCTCAGCCACCTTGTGAAACAATTTCCTACGAAGTACCCAGTTGTCAGGAATCATCGCACCCTCATTCAATGAAAGATTAGGATTCTTGATGAACAGGTCGGGATCAAACTCCCGGACCACTCCCAAACCTGTACAGTTAGTGCATGCTCCCTGTGGTGTGTTCCAAGAGAAGATACGAGGTTCCATCTCCGGAAGACTGATTCCACAGTCCACACAGGCGAACTGCTCCGATAACGTAAGAGTGCCGCCATCCCTCTCGACAGAGACAACACCATCTGCCATGTTGAGAGAGGTCTCGACAGCTTCCGATATCCTGCTGCGGTCATCCTTCTTCACTCGAAGTCTGTCTACCACTACCTCTATGGTGTGCTCAAAGTATCTGTCAAGAGACATTCCGTCCTCGAGTTCCACGAGCTCCCCATCAACTCTAGCTCGAATGAATCCCTTCTTGATCAGGTCTCTGAATTCCCTTCGATACTCTCCCTTCCGACCACGGACGATTGGAGCGAGTATCACTATCTTCGTCCCTTCAGGAAACCGGAGGATGCGATCGACCATCTGTTGCGAGGTCTGTGGTTCGATCTTCTTACCACACTTCGGGCAGTGAGGAGTACCTACTCTTGCGTAGAGCAGACGTAGATAGTCGTAGATTTCTGTGATTGTACCAACGGTAGAGCGAGGGTTGCGTCCAACACTCTTCTGGTCAATCGAGATCGATGGTGAGAGTCCTGACATGAAGTCGACCTTAGGTTTCTCTAGCATGCCAAGAAACTGACGTGCATAGGCAGAGAGAGACTCAACGAAGCGTCTCTGACCCTCAGCGAAGATCGTGTCGAACACCAGGCTGCTCTTTCCACTACCTGAAACCCCGGTAACTACTGTGAACTTGTTCTTCGGAATCTCACATGAAATGTGGCGAAGATTGTTTTCCGCAGCACCAACGACTAGTATGGACTGAGGACCCTCCAATGGAACATCTGGAGAACCGCTGCCTCTGTCGTTGGTCAATGACTTCACTATCTGATACCCTCTACCCTCTTTCGTAATGATGCAATCTTGTCACGTAGTCTTGCAGCCTTCTCAAACTCAAGGTTCCTTGCTGCTTCCTTCATCTCTTCCTCAAGGTCAATGATGTAATCAGCTAGGTCATCCATCTCGATAGGATCGAAATCCTCGAGCTTTGTCTGAGCACTTTCTTGGCGCACTGTGATGCCTTGGGCAATGTCCTGAATATCCTTAACAATGGTCGCAGGTGTGATTCCATGCTCCTTATTGTACTTCTCTTGATATGACCTGCGTCGGTTGACCTCATCTATTGCAGTCTGCATAGCCTTCGACGTGTGGTCACCATATAGAATGACTCGGCCATTCGCGTTTCGTGCTGCCCGACCCATGGTCTGGATGAGTGCCCAATCTGTCCTCAGGAAGCCCTCCTTGTCTGCATCGAGGATAGCAACTAGTCCGACCTCTGGGAGGTCCAGCCCCTCTCTAAGAAGGTTGATACCAACAAGGACATCAAACTTCGCCTGACGTAGCTGACGGATGATTTCGATACGCTCCACTGTACCGATGTCTGAATGCAGATATCTAGACTTCACTCCTGCCTCAATAAGATACTCACTCAACATTTCAGCAGTCTTCTTTGTGAGGGTAGTCACGAGGACTCTATCACCCTTTCCCACGGTGGTCTGTATCTCACCTAGGAGATGGTCCACCTGACCGATCACAGGTTTGATAGTTATGTCAGGATCCAAGAGACCAGTGGGTCTCAGTAGCTGTTCGACAATCTGTTTGCTTACCTTCTTCTCGTATGGTCCCGGAGTTGCACTTGTGAAGATGACATGTTTCATGTATTTCTCGAACTCTGGAAACTTCAATGGACGATTGTCAATCGCTGAGGGGAGTCGAAATCCATAGTCTACCAAATTCTGTTTTCGCGCAAGGTCCCCGTTGTACATCCCTCGAACCTGGGGAATGGTCATGTGAGACTCATCGATAATCATGAGGAAATCTTTCGGGAAGTAGTCGAGTAGAGTGTATGGCTTCTCACCTACACTTCGACCATCAATGAACCGAGAGTAATTCTCTATGCCAGAACACATTCCAATCTCCCGAAGCATCTCAATATCATACAGAGTTCTTCGCTTCAGTCGATCTGCTTCCACCATCTTCCCTTGCTTCTTGAACCACTCAACCCTCTCAAGCATCTCTTGCTCTATCGGTTCCAGTGCGTCGATAACGGTTTCATGACGGGCTATGTGATGTTTTGCTGGATACAATTCAATCCAGTCTGGTTGATACAGCTTCTTTGAGGTAAGACCTTCCAGCATAGTGAGCCGGTACACTTTGTCACCGTCGAGCTCAATTCGATAGCTGTTCTCTGAAGCAGCGGGATAGACATCTATGACATCTCCCCTCACCCGGAAGACACCAGGCTTGATCTCCATGTCATTTCGCTCGTATTGCATGGCGACGAGTCGTTCCAAGATTTCACGTCGGTCAATTTGCCCTCCCCGTTCAATGTACATCCTGAAGTAGTCATACTCACTCGGATCACCTACACCGTATATACAGGAAACAGATGCTACTACAATGACATCACTCCGGGATCTCAAAGAATGAGTTGCAGAATGTCGAAGTCTCTCAATCTCCTGGTTGATGTCTGTTTCCTTCTCGATGTACATGTCCTTACTGGGAACATAGGCTTCTGGCTGATAGTAGTCGTAGTATGAAACAAAGTATTCGACTCCTGCATCAGGGAAGAATTGCTTGTATTCAGATGCGAGCTGCGCAGCCAATGTCTTGTTATGTGAGATGACAAGTGTAGGTTTATTGTAAGCCTCAATGACGTTTGCCATTGTAAAAGTCTTACCAGAGCCTGTAACACCAAGAAGTGTTTGATGCTGGAGTTCACTCTCAAGACCTTCCACTAGTTTCTCTATCGCCTGTGGTTGATCACCTGTGGGTTTGAATGGTGCCTCTAGTTTGAAATCACTCATCTGCTCCAGCCTTCCTGGACGCACATACCTGACTGTAAGTAACCTTTACGGTACCTGCCACGCCTCGACTGTTCTCAAATGAAGGGTGTGATACTAGGATTTTGTGAGGAGTGAAAGTTCTTCCTAGTGAACTCACACGCCCGAGAGAGATGGTCGAAACTAAACAGATCTGTGACATCGACCTGTCTGGAGCGTGAGTGCTCCTATTAATCTCTGAAGCTCGGTTCTTCCGAGAAAGTTCAAAACTAATAGTCGCAGGTATCCACATCCTCTGAACCTTTATAGGATAAAACACAGTCAACTGCACTGTGATCATTTGTCTAGTAATATAGCAGCCAGAATCATCTGTGGCATAGCCATTGTAATGGCTGGAATACTCTTCATCATGTATATCATGTTTGAAACACTTGGGATCCTGGAGTATGTGTGGCCAATCCTCTGGCCAACTTTGATTGGAACCTTTGGAATCATGACCCTCATAATCATAGTATCTATGGTAGTGTGCAACACAACTCAGAGAACAACCAGTGACAGTGTAATGATGAGACAAACCTATACTCAGCCTATGTATCAAACTGGTGACTATGCAGAGGGTTCTGTTTATACTGTACCTGTATACTGTCCCCATTGCAAATACAAACTGGAAATGAATCAAGTCGAATGGGTAGGTTCAAGTGAGCTGACCTGTCCCAACTGCTTCAGAGTCATCGAGGCAGGAATACGTGAACACCTCTGAACGTTTGAGGAATTACAATGGACATCAAGAAAAGCTGGGACACTGAAGATTGGATTACTAATGTCAGAAACATTCTCGACTGGGCATCGAATATCAGCTCAAACAGTTCTTTGATGCTTATTCTTAGACATTCACACAGGGAAACACTTCGAAACCATCAGGATATGGCTAGCGCAGGAATCACGGAGCTTGGTCGGCAGGTTGCAGTTGAAGTTGGAAAACGAATTAGACCAGGAAGGCCTATGGACATCTACACCAGTTTTATACCTCGTTGCCACGAAACTGCAGAAGGTATTGCAGATGGATATTCTGAGAATGGAGGAGAGGTAATTGACATCAGTCCTCTTCCTACCCTAGTTGCGCCACAGATTTTGGATCACGATGTTTGGAATGACCTACATCCTAATGGAGAGAATGTGACAGATTATGTCAATAGGTGGGTTGATGGAGAATTTGAGAATCGAATCGAACCATTTGAGGACTATCGAGTCAGGTTCATGGCAGACACCATTGAGAGGTTGATATCTGCTAAGGAGCCAATCATTTTCATTCACATCACACATGATCTCGCACTTCTGAGTGCCAAGAGGATGCTTCTTGAGAGAGCACTGAAATTCGAGGACAGAGAACCGTACCTGGGCGGACTGGGTGTTGCCAAGGTCGATACAGGGCTAGAACTATTCATCAGCAGTATGAACAGGTCCGTTTCGATGAGCAGGTAAGAGGTAGAGGACTACTGGAGAGGGGTACGGTCCAGAATGCTGCAAATCACTCAAGTAGTAGATTCATCTTCAAAGAAGTATTCAAGTGGGAGGGTCACGCCAAATACGGAACCGGTACGGGCAACAGATTCTATTCGGGACGAGAGACTTGGATGCTTTGTCAGTGAATACAGATTGCGCATCGGAGTCTGATCCACCAGTACATGAACCTGAGTAGAGCTTGTGAGCGCTTTTCCGACTGATGGTTGTTTTCCATAACCCAATGGTTCTCGAGTGGATATCAGCGTCACAATATTGTGTTTCAGAGTGAACGCATTTACACGCGCAGCCATATGAGCCATCTGACGTGTCGCTTCACTGTCAAGACCCTCACTGTTGAAGAGGTCGACAAGTCCCGGTAGAATCAGCATCTTTGCTGGAACGCTTTCCATGAACTCGTCCAGATGGTTGATGACGAGGTCGAAAGTCTGTGAAGCATTGAAAGCGCGAGATATGTGGATTGCATCCATGACACTCTCAGGCTCAAGACCGAGCTGGAATGAGATGTCTCTCAGTTTTACTGTATCAATCATGTTCGAGCTGTCAATCATGATACAAGGACTTGAGAACCCACCTTTCATCACAGGTAATTGAGCTTGGACTGCAGAACGAAGGATGACACTATGCAGCAACTCGTGTCCATAGAACAGATATGTGAGACCGGTTTCATATCCACCCCCAAGGAGACCGTCAAGGATTGGCGTTCCTGTCTTGCATATCGTTCTTTGAAGTTTGTCTGCAGTCTGAAAACCTGGAATTAACACATCAGTTCACTTGTGTCCATAGAAGCCCAAAATGCGTCTAAGGAGGTTCGATTGATTGAATAGACATCTTCAAGATTGAGATTAGTATAACTGACCATTCAGGAGATTGGGACAGTTAGATTCTGATAGGACCTTATTAGGCACCACATTAGACATTGTTCTCAATTCCGAGCAACATTTACAGGAAATCAAAGAACTTACGAATTCGATCAGCATGTCTTCCTGGGAAGGCTGAGAGAGTGTGTTTTATTAGACGGAAACAAATCGTCAGTGTTTCGTAGATTGTGAGAGCACATCCAAAAGGCGATTCTTAGTGGTATCAATTCCTGTTGACTATGAAGCATTTCAAGGAAAGAGAAGGAAGTTAGTGGCCCTTCTATGCTTCATGTTGTCATCAGCGATAATCGCAGGTGTAATGGTGTATGTTGACTCATACTCTATGGAGGTATGGAATTCTGAGTGTGATGTTGGGCCAGTAGCATTGGTTGCGATTGGAGATGGGATTGATAGCGAGATTGATGACTTTCGAGGGATACCGGGAATAAGTAACGCAGAACCGATCAAAGGGACATTCGCCTACCTTGCATCGAGGTCGCTGGGACTCCGTTGGCAGGTAAATACGTATGGAATGGAATATAGTGAAGGATTCACAGACACCTATCCAACTATTTTCACACTCGCGGAAGGCAAGTTTCCTGAAAATGCTTCAGAAATTGCAATTTCAGTTCTTGTAGCAGATTTGCTCTATGTGAGTGTGGGAGATCAGGTCAATTACTCATATGAATCTTTGAACCCGTTCGACCCATCATATGAACCTGCTATTGTTACAGGTATTTTCGAACATGGAGAAACTGGCTTTCAAAACTCATACTACTACACCCGCGGCCATGTGTTGTTCCATGAATCATTGAGGTCCTTAATGTCGTTCAGCTTCATCTATGCAGATGTTGACAGAGGTGACGTAGTGCCATATGACCCCGCTGGTTCACTGAACCATCTCTATGAAATCAATGAACAGATCAGGATGCTCGACACCTATTACAATCGAGGAGGCAGGCCAACCTATACTGTCGTCAATTTACTTGGTGACGGGATCGAGGACTATTTGGAATATTTGACGGACCTTCGTTCATCACAGACTCTTCGAAGTGGTGGAGTTCTTCTTCTCGAGCTATCTGTCCTCTACTTGGCAGTCAACCACATCTGGAATGAAAGAACCTATGAAATCAATATGCTAGTAGCAAGAGGAGCCTCACGTTTTCGAGTTGGACTACTAGTCAATTTGGAGATCATCAGCTTGGCTGTTCTATCTGTCCCACTCGGATTTGCAGTGGGGGTAGTAGCCAGTAGATTTGCAATTGCATCAAATGGATTTTTTATTATCGATTACCAGAGACTATTCACTAACGCGTTGTTGATTTCCATTGACAGTATTGTGTATTCTGTCATTGCGGGAGTTGCACTTCCTGCAATCATACTGCTGATTCATCAACTCCGAAGTGCATTGAAGATTACTAGTCGAGAGAGTACAGGAAGACTGGCGAGGATAACCAAGGCACTTAGCTTCGTACGTGGTGACGCTTCACTCCTAGCTTTGAGTATTTTGCTTCTTGTGGCACTCAATCTGGCAGGAACGATAGTGACACGTGATCCATTTCTATATGTTGTCCTAAGTGTTCTACCCTTCACATTGTTCTTCGGAATGACCAGTTTGGCAATCAAGGCCATGAGGAGAGGTGCTCACCTATTTTCTAGAGTATTCAGCGGTTTGGTCGGCAATATTCCAGCAACTGTCGGAATCAGGAGAATAGGCAAAACCACCGCGTCATCTGGCTCACTCATCATTGTTTTAGTACTGGCAATGAGTCTTGGATGGAACTATGCAATCAATGATGCAACCTTGCCGTATACGAGACTAAACCAGTCGAGGTTTGCGATAGGAGGGGATTTGGCATTTCACTTGGATTCAGATGAGTCAGATCAGTGGGAGTCTTTTATTGGCAACATGACACAAGGTTTGCCCTCAGCCTCGGGTAGTATTCTGAGTAAGGTGTCATTGCCTCTTTCAACTGGAACCGAAGGTACTTTCGAGTTTGTAGGTCTGAACCCAACGGAATATTCCAGAGTCGGTTATGATTCAGTTGGAAACCATTTAAACGAATCAGGTCTAGGCCTTTTGTTGGAGCAGCTCGAGCTATCACAAACAGGAGCAATAGTTACACAGGATGTCGCAGAGAAGTACGGTCTCTCAACTGGCGGTGTTCTTAGGGCATTTTGGAGGAATGAAACTGAACTGGAAGCTCTAGAGTTCACTATTATTGGAGTCGTTGATGCTCTACCAGATACACTGACTTTTTCGGGAGGATCCAATCCATACCCAGGAATCGAATGGACATATGAGGTTGGATCAGGACAGGTGTGGGTAAATCGAGAGGATATTGATATCATCCTGTCCTTTGAAGAAGAAGTTGAGAATATCTATTGCATGAGAGTGGAAGAAATAGTGAATGCAACTCTCATTGCTAAAGAACTTCTCACAAATGGATGGTCTGATGTCCTGGAGGAGGATGGATGGGTGTCAGCCTTAAATGAACTTCTAACATACATCTCACAAGATATCTACGTTGTGGACCGTTCGACTGATACACTGTTCACAATGCTCAGTGTAGGAGCTATCTTTGGGGCTTTTGTCATCTATGCCATAGAGGGCGTCAAGGCAAGGAAACGTGAGATTGCTCTTCTCAGATCTATGGGAGCCGAGAGAAATCTCGTAGTGAAGACACAGGCTGCAGAAATGCTTGTCTTATTCATTATGAGTGTCATGTTGCTTGGCCTCTTCACTCCCGTGCTGACAGTGAACTCACTCCTTGCGGCTATACGAACCTATGGTGGAGTGACCTACGTGTATCCTTCGCCTGTAACAATCATCACTCCAGTGTTATTGATGAGCGTCATTCTATTGTTCTTCATCTTCTGCGTTGCAATATTCATCACGGTGATTGCTATTCTCAGTTCAAGAGTCGATCTCAGCGAAGCACTAAACAGTGCGTGGACTGAATCCAGTCCATATGTGGAGGTAGGATGATGTTTCTACTATCACGTCTTGCTTCACATAGTCCTCAGGTTTTAGCGACTCTACTCATGTTCTCATTGTCAGCTGGAGTTCTTGGGGGAGTTTTGTTCTACATGGACAGTACTAGCACAAATGTGCTTGAAGAAATGACTGAAGACATTCCAATAGATATGGAGGTTCAGTGTACGCCTGAATTCTATGATTCATCTACTGCTTCCATCGAGGATATTGATAGTATCGTCAGAGAACAGGAGCTTGTCTCCGACACAGAGATAGTTGCCTTCATTGAGGGGTGGGACCATAGTTACCCTGAGAGTAGATTTCGAAAGTATAGCTATATCGGTGTGGATAATTCTATCTTCCAAGTATTTCCACATGCAATTCAACTCATTTCAGTAGAATCCGAGCTCAATGAAAGCACATGCTATATTGAATATGATTGGGCAGAATATCTCCACCTTCAAATTGGCGATGACTATGTTGCTGACATCATAGCACTCGATGAAAACTTCACACTACAGAGATACAATGCAAGCTACAAGGTCATTGGGCTGTTCAGAACTAACACCTTCAGCAGTCGTCGGGACGTCAGTGGGAATCCAATAACGTCACTTCGGATGATCACAACACGGGCAGGTCTGGTGTCCGAATTCAACAATGTAGGACTTCAAACATCTAATGAGGTGTTCTATAGTATATGGACTATATTTGATTCGAGTTTCATCACCCATAGCAGTCCAAGTCATGTTGAGTCATCTCTTTCCGAAGTCAAGGCAAGAATCGAGCAACGCACTCTACCTTATGCGAGAGTGGCTGAATTCGAGATTCTGGGAATAGTTTATGGATACAACTCCTGGGCATCCACAATGACGATAATTTCACTGTCGTTCTCGATTCCAAGTATCGTAATGGGAGTGATGCTTCTTGTTTATAATTCGAGGTTGACGGAGGATCAGCGAAGACGTGACACGGGCACTCTGATAACTAGAGGAGCATCAGGTTGGCAGTCTTTCACTTGGATTATATCGAGTGCTTTCTTGACTGGAATAATAGGGAGTATAGGAGCGGTTGCAACTGGAACTCTTGCTGCAATACTCTCTGGTGGAGTAAGACAGCTCTTAGTCTTTACTCCAGATAATCTTGCCAGCTTCAACCTTCTCCTCGAGCCTAGTTCCATCATAATCGTCTTTGTATTCTCATTCATAGTCGGTTTTGCCATTTCACTACCTTCTGCAGTCAACGCACTACTCATGACACCAGATGAAGCTCACTCAGTTGTAGAGAAACAAGCCCTTGCTGGTAAGGAAATACTCCGTCCACCAATCATGGAAGTGGTAGCATTCATTGTATCCGGACTTCTCATCACTCCATTACTGACGTCACTTGGAACTGGTGGAGTTTCTCCAACTGGATTCGCTCTGTTTGCAGTTTTGGTTATCACAATGTTTGGGATTTTCATTGTTGTTCTGTCAAGGATTCTTTCCTTGCCAACCTCCTTCATCAAATCCAAGTTGTTAGGTCTTACCCGAAACACATCACGTATTATAGGAGCCCGTGTGATGTCGAGGAATGCCCTATTGGCTAAGAAAAGTGAAGCAATGGGCGTCATGTTCATTGGACTTGTCTTCACTGCAGGTCTCTTCTCTGTTGTATCATCTTCAACAGGTTCAAATCATATGGAGGAGTTGTTTAGTTTCATGGTAGGAGCAGACATTGTAATCAATGTTGATGAAAATCTGAGGAATGTTACAAATGACATTGTCGATCAAATCAATGCTATCGAAGGTGTAAACAACACCAGTGCTCTTTTGAAAACTTACTCGTTCGTACAGTTCCTCCAGGCGCTTGAGAATCAAGATCCTGTACTAGTGAACATTTCACTTCCCATTTATGGAATCGATCCAGACACCTGGGCTGAAACTGTATTCTTGCTGCCGTACTTCACTATGAGTAGGAACCCAGTTGACAGGATTTCACTACTGGCAGAGAACCATACGAATATCATCAGCTCATTCAAGCCTATAGAGCAATATGCGGGAGGAAATCCATTATACTATGATTCTGTGAAGATAGTCACTGTAACTTCTGGATTGAGCTTCATTATTGACTGTACTATCGTGGATGTGATGTCTGCAGATTATGAACAGAGAGGTACAAACTATTTCCCTGGAGAACCTGATGTTCAAGACTTCGTAATCATGAATATTGACTACATCCAAAACATCCGCAACACATCGACAGTGAACAAGATCTATGTTGACCTGCATGAAACTGCAAACTCTACCAAGGTGATGGAAGACATCAGGAGTGTGGCCAACTTCACTACTGATGAGTTGGTGTCATCCCAGTCGGAGATTGATTCAATACTGGACTCGAGGACTGGCCAGTCCATCTACGGTGTTTATACTCTCAACACTCTGTTCTCGCTCATGTATCTCACTGCGGGTCTTATGATAATCTCAGTAGTGAAGACCCGTCGATTACAGAAGCAATTCTCAATCTTGAGGGCACTTGGCACGTCCAACTCGTCAATAATATCAGCTGTATTTGTCGATACAGGAGTGAGTATGGTCCTAGGAATGTTGATTGGATCATTGATTGGATTCCTACTGTCATCACTGCTGCTCCAGATCCCATTGGCTTTCCTGGGAGTGACGACTGAGATTGTCTGGTCTCGTCTACCTGTCTACCTGGTCCTTCCTCTACCTCTACTCGCAGGTATACTAATCCTGAGTCTAACATCCGCATTTACTACCACCTATTATGTTACTAATCGAGGTCTGAACTCGAACCTAGCGGATGATTTCAGGCATTCAGAGTGATCACTTCTTCATCCTTCTAAGGCACCTTGAGTAGATGTCCCAGAGTTCCTGGTCTTCAGGAAGTTGAGGAAGCAGAGTTTCGAGTAGTGTGAGAGTTTCAGGATGCGCCTCTCGTGAGTCAGTGATGAAGACCAATTGCCTCAGTGCGTGCTCGTTCACTGGATCCAGTTCCACGGCCATCCTGTATGCTCTTTCCGATTCAATGATTCTATTCTCATTCTTGAGAAGGTCCCCCCAGATAGTCCAGGTCCATGAGTTAGAGGTATCAATCTCGAGAGACCGTCTGATAGAATCCTCCGCATCGTCAGGTTTACTCGATATCATCTGAACTAAAGCGAGTGCATTCCACATCGTGGGATTCTTGGGCTCGAGCATCATTGACATCAGACATGCGTACTCTGCATCTATCGCCTGGGCGTCATCGAGTTTCTCATCTAACGCTCTGTGGATGGCTGGTCCTGATGCTCGCAACATTGCTTCTTGGAAGTGACCTAGTAGATTCTCATCTTTCGTATCCGTCTCCGACAAGTTATTTCCACGTCCATATTCTCACACTCTATGATTTGGTTCACGGACCATCATAGTAGATTCTCGCCAGTTCCAAGAGGCGTATGATCTCTCGATCCTCTTCATCGAGCTGATCCTCCCTCATGGGAGTCTTCTTGGTTCTGGACTTCTTCACCTCTGTCGACATTTTCTTCTTACATCCCACAATCAAATCTGACTGCAAGAGTATGATTGTCTAAAAGGTTCAAAGCAGTTAGCCTGAGTATGGATTAAGCGTATCATATTTCCGAAAGTGTATTGGAGGGATATACGTGCTTTGTCTTTCCAAAAAAATCGAAATTATGCTTAAAATCGAAAAATAACCAATATTAATCATTTTTAATCAATAATAGGTGCTGTTTTTGCAATGAAAAAGCAAAATTCAAACCTTTTGCAGAAGCTATATTTCATGAAGCATTTGTAGTGATTCTTCACCAAGATTTATCTTGAGGAGATGCCTGCCAAGTCAAGGGACCGAGGAGGTCAGAAGGACTTGGCACAGAAGGAACGAACGTTCATCCAAGATTTACCGAAGTATTTCATGCATGGACTCTTCTATGCGATCATTGGAACCCTTGCAACTCTGATGTTTGCAGTTATCGTATTAATTGAAACGATTATTGTAGGTGCCATAGCAGTAGCTGCAGGGGAGCTGGTCGGGTATGTCGTGTTGGTATTGTTCTTTGTTGTGCTCCTCGTATTGGTCTTCTTTGTAGCTGGTCTAATCAATGCTGTTTTATCTAGGTCTTTTTGGAATGCAACACCCCCTGGAGGATTCAAGAGTTATACAGGACATGGGACAGTACTCATCATTCTTCTGGTGATATTTGGTCTTCCAAACATGGCCATTGATTGGCTATTCCCGAATCTAGACCTCGTGACCTTTCTGATTGTGGCGGTTCCAAGGATCGTAATCTATTCTATCATCGATGGATACGTTGGGAGATGGTTAGCATACGGCTTTTCGAATTTCGCTGAAGCAACGAAGTCGGTTGCTACTGAAGAGGGCATAGTTGGCACATGTCCTCAGTGTGGAGTCGACATGCTTGTCAAGATACGGGCTGAGAGTGCAGAGAAAGTAGTTGTCTGTCAGGGATGTAATGTTCCCTTTGAGATTCCTCGACCCAATCAATAGAACACTACAGTTCATTCAATAGTTCACTGATCAAGCTGAGACTATGTCTTAGGTACTCTGGCTCACTACCAAAACCTATTCGGAGATGCCCAGGCATATCGAAGTGTTCTCCAGGAGAAATGAGGACGCTCTTCTCCTTCATGAGACGGTGGACGAGCTCCAACGAACTTAAGCCCGTGTTCTGTTTGATGAAGCAGATTGCTGCAGCCTTGGGCGGCACATACTCAAAGAGGGACCCATGTGTGTCCAGCCATTCTCTAACAATCTCCCAGTTCTCTCTGATTATCTTCCGAGCTCTGTCCTCGATACCACTCCTGAACTTTGGATCAAGAGCTAAGGTTGCCAGCCAATTACTGGGAGTGGATGGACAGATGGATGTGTAGTCAGAGTAGGTCCATAGCTGGTGTGCAATGTCCTCCGTTGGACAGACCACCCACCCTAGGCGTAAGCCGGGGAGTCCGTATGCCTTCGAGAGACTGGAGGTGACTAGGACCCTCTCATAGCGACCCTGTATGGAAGGAGTACGTTCATCATGTATCTCTGCACCCCGATAAATCTCGTCTGAAACAACCCATGAACCGTTGTCAGAAGCTACGTCAACGATTGCTTTCAGATTCTTTTCGTTCACAATCGCTCCAGTTGGATTGTTTGGATTACAGATCGCTATGGCAGCAGTCTTCTTTGAAACAACAGACTTCAGTTCCTCAATGTCAGGGACCCACTCTCCATCCCTCATCCGCAGGGGGAATTGTCTAACCCTCCTTCCGAGGTTCTTCCAGATTCCACCGATCTGCATGTAGTTGGGGACCATGAATACGAACTCGCTTGATTCAGGATTCTCATGTGTCAACCACCAAGACACCACAAAGTTGGCTTCAGCCCCACCATTAGTAGCGAGGATGTGGTTGGCACCAATCCCGTCGTAATCTCCAGCGATTGCCTCCCGAAGAGGGATTGTTCCATTCGTCTGTGAATACACAAGTTGGAGATTCAGAAACTTCACCATCAGTTCATCGGAGTGGAGGAGGTCCTTTATCCGAAGAGGTTCAACGCCACTCTCAGAGAGGTTGTACTTCACAACATGTTCAAACTCGGACTGCATCCGTTCAAGCTCAAAGATTTCGAGATTCATGATGATGGACATCCTGAGCTAATTGAGACTATAGCACACATATGAAACCTCCTCTTCATTCATCGGCTATGGTAGTGTCTTATGAAGCCAACAAATGAGAAGAGAATGAAAAGTTCAGTTCATGAAGCAATTATTTGAATTCAATGTCTGTCGCGTTGACGACGTGAAAGAAATACGACTATGATTGCTACCTCAACCCCAATTCCTGCGATCAAAAGACCGTCAATTACCACTGTAGATAATCCTACACCTGAGGTGGAGATTGAAATTGGAGTCGTCGTAGTAGAAGGCGAGGTTGTTGTAATGGTGGTAGTGGTCGAAGTTGTAGTCGTAGAGGTTGTAGATGTAGGTGGAATATCTGACCATACATCCTCAATTCTGAGTAGAAAACCTTCAACATTCTGTGATGTCGAATCAATTGGTGATGCCAATGGAAAATCTGTTGAGTTCGTAATCCCAGCGAGATAGACATAGCTGGAATTGGTTTTCGTGAGTGATAGCCCATACTCCACAGAATTCCCACCAAAGTACGAAGAAAAGAGAATGTGGTCACCGCCACTCGACAGTTTCACCAGAAAACTGTCCATATATCCTCCTTTCAAATCATCATAGGCATTTTCCATAGGAAAGTCCGACGAGTATGTAGATCCAGTAAGAAACACACAACCATCATCATCGGCTTCCAGACCATATGGATTGTCAGCGTTGTAACCGCCAAAGGCTGCAGAGTAAATCAGATTCTCGCCACTACTATCAAACTTAGCCACAAACATGTTGTGATTTGTTGTGAGGGTATGAGTCTTTGGAAAATTCCCTGACCCATGACCCGAGATGTAGATGTTTCCAGCACTATCAACAGCAATGTTTCCATGGTCATCAGTTGCCGATCCACCGAAAAATGAACTCGCTAATAGGTGACCAGTTGTATTGATCTTACAAAAGAAGAGGTCGCCAGAAATACCTTCACAAGAATCGTCATATGCATTCACTGTGGGAAAATCTAACGAGTTAGTGTTCCCAACAATGTATGCATTACCACTCCCATCGACAGTTGAACCGCCAGTTCGTGAGCTCTCAGAAAGTCCGCCACCAATGTATGTAGAATAGCTCAGCTGACCTGTTGAATCTAGTTTCGAAATGAACACATCTCGATCCCCACTTTGATGGTCATCAAAAGCATTCAGAACTGGAAAGTCAGTAGACTCTGTGGTTCCAGTCACATACGCATTTCCAAAGTCATCAACAGAAATGGATGTTCCAACATCCTGACCATTGCCACCAAGGTATGTTGAGTACTGAATTATACCAGTAGCGCTGAGTCTTAGTGCAAAGGCATCAGTAGTACCGCTATAAGTGTCATCCCAAGCATTCACAACTGGAAAATCTTCACTCACTGTATAACCAGTCATGTAGACTCGACCAATATCATCAACATCTATCCAACAACCTCCGCTGGGATGTAGACTTGCGTATCCTTCCCACATCGCCCCGCCAATATACGTTGTGTAGACTATGTGGCCAGTTGCATTCACCTTTGTCACATAGTAGTCACCATTCCCCGCGTACGGTCTCTTTAGGGCACCACCTGAAGGGATGTCATTCGACGAAGTGGCACCTGCAATGTAGATGTTCCCGTAGTCATCAGCAACAACACAATGGATAGTATCATCTTCACTGCCACCAAAGTATGTAGAAAATGTCAACTCTTCAGAAAGAACTGAAGTCGATGGTGATAGTTCTGTTGTTGGTTGAGTCGATAGAGCAACAAGTGGGACAAACAGGTTACAAATGACCAGTGAGAGTATTATTGCCAATGCTCTCCTCAAGAAGCCCACCACCTATTGAATACGATAATGATTCCTCTTGTGATTTCGATTGAAGCTGTTTAAAGATTGTCAAATTTGCGATGAGGGTCTTGTCAAGTGACTTGGCGAAATTACCTAGCAAGATACTTCTCAAGATCTTCTGTCTTCATCTGAGCCATAATCGACTCTCTGTGAGCCTTAAAGCCCAACCTTTTGTTGATTGAGAGCATAGCAGCATTGGTAGTAGCATTTCCGGTGACGACTGTCGTGACAGATGGAAAGCGCCTACAGACTTCTTGAAGCATGACAGCCTTGAGCCATTTACCTTTCCCTGTACTACGATACTTGTCTGAAACGCCAGTGAGGTGTTGAGAGATGAGTGGGTCCTTGGAAGGACGATATAGGACCTCTGTCATGCCAGAGATATCACCATTGGACTCTCGAGTAATGGCGGTCAACCACGTGGCATCAACATCCTTGTGATACTTCTCATATTTTCGACGAAGCTCAGGTGTGATTATGTAGTCACCAACATCCAGATTCTGTCTTGGAGCTTGGTTATCAACCTCGGTATATATCTCGCAATACTTTTCTAAGATATCATCTGGACAATCCTGGAAGAACTCCAGTTTGGATTCAGGAGACCTAACTGGCCCCTCTCTTGCCCATTCATTCACCATGTCCCAATCCAGTTTTGTCAGGTCTAAACGACTCTCTAAACCAGAAAGAGCCTCCTCGGCTTTCAGTTTCTTGATGAATTTCTTACCGTCATCCTCAGAAGTTTCGCCAATGATCATTCTTTTCTTGTATCTCTCAGCAAACTCAAGAACTACAACCAGAAGCTGTTTGCTAATTCCTTTCCCTCGATACGGAGTCAGAAGAGCTAGATTGTATACATAGCAAAAATGCTTGTTTTCCTCATATGATGGCGAGGACTCTTTCATAACACTCACGCGTACAAGACCAATCCACTCGTCTGAAACACCCTTTTGATGAACACTGTGTGTCTCAATATATTCCTCTTCTCTCAAGAACCGAAGGTTCTTTTCAACAACATCATCTGCTGTGATTGGATCATCCGGATGTGCTTCTGGGTATCTCTTGTACCGGTACTCATGGAATGCCTTCCATTCTTCTTTGGTTGCTTTGAAAGGATCAAATGGTCTTAGCTCAATCTCCATTTCAAACACCAACACCGTCGAATATTCAAGCGACCATCAGTTGTTAGATATATTTACTGATGTACGTAGATTACGATGTGGATTCAACATCGAGGATTGGAATCACATATCGTTGGATGTAACCAGTGTCTGAATCATATGAAACACTCCTTAGAGTAGTCCGAAATGCTGGAGCTATGAGGTTCTCATCAAATGACCGTGCAAAGAGTATGAGTTGAGCACCAGATCCTGTTATGAAGAGTGTGGCAGTTTCAATGGTGTTCGAAAAAGTCAGCCGCTCGATGCCCTCCATGATCTCATCTGCTATCTTGGTCGCTGCCTCATAGACTGTATCAGCCTCAGGAAGTCTTCGGGCGTCATAGATAATGTAGCCCGAAGTATGTTCGGTGACTTGAGCCTCCATGCCCTTCTGTACAGGGTAAAGAGTATAAAATCCCCGAGAAAAATCCTAAGATCTCTTGAATACTTTCCATTCGTTTATGGCTAGTAAAGGGCCTGCAACACAACACAAAATTCCAATCAATAATAGGGGTCCAGACCAAATGGAAAATTCCATCCATTGACTAACGATGATAAGACCTATTCCATAATACACGAAGCAACAAAAACAGGCTGCTTTCACGAGTCCTTTTGTACTCAGGTCACTACTCCCACCAGAGCGGTTTTCTGGAGGTTGATGTCCGGAAGGAGCTTCAATCTCAGCCATGAATATCCCCTCAGAAGCAGAGAGCAGTGGAAGAATATAATGACAGCTGAAATACCCAAGATAACTATCCGCTTGAGCCCTTGAGAACACCCCACTCCCATCGTGCTGCTGCCAATCCTGCACACAGGAGAAGTAGACCAATTCCAGTGAACATGAATCCGATTGATGGATAGTAGAATGCTGTCATTCCTACTAATAGGAATGAGATAGCAAAGACACACAAACAGAAGGTCACACAACATCCTCCTGCAGCTTTTGCGAGTCCCCCACCACTCATATCACTTGTACTAGAACTCCGAGGCGGCGGTCGACTGCTTGGTGGCGCATCAATTTCAGCCATAATATACCCTCAGTCAAGGATATGTGCGGTGATATATAACAGGTACGAAAATGAGAGGAGGGAGTCCGCATGATACGGACACTCCCATTATGATTGATCACTTGGCTGATGCCTAGATCTTTACGCACGGTGATTGTGGAGCCATGCATGAGCCAGTGCTTCAGTAGACCAAGCCTTCTTGGCGTTGTTCAACTTCTTCCAGTTTCCTTTTGCGAGTGCCATTACACTTCACCTCCATTTTTCATCAGTTTGCTGGTTCAACAGCCATCTATCTCCTCGAACCGTCATTGTTCCATGCGAACTCTTACGGTTATCATGTAATTTGTAATAGTATTACATTATATAAGTATTATGCTTACATCTGGTAGGGTGAAATGAGCCCAGAAACTTCTACATCATTGATTAAAATCAAATATTGGAAAAAGAACAGAGGAGAATATCACGAGGTCAAATTCCCTACATTCCCCTGAGGACACGCCATTCCCATTGGGCCGCAATACGAAATTCAGAGGAGGGTTGTCTGAATTGTTTCATCTACAGGTTGGATACACTCAGGCCCTTGATTTCGAGGATTATTCACATACTTGGAGATCTCGAAGGCTTCCATCTCCTCAGCAGGGTAAGGTTGAAGCATTGCCTCTAGCTCTTCGGCTTTTGCTTCCGGATTGAGCCACTTGTCCTCAAACTCTGGACGCAGAATGACAGGCATCCTGTGGTGTATTGACTTCATGAGCCTGTTTGGAGAAGTTGTAATGATTGTGCATGTCTGGAGGGATTTTCCTGATTTGGTCTTGTTCCAATACTCGTAGAGTCCCGCGAATGCAAATGGCTCACGATTCTTCAATCGGACATGGATAGGTTTTTTGACCTTGCCCACCTTTTGCCATTCATAAAATCCATCTGATATGATCAGACAGCGCCGCTTTTTGAAGGCCGCCCGAAATGATGGCTTGGTAGCTATGGACTCAGCACGGGCATTGATAAGACGGTTTCCTATCGATATGTCATCAGCCCAAGATGGAACGAGACCCCACTTCATCAGGACCAACTGGCGGGTCTCCCTCTGTACAACAGTCGCCACCATCTGCAATGGAGCTATATTGTAAATGGGATCAGGTCTGTCAATGACCTCCTGAACATTGAAACGCTCCGCTAGTTTCTCTGCATATGTCAGAAGGGAGAAACGACCGCACATCGAATTATCTCTGTAGAGTTTCTGTATAAGAATTGGGAAATGTGCTTCCAATCCTAGTATGCTCATGGTCGCCAGCTGTAAGTATTGATTAGTGATGGAAATCTGAAGAGGAATCACTAATACAAAATGATTTAACTATTGTTAACTATTTGATGTGTGTGAATGGAAATGATATTGCGTCAACAAAAGGTTTGTCTAAATATTGGGGAAGAAGCTCCTGACTTTGAGTTACCCGATCAAGATGGGAATATGGTAAAGCTCTCAGATTACAGAGGGAAATACAATATCCTTCTAGCATTGAATCCCGGAGACCTTAATGATTCGTGCAAGAACTACCTTCTACTCTACAAAGAGAACCTACTGAAATACAAAGAGCTGGATACACAGGTCTTGGGTATCAGCATGGACACTGTGAGAACCAACAAGGCATGGTCTCAGAGCCTCGGAGGGATAGGTTTTCCATTGCTGTCGGACCATGAACCTGTTGGAGATGTAACACTTGGCTATGATTGTTTCTCACCAGGTGAAGGTTATGGCAAAAGAGGTCTCTTCATTATTGATAAGAAAGGAATCATCCGCTACATCAATGTTCTATCAGATGATGTCAAGGTCTGTCCTGATGTAATTCAGAACTTAACCACACTTCACGACGAGTAAATCATAGAAGAAGAAACGGACTTCAAATTAGGCAGCTGGTCAGTAGAAACCATTTCGTTGATTATGAAATAATCTTCCCATGAAATATCAAAATAATAGGAGAGAAGGGGCATATGCCCCTTTCTAGAAATCGCCTTCTTCTTCGACAGTCTTACGAACACCAGTAGCGATGGATGAAAACTCAATCATCTTCCACTGTCCGCTTGAGTTTTGCGCTACTTGAACCGGAGTGTCCAAGTCCTTGCCACCACTATCAATGAAGATCTTTAGACCCTTGCCATGCTCCTTTTTCGAAACAATAGTCATGGTCAAGTTATTCTTGTCATACTTGTAGCCATTCTTGTAGGTTCCACCGACATAGGAACGAGCAATGTTTGGATTCCTCTTGAACTGGCCAACAAAGTACTTTGCACTTGGCCGAAGCTTGAATCCAGAAGGCGAATCTCCAGATTCCATGCAATCTCTCTTCGAAACCACTACCGTCATCATAGCTTCACCGAGGTCAGGATCCTTCTCGACATTTAGTGCGGCTATGAGATAAAACATGATTGTATTTTCAGGTTTTCCAGCATCCTTCTCCCAAGCAGACTTGAATTTGGAAAAGGAGGTTATCATTGGCTTGGTAATCGTTACCATGTCACATCACTGGACCATGCAATGCAATACTATAGAAAAAGGTTGGGTGACTATACGATGTCAATCAGGACACGATCATCACGCACCATACCCCAGTTTAGGAACTTCAGTTGATTCCAGCGTTCATATGCAATCGCTTGGAAGTTCTTGAGCTTACAGAAGTATGCAGTCAGGACGATACCATGAGATACAACAAGAATGTTCTTCTGATGGAACATGATATTGATCTGATTAACTGCATTCTCAAACCGCTCGAGTGCAGCCGCTCCTGATTCCCATCCAATAACTGGTTCATCCATGTTTGTGAGTGTACTACGAACGCGTGATCGATACTCCGTCTCAGTGAGTATACCCACATGTTCACGTTTAAGCTCATCCAGACCAGACAACTCATACATCTGTATATCAAGATTTTCTGCGAATATGTCTGCAGTCTGTCGGGCTTTCTTCTCGCTCGAATGAACTATTCCATCTATGGTGCCAAAAACTTCAGTCGATGCGAGATCTCTTGCTTTCTCCTTACCATCAAGAGAGATTGACCAGTTTCTCGCTGGTCTGGACAGATCAATATTTGTTTCCGCATGTCTGAGGAGATAGATAGAGTTAGACATCTCTTTTCCCTTCGCGAATTTCCGAGTAGTCACACCTAAAAGAATAGGACTTCAAAAGGGGTGGGCGATAGTAAGAAGACATTGGGTGTGGTAAACTAATGGAAGGTCAGTTTACCATGCTTCCTCACGGACGCCCACACCGATTTTCTATCACTTCCTTGTACTAAAGGATTCGCATTCTTCCAATAAAAGGCATATCTTCACCTTTTTATCAGATCAAAGATATTCATTTTCGATTGCTCTGGAAGTGTTGTACGTGGCATCATTGGATGATTTCAACCTCAAAGTCGAGATCCCTATTGCGTGGGGAGATATGGACTCCTTTAATCATGTAAACAATACAAAATTCTTCAGATACTTTGAAACTGCCCGTATAAGATATTTTGAGAGCGCCGGGTTCCTTGAATCAATGGAGAAGAATTCCATAGGTCCAATTTTAGGCAGTATCTCAGCCAAATTCATCAAACCCCTGTTTTATCCTGATACAATAACGGTAGGCGCTCGTGTGACTTCTGTTGAACCAACCCAATTCATTATGGAATATATCATTGAGAGTAAAACTAAGGGGATTGCTGCCATTGGTGAATCCAAGATGGTTGTATATGATTACAAGACCTCTGAGAGAACAACACTTCCTGATATCGTCAGAAATAGGATAAGAGAAATTGATTCTGTTTAGCTTCTTTCCAATTAGACACTAACTTTCACAATAGACTCAAACTCACTCACAACATAGATCTTATCGACAGCGACCCTAATCACTGCACAGCCAGGAGACTGCACAAATTCCGTAAGAACAGGATGCTGCTCCAGCAGTTTTGTTGCATATTTACTACGATCTTTTCCCATCACATCTTCAGCGGAACCAACAATTGTGAGAGAGGTCGTATCATTGAAGTCACTGTTTTGAACATCTCTGTCATCGATCATTAGAGTGACTCTAGGATTTGCTTGCATTTGCTTGTATTTGAGTCTCTGACGCATTGTTGCAAAGACCAGTTCAGACAGATCCTCAGTCATAGCAAACCCTACAAGACATGAATATGGTTCACCGTCTTTTGATGTTCCAAGGACAGCTATCTTTTGGGAATCTAATACTTTGTCAATTCGTTTCTTTACTTCTGGATTCAGGTTCATATTTTTCCCTCAAGTAAACACCGTCAATTCAGACTTGAGTGCTTTGATAAGATTGATAACAATTGTGAATTTATGAGTTGCTGTAATGATCGCGAAATTTCCAGATGTGGTTGGTGACAATCTGAACAAGAAGACGATTAGAATCCCTTCTGAATTAAAGGGAGAATACAACATCCTACTCGTCCCCTTTCAGATGTGGCAACAGAGCCTCGTTGATAGTTGGGTGCCATTCTTAGTCCATCTCATGGAAAACAATCCTCAATTTGATTTCTATGAACTTCCAACAATAAGAAAGATGAACTTCTTCATCAGGAGAATGATTGATGGAGGGATGAGAGGAGGTATTCCCTCTCGAGACACCCGTGCGCGAACTGTGACTTTGTACATTGACAAGACCCCCTTTAAGAAGGCATTAGAGATACTCACAGAGGACACTCTCTATCTCTATCTTGTTGATAGAGAGGGCACAATCTATTGGAGAGAGTCAGGAGGAATCTCTGATACGAAATCTACATCACTTGAAAATGCACTACAGAAGCTAGTTAATGAATAGATACATTTTGGGGGGGAATAGAATGTCCAAGGTTCTTGTCCTGGGTTCAACAGGCTATGTTGGCTCTAGACTTGTTGAGCGATTGATTGAACAGGGATATAATGTACGTGCTGGTTGGCGGACAAAAAGCAAACTGGATGAACAACCTTGGAAAGATTATCCAAAGGTCAATCCTGTGAAGGTCGATGTGCTAGACATTGAGCAATTAAAGCAGGCACTGGCCGGATGCGATATTGTATACTATCTGATTCACTCTATGTACTCAGGAAATAGCTTTGAGGAACTTGATAGACAAGCTGCTGAGAACACAATTAAAGCAGCAGATGAGGAAGACATCAAGAGAATAATTTACCTTGGGGGACTAGGTGAAGAGAGTGACCGGTTAAGTAGACATCTAAGGTCACGAAAGGAAGTCGAGAGAATACTCCGTAGCGGTAAGACACCTGTGACTACCTTTCAAGCGGCTATGATCATCGGTCCAGGCTCTGCGTCATTCGAAATAATGCGTTATCTTGTCAACAGGTTGCCTGTAATGATAACTCCAGAATGGGTCAGGACAAAGACACAACCAATATCGATTGAAGACACCATACAATATCTTGTTGGATGTCTTACGAAATCCGAAACACTTGGAGAAACTTTTGACATAGGAGGACCAGAGGTCACGACCTACCAAGATCTGATGACTACCTATGCTTTTGAGGCGGGACTTGTGAAAAGGTTCGAATTTCCAATTCCATTACTCACGCCAAGTTTGAGTAGTTACTGGGTAGAACTGGTCACACCAGTTCGAGCAACGATAGCACGACCCCTGATTGAAGGCTTGAGTCAAGAAACAACATGCCGAGAACATAGAATTCGGGAGATTATTCCTCGAAAACTTCTCACGATTAAGGAGTCAATACAGCAGACACTTCTAGAAATTGATGGATCTATTTATGAAAAGAGTGTGACGAGAAGGACATTGTTTCGACTAAAGTAGGCGTTCTTATTGTAGAAATTTCGTTTTGGAGCCTGTTGATTGTCAGGCTCCTGCCGAAATTGTTTAATTTGTGCTGAGATCACTACGTGTTTTGATGATAGCAAAGATTGCACTAAGAATGACCAAAGAAGGACCGATAAGTAGACCTGCCCAAAGAAATGGAGAAACTATTCCTAGTATAAGCAGTCGAATCTGTTTTGATCTCATGCTTTGCCAATTCTCAGTCAGTACCAACCGTATTGTAAACACACCTAGCAAGATGGGAAGCATTCCGAACACAGCAGAGATGATTATCTGGAAGTTAACTGCAAAAAGAGCTGAGAGCACAATTTGATAGAATATGGTGACACCACTCCCAAAGAAAAGGAGTGCACCTAATGCGCCAACCCAGCTGACACCGTTGTCTAGTTCCTTGAGTTCAGTTCTTCGAGTCCAAAGTAATCCAAATCCGAGAACAAGTGTGCTAATCATTGGAGCAAGGATTGAAAGAAAACTCTGACCATTCCACTGATGAATCGTCATTACACTGAATGGAACGAGAAGCCATTCTTCAAGCGTGAATGATTCCACATATCCCAGCGCAACAGAGAATGAACCTTCGTCACTTTCGTCGTAGACCGCGAAGTAGTACTCTCCAGTGGTTGGAGCCTGTATATCCACATCGATCAATGCGTAGAAGCTCGTTGGTGTAAAGCCTTCATACTCACGGATTGCCAACTCACTCTCTAAAATCATCGCACCTGCGGATTCTGGTATCTCAAGAAAACTAGGAATCGAGGTTGAGTTAGTAATTCCAGGACCCATGAGAGCGATAGAAGGGTCAAGACTCGTCGGATCAGTGGTGACAGGAATCGAAAGCATCATCCTGATTCTTGTTCCAGCATCCATTTCAAACGCGAAATATTGTGGATGTCCAGCTTCACGAAGTTCTGAATAGATAACCCAACTCTTTGTTGGTTCCTCAATGAAGTACGCAGTTTCTAATGATTCTCCATCCTGTGCAGATATGGGGACATGGGCTGCAATTGCTGGCATCATGAGGGAGATTGTAATTAAAATCACAAATGCGAGTATAGTCTTTCTCATAAATGAATAATTAACTATTGTTAATATTATTCTTTCGGTTTGTATTAATTCAATCTGAGTTCCGTAATATAGAATCGTCAATCATTTATACAAGATACTAATCTTTCATATGTACATTTGACTGGTTGTCAGATGTGGAGGAGTGAGTAAAATTATGGTATCGATCGTTTTGAAATACACATGGATACTACACTTTTTGGTGACTATATTCTTTGGAGTCGCATTATTCGTAGTTCCAGATGTTTTCTTCGGTTCTATGGGATGGCCGGTGGAGATTGCTATGGACAGATCTTTTGGGTCAATGTTCATTGCCCTAGCAATTATTTCACTGCTTGCCTTCAGAGAGGAATCCTTCGACCGTGTAGAGATACTAGTCATACTTGAGATTCTGTTGACTCTACTTGGTTTGGTTGCGAGTCTATGGAATATGCTCACAATGACACTTCCAGTCGTTGGCTGGGCATTCACAGGACTTTATGCGCTGTTCTTCATCCTATTCCTGTACTCGTACATGACTAAGTGATCCCGTACATGGTCTAGAAAGAAAAGGAGTTTCTGCAGAACTGGTTCTGCAGAAATCTTCAATGGTAGTGATAACTATGCAGCCTTACTTCCCGGTGGAAGATCTTCGAGCTTGACAGGAATCCAGGTCCCTTCCTTGTCAGCTCTCTCCACAGCGAGAATCATACCATGACTCTCGATGCCGCCAATTTTCTTTGGTTCAAGATTGACCAGGAAGAGGGCTGTTAGACCCTCTAGTTCCTCAGGTTTATAGAGATGCCCGAGTCCGGTCGCCATAGTGCGTTTCTCGGTCCCGATGTCTACCTCGATCTTGAGGAGTCGGTCCTTGCCTTTCACCTTCTCACACTTCAGAATCTTCCCTGCACGAAGGTCAATCTTCTGAAAGTCATCAAATGATATCGTGTCTTTAATTGGTGCCAATTTCAGTTCCACCTCTCCGGTTTGCTCAGCCTTAGCTTTGGCTACTCGGTCGCTAATGATCTGTTTGAGTTCAGCTAGCTGGTCCTCCTCTATCTTGGAAATCACTGGGACTGGTTTACCAAGCTTAGTCCCTACCTCAGGAACCACAAGAGTATCCTTGAGGAGGGTTTCATGAACTTGGGTCGGTTCAAAGCCTAGCTGTCCCCAGATTGATTCAGCAGCAGATGGGAGGAATGGTTCTATGAATATTGCCAAAGCCTTGGACAATGCAAGGGCATTGAACAACACCTCTCCAGTCTTCTCCTTGTCCTCCTTCACGAGCTTCCATGGCTGCTGCGCTTGAAAGTACTCATTGCCAACGGATGCGATTCTCAGAACCTCATCAGCGACCTTCTTCAGCTCGTACTCGTTTATAGCATCAGTGATTGTACTGATCGCACTTTCAAGTTCCTTCTCTAGGTTTGAATCCAACTTTCCCTTTGGCACTTCTTTGAAGTGCTTGTGTGAGAAGTGAATCGCCCGATAGAGGAAGTTACCTAGGGTAGCAACCAGTTCGTTGTTCACCTTATCAGAGAAGGCATCCCAACTGAAGTCTAGGTCCTTAGTCTGAGAGGTGTATGATGCAACGTAGTATCTCAGATAGTCTGGATCCAGTCCTCTGTCAAGATAGTCTTCTTCCACCCAAACAACATAGCCGCGACTTCTGCTGAAGTTGTGTCCCTCAATCTTGACCATTCCAGATGCAACTATTGCAAAGGGAAGGTTATACTCACTGCCTTTCAGCATAGCAGGCCAGAATATACAGTGATGCTGAACGATGTCCAGACCAATGTAGTGTACTAGTCGTCCATTACCTGGTTTCCAGTACTTCTCCCACTCATTGGGCTTACCAATCTTCTTCGCCCACTGCTCTGTGCTCGACATATATCCAATTGGGGCGTCAACCCATACGTAGAGGACGAGTGAATCATCACCTGGGAACTTGATCCCCCAGTCGAGATCTCTAGTGATACACCAGTCTCTCAGGCCCTCTTTGACCCAGCCTAAAGCGAAGTTCCTCGCATTCTTAGTACCGTCTACAGTCAGCAGATACTCACCAATGAAGTCCTCGAACGCACTCAGTCGAAGGAACTGGTGTTTCCTAGTGATTGGTCGGGTTGGATTGCCGCACACTGCACATCGTGGGTTCAGTATCAGACCTGGTTCAATGTATCGTCCACAGCCTTGATCACACTCATCTCCACGGGCATCTGTGCCACAGTAGGGACACTCGCCACGTACAAAACGGTCAGGTTGAGACCGACCACATGTATCGCAGTATGGAGTCTCAATCTCTTTCGCGTAGATGTGTCCGTTGTCAACGAGAGTCTGGACAATCTGGGTGGTCCGGTTGTGGTTCTCCTCATTGTCTGTGTGCCCATAGTTATCAAAGAAGATGTTGAGTCGAGGGAAGGTGTCCTTCAGAATCTTGTGGTACTTCTGATAGGTCTCTTTTGGTGTGAGACCCTCTTTCTCAGCTTGCACAATGACAGGTGTACCGTGGGTGTCAGACCCGCAGACGAACGTGACATCTACTTGCATTTTCTTCAGGAGTCTGACAAACACGTCGGCAGGCACGTAGGTCCTGAGGTGACCGATATGCATCCGACCACTTGCATATGGAAGTCCGCATGTCACAAGCACTGGATCTTTGGTTGGGTAATTATTCAGTTTAGTCACACTCCTTTGGATATTGATTACCTACTCTAAAGTGACGCGGAAAGTCTGCAAAAGATGTAAGATACTCTACTCTCGAGTGTCTCGCATTGGCGACCTTTGAAACTAGTTTTCTGCCGTTTCTTTCGTTGAGTTCTTTTCCCGCCTTCAATCAAGTAGGTTACCGCACCACCTCAATCTATGGATATAACTCTAACGATGAACCACACAGTGGGTTAAGTTAAAGAGTCCAGATGAGCATCGAGTCAGGAGGTCAAGATTCTATGTCCAACGAAACTCCTACATTCGAAATCAGGACTCCCCTTGGTAGAGCACTCCTAGCACAAGCTCTCTCTGCAATTTTGATTATGGGAACCATCGTCTTGCCAGTATTGATACTGGAAACCGGGTACATGTGGTTCATAGTCTGGGGTGGTTTATGGATTGTTGCCTTCCTACAGATGCTTGTCATCAGAGGAGTTTTGCAAAAAGAAAGCTGGGGCGTTTCAGCTGCATTATCAGTCTCGATCATTACTTTGTTGTTGTCATTAGTTGCTGGAATCTTTTGGTTCACAGCAATAGTCGACCTTCTGAATGGCGTCTATTTCATTGCACTTGCGATTGTCAATCTAGTCGCAGTAGTTTCACTTCGAGAAGTCAGGAAGACGAAATGAACAATAAGACTTTCGTCATCCCACTTTTCCAGACAGTTGTCTGAAGAGCACTGATGCTACCAATAGGTCAAGCATGAAGCTGAGATTTCTCAGTATCAAGAGGGAGGGATTAATTATCGCTATCACTCCTAGTCCGACGTATAGACCAAGAAGAATTACGAAGACAATCTTTGCAGTTCTTGCCTCAGGAGGATTGCTCAGAGAGAGCAACAGCAGTACTATGAATGTAAACCCAGCCATGTAACTCGAGATGTCCTTCACAAACATCACAGTCCAGAATGATGAGAAGACATTGTCTGCTGGTACCCAACCTTTAGGAACTCCTGTGAGAAGAGCCACCTGAAATGCATTCTCGACCAGGTCAGAGATGAAAGTCAGACTTCCAAGCAGAAATGCAACCCTTGCCATGAGTTCCTCTTGCTCCTTTGTGAGGAGATAGAGCCCGTAGAAGATTGCTAAATAGCCAATCATGAAGAAATTGTCAACGACCAGACTTGCGAGCTTGATGCTGATATCTTGTGGAGTGGCTGCAACAAGATCAGCAATCACACTTGCAATCGGTCGTATTTCGTAGAGGTTTCCTCCCCCAGGATTGAGGAGGGTCGTAGCGGTCAGCCCCAGCGTCATGAGGAATCCGAGGAGGACGAAGACAGCAACTGTCTTCAGTTTTGAACCAAGGGTATCAGTCATTCCTTACACCTTGCAGTGAATGTGGAATGAAAAGATGCTTGCATCACCTTAAAATGATGCGATTTTGGAACACGTGTTCTAAAATGTTCGATAAAAATCACTAAGAAAGAATAGTCCTAAAATCAACTCAGATGGTTCTGACTCTGAAGTAATGTTTCCTCTTTTCAGTCATTGTGCTTCCATTGAAATGTGGATTATTATTGATGTGTAAGGAAAACTAAGTGATAAAACTCAGAAACTTGAATTACTCGCAGCAGGACGAGCTTGATGAATTGTCATCTAGAAGGGGTCCGACAATTGATTCTTGACAATTACCCTTCCGTTTACTTGCTTGATTCCAAATACAACCACAACCCAAGTTAACAACAGTGATTGCTTGACCTAAGCAATTTTTCGCACACGCAGTACAATTTGTACAATCTTCTGGTCTAGCAACTATAGCAGGACCCTTTTCAGGCAAATCCCAGACATTGAATGCACACACTTCAAGGCAATATCCACATCTGTTACACTTCTTAGGATCATAGATGAAATCTGTTCTACCAAATTTCGATATTGCTGTAACAGTTGTCATTTTCTTCACCATCCCATAAGTGCAACAATGATATTTAATCCTACGATTATAACAATCCCAACCTTGAGCAAATTAATCATGTATGGATATTCCCGCTCGATCACCTTTGGATCACTCACTGATGTCATTCCTGACCAATCCATTGTTAAAGAAACTGCCATCACGAACTGAGCTACCAACCAAACAACGTATTCAGTCCAATGAACTCCTAGTAAGAACATTATGACCACAGCGATGGGAAGTGTAATGACAGCTAGCCCAATCCCGCGACGCCAAAATGAGTTCCCCTTGGATGGAAGTATCGGAAACATCAGTCCAAGCATAAACGCATTTCCAAACAACGCAGTCAAAAATTGAACAAGCAGTAACAAGATACTAAGGCTAAGAGAAAAGATGTGGACTGAGATGAACTGAAGGAAGAGCATTGCAACAACATTGACGAGAAAAATGACTCCTAATAGAATTACGATGGGACGACCAAGTAGCACAGCGAATAGAAATGGGATATGTGCAACTGTTTGTTCCATTCTCTCTCTGAAGTTGAACGTGACTGTAGCCATTTCTCTAGGTTTGGGACGAGGTTTCTTAAGATCAAGCCACTTCTTGAGATCTTGAATTCGAACAGGACCATAACGAGCTCTGAAACCAGTTCTCTTACGAATCTCTTCTGGATTCATACCTGCCGCTGATAACTGAGGGAGGATTATTTCTCGGTGGTCAACCACATCCGTCAATTTTGTTAACTGGACCATTTCAACAACGTCGGATGTATGAAAGTGGATTCCTCTCGCTGCACACCACACATTGATTCCATTTGTATCACATACAAGAACCCAAGCATCGATATTGTCCTTGGTTAGTGCTCTCATTACGGTGTAGTACGTTAATTCGTAATTTGCTGTCACGACCACTGGACTATTAGCTGATGGGTTTCCCGAGCAGTATAGCCCTGGCGAGATTGGAATTCCACGCCATCCACCGGTCAAGTGATTATACCAAATTCTAATTCTTGCTTCAATTCCTTGGAACCTGAGATGCTTATTATCGTAGGTTGATTTTGGTGTTGTATCTCCTCTCGTTCCAATGACTAATGATATCTCGGATCCATACTTTTCGAATTCCATGACCTTTAGTCCTGACAACTCTGTGATCATTTCGAGACTCTCGAGCGGCGGATATAATCGCTTTTTTGCCAACTTTTCAGCTTGTGATCTCTGTTTCCAAAACGTGCTTTGCTCATTTCTCTCGACTGGCAATGTTTCAGAAGCTATTGCCATTACACCATCTTGGGTCAGGACTGACCTTATTCTTTGCAGTAATAGTTCTCGTTGATGGGGTTTAAGTTCAGATAGTAGAAAGGTACTAACAACTAGGTCGTATCTCTGTTTCAACTCTGGGACATCAGAGTAGTTTGAGTCACTCGTGGGATGCGACAGATTCCTAACAAGAATTTCAAGAAACTCAAGAACATCAGCAACGAAATACGTCGGACTCTCTTTCAAAAGAGCTGCTGATAGTTGGGCCGTTTTGATCATTTGTTGATTAGAATCTACGCCAACAACTTCCGCACCTCTTAATGATGCTTGATGTGTGAAGGATCCAGGTCCACACCCCAGATCTAGAACACGCATTCCAGGTCTAACAAGATTCAGAATCTTCTCATGAATGAGGGTTTTTCTTCCATCCAGGATCTTGTTGAACTCCTCTTCATAGGTTCCAGGATCTTTTTCTAGTGCTGACATGAACGCTACTGCCATCTCACTCATCTCATCACACTGCTATTGTACATTTAACTTCACATCTTAGCAAAAATTATTGATTATTAGAACACGTGTTCTAAATTCACTAATGCTGAAGCGTGTCGATAAAGAGAACTAACCAAAACTACTTCCTCGTCTTGAGACGTCGTCGTAACGTGCGGTCTGCTTTGAGTCGATGTTTACGGAGAATAGAGGTTGTGCCTTTTGAATGAGCCAACTTTGTCTTTTCAGTAGTAGCCATTTTGTTCGCCACGGATGGGAAGGGAAGAGGAGTGTTCACCACCAACATAAGGTGTTGTGGGGTGCAAGCCTAGGGGAGCTTGCGACCCCACCGTGTCTCAATGATGCCGGGAGGTGCACACGGAGACAGCGAATTGACCTCATTGGAAAATGAGGATCGTAAAGGAAGTCAGGAGCTTGCGTACAGGTAACGAAGACTCTGCGCGTCCTGGTCTGTTGGCTCACGGTCACTGTCCAGCAGACCATACAGGGTATGGAGGACTTCCGCGTTCTTTTGGAGGGTGGATGTTGGTCGTTTTTCCTCGGTCATTTTTCGCTTCACCGCTCGTTTCGAATAGTGTGGTACAACACACCTCTTCTTCCTTTGGATAATCACGATTTCCTAATAATACTTGGCGTTATGTGGAGCTGCTCTCTGGTATTACTGGGATATCACATAGAGATGATGTGGACTATACTCCCAAAGTATTCAATCCAGACGCTGGGAACTCCCACCGTTACACACCATACAATTCCTGTTCCACAAGAAATGAAGGCCTGAGGGTGTCTGGGTGTGGAAACGGCGTTGTTCATTTTTCTTATATGCAACTCAGACCAAGGAGTGTAATGTGGTTAGATTGAGGTCGAAGGTCATCGCGCTTGTGGTCGCACTCATCCTCTCCCAAGTGACAGTCAACAATGGATACTCCTCATTTGTCTTGTCAGATGGCATCACCTATTTTCCTGATGAGGCATGGATAGCCACTGATCCTGAAGAACAGAACATGAGCAACTATACACTGACTCAGATGATGCAGTTCATAGAGGATTCAGGGTCAAACGTACGAGGCCTCGTCATCACAAGGAACGGATACATAGTGAAGGAGGCGTACTGGAACTATAACACAGAGAACACTACTCGACATATCTTCTCCTGCACCAAGAGTTTCACAGGAGCATTGATTGGGATAGCAATCAAGGAGGGATTCATCGACAATGTGAGTCAGAGGATGATCGACTTCTTCCCGAACAGGACCATTGACAATATGGATGCCCGCAAGGAAGCCATTACGCTCGAGCACCTCCTGACAATGACGCATGGTCTGGACTGGAATGAGTGGAACAACTCATACTCAGACCCAGAGAACATGTACAACCGGATGTTTCTACAATCAGGTGATCCAGTCCAGTTCTTTCTGGACCTACCCACAGCATACGATCCTGGAACACACTGGGTGTATACAACTGGAGCATCACACATGCTCTCTGCAATCATCCAGGAAGCGACTGGGATGACAACTCGTGCATTCGCACAGGACTACCTATTCGACCCGTTGAACATGACCATTGGGGGATGGGCGACGGACAATCAAGGGATCAACAATGGAGGAACTCTGCTCTATGTAACTCCTCGAGCAATGACAAAGCTGGGACTCCTCTATCTGAATAATGGCACATGGAATGGGAGGGAGATCATGACGGAGGAGTATGTGACGCAGTCTTCAACTCCCTATGTCAATGCAGATCTATTGGCACCCGAGTATGGATACCAATGGTGGGTTGACTCTGAGCAAGGCGTATTCAGTGCCATGGGTTCTGAAGGACAATACATCCATGTTGTCCCTGATTACAGTATTGTGATGTCAATGACGGCTAGCTTTGACAACATGGAGGAAGACATCAACGAAGAGATACTGGAATATGTCCTGAACTCGATATTCGAAGGTCCAGAACCAAATGATGAGCCCTTTATTCCCATCATAAGCATTGCAGTCGTGGTCCTAGTTGCAGCTATAGGATTCCTGTACAGACAAAGAATGTTGTCAAAAAGAGCATAGGCCCGGCGACATGGCATCACCGGGTTAATACTTCAGAATCTAGGTCAATCTCTTTGCGGCATCGATCCAGGTCTGAATTTGATGTTTGCTGAACTTATAGCCAGCAGGGACACGGACGTCACCCTCGTCAAGAGCGGTCTGAATCTTTTCGTAGATATCATCCGCAGATGCTCCAGCAAGCGACTTCAGGTCTGAGATCCCAGTAGCAAATACGATTGCTTCTGCGTCTTCCTCAGAAACCTCATCGAGCCATGCGAAGCGACTCATCGCTATCCATCTCTCAGCCTGTGCCTTGTTAACGTCTGTAACTTCAGCCACCTTGTCTACATCTGCAACCATGAGGTCAGCGACCGTAGCAATGCCTGCAGCCTTCAACTCTTTTCCATAGATCTCTCCAATCCCCTCGATTGTTTCAATGGGAAGTTTGGAGAGTTTAGCTGCAGGGGCCTCAACAGCAGGAACATATTCTTCAGCATGTTCCTCTTCTTCGGACTCGGGTTCAGGAACAGCCCTTGGTTTCGGCTTTGGTTTTTCAGGTGTTTCGAACTCGTCGGCCACATCCATTATGCATGCATATACGAAGAGCAGGGCCGCAACGCCAAAGACAACATACGAAATCGTGGTGTCGATTGGCTTGATGACGAAGTAAGCCACAAGTGCCAAAATCGCACCGATGATGATTGCGATAACTGCTCGTCTGTCACTCAGAAATCCCGGACTCATGAATATTGCTCTCCTGGAATATCGTCATGTTGACTCCGATAAGAATGCACCTATGACAAATTCACTGAATCAGAGCTATTCGGCGCTTTCACTATTCTTGTGTCTGAAGAAGTCTTTGAAATCTATATCCTCCACCGTGGGATCATCGTCGGCACATGGCTCGATGAGACGCTTTTCTATCGCATCAAGTACGAGTGTACAACCATGTGACTCTGGAACACCGTATGTAGCCACACCTTTTGCCAGTCGAACTGGTCTGGCGCAATGACGTGTATCGATATCTACAAGAAGTTGCTCAAGTAACCGAAGTCGTCGTGGGAATGATGCATCGTCTGCTGCCTTGTAGAACTTGATCAATTTTCCGTCCATTGTTTCATCAAAGACATAGTCTAAAACCTCCCCTATTCGAGGATCGACCATTGAATGAGGTCTGGCCTCGGTGTAGAAGTCATCAAGATAGGTTGAGACCTGTTGTCCGAAAGATTCCATCTTTCTGTTGTGTTCAATAGAAGCAGATTGAAGCGTAATGAATGCGCAGATCAGATTTCGTGTCTGGACTGCACGGATAATGTCAGAAATCGGGATTACGGTCATTGACTCGACCTCAATCGCATCAAACTCTTCTCGGAAAGATGTCACTGCAGAGATGAAAGCTGCAACTATCCCCTCTTCAAATCCTCCCTTGACTATTCGGGAGTAGATTGGTATACCACTAGTCTTGTGCATGACAATCACGCCGATGATGTTGTCAGCATCATCAAAACGACGTTTGTTTGCCAGATCAATATCCATCTGAGCTTTTCGTCTCTTTGACCTAAAACGCATAGCAGTCACTAGACTGACAAGTCCAATAAGAGAAACAGCACCAACTGATATGAATGGGGTTACCCTAACCACCAGGTCGTTGTACTTCGCAAAGGACTGGACAAAGTACTCTCCAGGAAGCTCATAGTTGTCTTTGTTGACCTTTATTTCCAATGTGTATTGAGTGGTGTCAAGATAGAGTGGAATACTGTAGAATGCTGAATATATTCCAGGTGTCGCCGTTTCCACCATCTCGTGAAGATCTCCTGCACCCGTTATTCCAGCAGGTGTAAGTCTAAAGTATACGAGAGCCCCTGTGACGGGAGTGTTGGTTCCCTCTTCAGTTAGATTAACTCTGATATTGAAGCTCTCACCCTCAACAGCAAACAGATTTGACAACATCTCAGCGTGAATCTGAATTGGTTCTGCTGTGAGGATGAAATCAAGTTCTCTACTTGCATAACCTGCAAGCTGTGCTGAAATAGTAAATCTCCATGTATTCACATATTCAGGAGTGATTGTAACAATATACCCATCACCAGATTCTTCATATGACCAAGAAAAGCCGCTATTTGGAACGCCTTGGACATCAATGGTTGCTGAAGAAACATTCACATCAGTGTCAGTTCGCTCGTAGAATAGAGTGAACTGATAGTCTTCTGAAAATCTCACTGAATCTGACGAAAGTCCACTAGCAATTCTTAGACTTGTAGGAATTCTAGTAGAGCCAAGAGTGAAGCTCACAGAATCGTTCTGGTATCCAGGCTTGCTTGCCTTGAATATCACATCGAAAATTCCAAGATCTATAGGATTGATTGTGACCCTGTATAGCCCAGCACCTAGTTCTTCAAACGGAGCTACCTCAACACCTGATATCTCCTGTACTGTGATTGTCGAGTTTTCCAAATGGTTGTTATCCTCATCCTGGTACAACATGTAAACTGTAAAGTCCTGGTCAAAGGAGATTGAAGCACTAGTATTGAGAAGACTCAGGGTCGTGGCTATTGGAGTGGTTATCAGAACGAACGAGAGGAATTGGGTTCGATGATTGTCATATGATGCATTAATGACAATATTGTATGTATTGGCTTCTATTGGCGTGAACAAGATTGAATAGACACCAGATCCGTGAGGAATGGCCGTGTCCCAAGTCAGTCCAATTTCAGGGATGACACTGAAAACGCTCACATTTGCCCCATCCAGACCAAACCCGGAGGAGTTCGTGTATTCTAGTAAGAAATCAAAGCTTTTTCCAAATCCGACTTGACCAGATGTACCATTGAGGGAGGTGATGTTAGTTGAAATCTCACGGACGATGAGGAAAAAGGTTTCAGAACTACTTTGATGGTATTGTTTTGATGCTGCTATTGTCACGAGGAAAGATCCAGACATTGTTGAGCCGAACTCAATTTTATAGCTACCCAGTCCTAATGGAGTGACTAATGAGTTTACAGAAGCTGGGGCAATGACATCTATTACAGCTCCCTCAATACCCGTTCCATTTAGCATTTCGTAAGTAACGAGCATATCATATGAGTCAGTAAGTCCGATTTCAACGCTTACCTCAGGTAGAGTCAGATTTGTCGGAATGTTTCTAATCGTTAGGAAAAATGAATTCGATGAACTCTGGTGGTATTGTTTGAAAGCAGCTATCGTAATCAGATATGTTCCGGGGAGCGATGCTTCCAACTGTATACTATAGTTACCAAATCCAGAATCACTAAGGTTCCATCTGAGCATTCCAACGGGTCCTGAGTAAACGATGTCGATGGCTGCACTTGCAACACCGGTACCGTTGATCATGTTGTACCGGAACGTCGTATTGTAAGTCTCAGAGAGTCCTATCTCCACGCTCGAATCCCCATAAATCGATAGAGCAGTTTCGACATCATTTACAACCAAGACAAAGACCGTGCTTGCTGGTTCAGAGTAATCACCAGTCGCCACAAATCGTATTGTGTAAACAGTAGCGGCATACGGGGTTAGGATCACAGAATAGTTGCCAGGTTCGCCTCCAACCTCAGTTACAACGGTCAGACTCAAACCACTCGCAGGCGATACATCGCCTACTATAACGTTCGCACCAGATATTGGAGTTCCATTGCTGAAGCTATACTGAACTTTTACAGAAGTTGATTCCTCAATATCTACTCTTTCAGACAGATTACCCAAGACTGTTAGTGAACTAGTCATCGGGGACAGAATCAAAGTGAGTAAGATAGTCTTGGATTCGTGATATGGCTTGCTGAATGAAACATTGAGCAGCCATGTACCAGCTGCAACAATGTTTGTGTTAAGGTCAATTTTGTAGATGCCAGGAACGATGTCTTCTGTTACTGACCAATATCCAGCTGTCCAGTTGACATTAACCGAAACATCGGAATTGTTGTTCACTGGCCCCCATGAGGAGGATGCATAATGATATGACTCATAATTGAAGGTTAATGAAACAAGACTTCCCCATTCAGCAGCAGCCCATGGTGCATTTGGTGATGATAGTCTTGTCACATTGATCGAGTGAACAGTTATTTGACAGCTGACATCATCATAGTAAGGCCGCGAAGCATTCACTACTATGACAAAGTCCCCAGCTCCAACGATGGTAGTATCGAAATCCGCCTCCCACCAGTTTTGAACAGGATTTGGCACAAAGGTAACAACACTTCCAGACCAGTTTCCTTCCACAGTAGCAGAAGCGTCCAGTATGGGGTCATTTGTATCCCCATCAGTATAACGAACTAGTCCTTTAATGGTCAGGCCAGCATTAGTACTGATTTCGGTAGGATCACCCACTAGATTCGAGGTGTGGTCTACATCGAAACCGACCCGATCATATGCCACCTCTGTCCCATTAGTCCAGTACACCTCAACCCACCAAGCTCCAGCTGGGGAAGAACCAGATGTCAAGACTCGAGGTGTGCTATAGATTTGTCCCGAGGTCCCTCCGGGAGGAAGAACTTCAGAAACCCAGATGGTATCAGATGGTTTGAACCAAGTTATGTTGACATTGGTTAGCAAACCAAGAGTCTGAGTGTCAGTGCCAATAGTAATATCAGCTCGGATCGAGTCGTCGATTCGGAATATCATCTCATCAGTCCAAGAGCCATCAAGAACCTGAGTCTTGAGTGTCTTTGCGTAGTTGGGAGATTTGAGTTTGACTTGCCACCATCCGGGACTATCAATGATTGAAGTAGGAACAATAAGATAACCAGTTCCAACAGTACATGAACTGGTCAAGTCTGTCAGGAATGGATCAGAGATAGTGAGATTCTCCCAGTCATCAGGGAAGACAATCATCATCTCGGAATCTTCATAGTCACCGAGATATCCAACATATGTGTACATTATCAGATCGGAGCTGACACCGTGATCAACAATGTAAGCAACACCAGGACTTGAAACCTCAGTCCTCCAATTTGAGTCCGTAAATCTGTGAGCATAGAGGCGAGTTTTATAATCAAAGGACACACTCGTATTGGAAGTCAGAGATACAAGAACAGGAGTAGCATCCCAATAAGACGAATTGGTAATTGATGCGCTGTATGAACCCGATGACCCAGTTAGATCTGCTGTCAATCCTCCAGTTGTGAACTGGAGTTCCACTTGGTCGGGAGTCGGAGGAGTTGCCTTCAAGAACGAGATGTCATCTAAGAACGCTGTGATGTAGGCAGCGTTGCCAATGCCATCATCAATGCCATTATTGTCATAATCATCCCGCTTGTCTAGAACAAGAGTCTGATCTATTTCAAGACCAATCTCAAAGAGGAAAGAACTTGGAGCACCGGTAACAGTGATTGGGATGACTCCTACATCAGTCCATACACCCCTCTGACCAACAGTTAGAAGACTCATATTCCACACAGGAGCACCATTTATCCAAATCTTTAGGCTACAATTACCGGTTATTGGGGCCCCTCCGTTGTCTAGAGGTCCTCTCAAATAGAAGTAATCAAAATTGAGTAAGAAATCTTCAGTATAGGGAGCATTCTGAACAGTCTGAGTCCATACAATTCTGGTTCCTGCAACATGTCCATGTTCATTCTGACCCACCTTTCCCCCTTGGCTTTCAACCATGACATATTGTCGACCGGTATTATCGTATGCCGAAAGTTGAAGATCATCATCGTATGTCGCAGTATCTGTGCTGTTCGAATCCCACCCCAACGGGTGATAGGTCACAGAACCGGTAGGATTGACATTTGTGCCAGGAGTGCCAAGGTTAAAGCTTCCGTTGACGACATAGAGTTTCTCAAGGTTCCATAAAGAAACCTCGGCAACATCTCCAATCCAACTATGACCCACATCAAGTGGTAGGGCATAATCTAGATTCTGGTAGCTATCCGTTCGTGCCGAGATGTTATCTGATGCAACATACCCAGATTGTTCGACCTGTAGCGGATCGAGAATTCCATCTGCTGGAGCAGCATCAGAGAGAATGTGGAGGTTATCCACGGGAGCTGATTGTAGTTCATATGGGTCCTGATCATTTTGATTTAATTCTAGAGGTGATGAAGTAGCACTAGTATCTCGATTTGAATTGATAGTGGAAACCACAGGTACGGTAGGCACCCAAATCATTGGAATGGATAGCATTAAGAGTAGAATTATTGAAGATGGGAATTTTCTCATGTCCCTCATCACCTATGCCTCATCAAGCGGAAGACTGAGTTAAGTTAAGTCTTGATGTTCTATTAATTATGTTTGCGTTGTATTGAATTCAAGATGTCTTCAATGAAGGTTTCAAGAACCTACTCTTCAGACTTCGCGCTTTTATTAAGAAATGACTGCAGGTCAAAATCAGACTCTGGGAATTCTTCCTCATCACAGAGGACTATGAGTTCTTTCTCAATAGCCTCACTCACGAGAGTACATCCGCGTGCCTCAGGAACACCATATTTTGATAGAGCTCTTGCGAGATTGACTGGTCTTGCACAATGATGGTATTCTTCATCATTCAGGACTTGCTCAATGGGCTCATACCGTTTTGGTATTCTTTTGCCACCTAGCTTGTGATACTTGAGGAGTACACCATCCATCGTTTCATCAAACAGATAATTGATTATCTCTGCAATTCTTGGATCCAATGTTGAAGGTGGTTTGGACTCCATGTAGAAGTCATCTAGATATTTACTGGTTTCTTTGGAAAAGGCTTCAATTTTCCTGTTATGCTCCATGGATGCGGAGCGGACTGTAATGAATGCACAGATGAGGTTGGGAGTCTGGACTGCGCGTATGATGTCTGAAATGGGGATGACTCTCATGGATTCCTCATCTAGCATCTCGAACTCATCTCGGAAAGTAGTGACCGCGGATATGAAAGCAGCAACTATTCCCTCCTCAAATCCTCCTTTCACTATTCGAGAGTAGATTGGGATTCCACTCTTCTTGTGCATGACAATAACACCAATAATATTGTCAGTATCATTGAAGCGACGCTGGTTTTCTATGAATGTGGCAAACTCTTTTCTTTTCCTTCGCTTGTAGACTACACGTCCGGACAAAGAAACCACACCAACAACTGCAACGACCACAATTGGAGGACCATATACAGCCACCATAATTTGCCAAAGAATCTCTGGAGGAGTATATTGAAGAACTTGGTATTGGTAAACATCATCTAGGCCGAAATTGTCCTTTTCCGCGAGGATACGAATCGAGTATCCAGCATCTTCGATCCATTGTGGCAGAAATGAAACAGTGTAGACTCCAGGTGAGCTCTCAGTCAAGTTACCCTCCATCACGATTCCACCTGACTTCATGAGCCAAAAAGTTACGATTGCTCCGGTTATTGAATCATTAGTATCTGATTCTTGTAGTTGAAGAGAGATATCCAAAGGACTCAATCGAGTCCAGACAGGAGCGTCCATTATCACCTTCATTCCTCTGGCTACAACAAAGAGTGTGAACGACTCAAAATCGCTCTGATATCCTGTCTTATTCATGTAGATGGTGAATTCGTAGCTACCTATTCGACTTGCATTGATAGTGATAAGGTAACCATCAGACCCAAGAGAAATGCGAGAGGTACTGTAATCTAATCTTCCAAAACTTGTGAAATTCAATCTTATGTCAGCCATGCTTATGTTTGCAGGAGAACTCTCAAAAGTTTCATAGAAAACCAGCAGATCAAACGAATGTTCGACTCCAACAGAAGAGGGAGACGACGTACCAACAATTCGAAGTTGTGTTGCAATTGCTGTTGCAGTCAGTGTGAAAGAAGTCACATTATCTTGATAATCCTGTAATGACGCCTTGATTACGATGGTCCATGTCCCGATATCTTGAGGTGTCAGAGTGAATGAGTAGTAACCGTTTCCTTCATTTGTTGAATTCGTGTAACCAATTTCAGTTTCTGGATTTGTACTATGCACAATAACATTTGCTCCATCGAGTCCATGTCCAGTACCATTCGTATATTGAACTACTAATCTATATTGACCACCATAGCTTATGATTGCAGAACTTCCGTTTTCAAGATTTAGAAATGTTGTCCTTTCACGAACAATGATGAAGAGTGCATCTCCGCTCGGTTCATAGTTGCTCTTATTGGCAGTTATCGTAATGACATATTGCCCGGAATGCACTGCAGTAAATTCCATGGAGTAGTCACCGCTCCCGAGATCATTTGGTTTACTCCATGTGATACCACCTGCTGGACCAGTGAAGTCAATACTTACATTTGCTCCAGGAATACCAACTCCAATAGCATCTGAATAGGTGAACGTGGCTAGATATGTGTCGTCAATACCTATCGTTCCAGATGGATTATCAATGGTGAGTTCATTATCTGCAAAGTTAATTGTCACATTGAATGTGCAAGATATGTCGTCAAAGAATGGTCGACTGGCATTGACAACCACAAGATGAGTACCAGGTCCAACAAGTGATGTGTCAAAGGTTCCTACCCACCTATTCTGAATCGGGTCAGGTACGAAGGCAATTATTGATGCGGACCAATTTGCAGTGACCGATGCAGTAGGGTCTGTAATGAATTCGTTGTTCTCCGAGTCCCGGAAATAAACGAAATTGGAAATGATTAAACCACTCTCAGTTTCAATAGTCTCCTCATGTGGAAGCAATGCTGTGCCATGATGAACCTCGAAAGATATACTACCATATGCTAGTTCAGTTCCATTTGTCCAAGTTACATACACACTCCAACTTCCAGCGGTTGCGTTTAATGGCCCAAACTCCAATTGACTGCCATTGATTATACCACTTGACCCACCACTCATCAACTCAGAGAACCAAGGTTCTCCATCTGGTGTCAACCAAGTTATGTTGACATTCTCAAGAGTGCTTGATGTTGGTGATTCGTCACCAATCGTTACCATAGGCTTTGTGATGTTTGCGGTTCTGAATACTGAATCTGGAACCCAGGTAGATGAGAGTTCATTGAGTTTTAGAGTCTGCAATGTATGAAGGTAGTTTGGGGAGTACATGTGAACCTCCCACCATCCTAGTGTGGAAAGTAATGAGTTTGGAATGGTGATGCTACCTTGCTTGACAATACATGATGCAGTGACTGGAGTACCATACGCATTATAGACTGTAGCATTCTCCCAGTCCGTTGGAGTGCTTATGATCAATGTGAAATCATCTAGGTCAGGCAACACACCAACAAAGGTGTAGAACTCAAGCAATGGATTCTCATTGCGAAGAGATGTGAAATGGACTCCATCTTCCAGAAGAGTTGTAGTTCTTGATGAGTTGATGTAACGATGGCTCAATAGTATAGCTCTGTAGTCAAATGAATAGCCAAGTTCAGAAGATATCTCAACAAGCACATTCTCAGTTTGCCATGGAGGGTCATTTGTGATATTTGCCACTCCAAAACTTGTGCCAGTAATTACAGCAGAATCCAGACTAATATTTAGGGTCATGACTGCCTCATCAAATGAGGGTGGTGTTTCACCAACGAACTTAACATTGTCAACAATGAACTGGATGTCCCTTTTGTCGTGAGTCGTATTGCCATCAATGTACAATCCAATCTTGAAGTTGAACTGACCACCAATACCATTCAAATTGATTGCGACATCTCCAGTGTTGTACCACTCATTATCAATAAGACCTACAGAGGTGGTGGTCCACACCAGATTATCATCAATGTATACTCTGAGTGTCACATTAGGATTATCAACCGGACCTCGTTCATAGCTGTAATCAAAATTGAGAATGAAATCCTCTAAGTAAGGCGTATTGTTGACGGTCTGTATCCAGTAGGCATAACTCCCATTGGTATACTTGTGGATTGTACCATCTCTTTCTCCGATGATACCAACATAGACCTCTTGTAATACGTAATCAGCCGTCATTTCCATATTTGGATCAGGACTACCACTGATTGCATCCCAACCAAATGGATGGAATGGAACAGATCCTGATGGATTGGAATTAGTACCCTCAAGTCCTTCAGAGAAACTTCCGTTAACAACGTATAATCGCTCAAGATTCCAAAGTTCAACAGAGGCGCGACTTCCCACCCAGTTGTTTGCAATATCAATTGACAAATTCGTTTTCACATTTGTTTTTGAATCTGTTTCCGCATGAAGTACGGGGTTGGTCCTATTCCCCCTCTGTTCAATCACTACTGGATTAAGGGTTCCTGAGAGTTGATGGTCGTTGGAGAGGATGTTGGACCCATTTTTCTCAAGGGCAGAAACACTTTCATACTCGGATTGTTCCGAGAGCGTTCCTCCTCTGGAATCAAATGGAGCATTAATAGTACAGACTAGAAAAAGGATGACAGCTACAAATAAGCATCCACTCCTCTTCAAGTCTTTAACCTCAAGTCTGAGAAGAAGCCACATGTTTGCACGTTATAACTATAATTCGTATTATCAATATAATGAAAAATCGTCGGCTAAGCCATTAAATGAAGTGTCAGCCGGATTCCGCTAAATCGTTTCTGTCATATGGATAGATTGGTAGAATATACTCACCTTCTAGAGCTTCGAATACTCTATTGTAAACAACATATTCAGAATCTGTGGTCGAGGTCAGTAAGCGAACTAGTCGGTAGAGATTGAACCTTCCTTCTCTTTCCTCAATTGGAATAGCTTTCTCAATGAAACGAAGCGGTCTGGGATACTTTTTCACACCGTTTTGATAGTCTCTGATGAGTAACGTATCTAGGATATCATCAAGCATCCATTCGAAGGTCTTGCTAGTCTTTGCATCAATTACCTCTCCACTCGGTTGAGAGAGAGTATCATCGAACATCATGCCAATAGCACGGGCGTAACTGATCATTTTGCGCTCTTGTTCAAAAGAGGGAGGCGTGACAGTTATGAAGGCACAGATGAGATTCTGTGTAGGTACGATTCTAATGACTTCTGATAGAGGAATGAGGGTGAATGTATCAGATTTGCCACCTGTTTCAAATCCCTCCCGGAAATGCATGATTGCAGTGATGAAGGCTGAAATCATTCCTTCCTCAAAGCCACCTTTGAATACCTTAGAGTAGATGGGCACACCACTGAGTTTGTGAAGGACCAAAAATCCGAGTATATTGTTTGCGTCATTGATTCTGTTCTTGAAAGCCAATGCAGTTGCACGACTTTCTCTATGTCTTCTTCGTCGAACCCTCTGTCCAACCACTGCACCTATGATGAAAATTGCTAGAATCAGAATTTCTCGAGGGTAAGTTACTGCATACCGAAACATGCGTGATGCGAAGTCAAATGTTGGGACTAATGTTGAGCTGAAAGACTGAATCAACTCGTGATTTTCTTTATCAACAGATATCTTTACAGTATAAGGTCCAGATGTGGAATCAAACATTATGATTGTGGTAGAGTATGTACCCGGGGTTGTCTCATTCATCGTAGTATCGTGAACAAGGTAATCACCAGGGAGAAATACCGCTAATGTCACATTTGCCCCAGTGACTGGATTCCGAGTGTCCGACTCAACTATATGCACATTAATTGTGAGAGGTGCATATTCAGGTCCAGAAAGTGCAGATATCGAATCAACCTCAATATGAACATCATTGACCAAGAATGAGAGAACATGAGTCTGGTTCTCAAACCCGACTTTAGAGAATCTGATCCGAATACTATAGTCACGAGAGGCTAATGGAATTAGTGTAAGGTTGTAATGACCACCACCGACATCAGATACTGTAGCCCACTCAGATCCTTCCTCTGTTATCTCCACAGTTGCACCTTCAATGCCTGTACCATTGTAGGACATTGAGTAGAAGAAGTCATAGGAATACTCCCTTCCATATGTAAGAGGTGTCAAGGGACCTACCGGCGGAACTAGAGAGGTTAGGAATTGAGAATGGATTGTAATCTCATAAAGATCAGTTTCATAGTAAGGTGCTGCGGAAACAAGGCTGACCGTAAAATCACCTGCTCCAACGAAGGTGGTTTCAAAATCTGCCTGCCACCAATTGTTGACGATATCTGCTGTGAATAATACATCTGGACCATCCCAATGTCCAACAATAGAAGCGCCATCATTCACGAGATATTTACCTGTTTCATTATCAAAGAACCTTAACACCACTGTTACTGGTTGACCTACTACAGTGGATAGACTATCTGAGAAAACAAGTTGCAATTCTGCCGTATGATGTAATGCAAATTTGTAGCAATGATATGCCAGCTCAGTTCCATTCGACCATAAATAACAGACTACCCAAATTCCTGCGGTCGTGTTTGTTTGGCCGAAGATTACGGGTGAACTGCTAGCTAAACCAAGTCCTCCAGATGATGATGATTCTGACCAAACAGTGCTATTTGGAAATGCCCATGTATAGTTGACAGGATCTGATATGACAGGAGTTTCGAAAGCAGTTCCTATGGATACTGAAAGACGTGCTGAATCAAAACTATGGAAGATACTCTCATTTGTCCAAGCTGGGATTCCTGCATCATATCTTTCTACTTCAGCGGAATATGCATAGTTTGGCGTATCGCACGCGACTTTCCACCATCCTAGACGATCAAGGAGAAACTCGGGGATAGTCAGAACATTGCTACTAAAGGTGCAGCTAGATGATACATCGCTCAAGAAGGGATCATACACCGTGAAATTTTCCCAATCACTTGGATGGAAGATTTTCAGTACTAGGTCCTCATAGATACCAGAGTATCCAAGATAGGTGTAAATCTCAAGATTGCCACTATTGCCGGATTCGATTTCATAGGCTACTCCAAGGTCTAAAGTGTCCGTTGTTGAGCTCGAATAGATGAACCGATGATTCAACAATTTTACATTATAATCGAAACTAATGGTTGAGTTGGAGTCAAATGAGATCTGAAGACTTGAACTAGACCAATATGAGCTATTTGAGATGATACAAGTTCCATAACCTATTGAATCAGTGACAGCCGCACTTGCACCTCCTGCATTAAATATCATATTCACTTGTTCAGATGTTGGAGGTGTTTGCCCGATAAGATCAATATCGTCAATCAGTACCGTAAGATAATTTGAATCAAGAAAACCATATTCCGTCGGATAAAGATCCAGAGCTGTATTTATTGCTAGACGAACATCAAATTCGAAAGTATTAGGTGCTCCAGCTAGACTGATGTTCACAACACCAGATGAATACCAAATATCTCTAGAGCCAACTTGTGCCAGACTCTGGTTCCAATATCGAGTGCCATTCATCCAAACCTCTAGAGAAATACTATCACCTAGGGAGCTATCCAATGGTCCATTAAGATAGAGAAATCGAAGGCTGAAAACAAAATCTTCAGTATAGGGTCGGTTATCAATCGTCTGAGCCCAGCTAATTCTGGTATTGATGCCATGTTGAAACCTTGTGTTTGCACCTGTACCTGTAGGATCGCCTTCATTCTCAAGACCAACGAAGCTGTTCTGTCCTTGAATATACTCGCTCCTCTGAATTGTGTTCGCGTCAGAAGAGTAGCTGTCAGAGGTCCATCCATAGGGATATGATGAAACAGAGCCATTAGGATTTACATTTACTCCTGGAAGACCCTCGTCAAGAGACCCATTGACGATATAAAGCCTCTTGAGGTTTGTCACCGTAGCGTTTGTCTCGCTGGCAACCCAGTCATGAAGCGAATCAATCTCTAAGGAATTCGCTGTGTTTTGCATTGTGTCTGTTCGGGCTGATACATTGCCAGTCACCGAGTATCCTGTCTGTTCAATAGGAATTGGATCGATCTCTCCAGATGAAGGTATAGACTCGAATGTTTCTGAAAGTGACCCGACATCCTGCAAGGCTTGGTCTGGAGAAACCTGTATTTCACTTTCTTGAGAAACTAATGATTTAGGATCTTCAGTGGATTGGACTCTTTCTATGGAGAGCGGTCCTAGTATAGCTACTGCGGGCAGTACTATGAGGAACATAAGAAATACACTCAAGCACTGAACCTTGCTAATCCACATCCAATAACATCCATTCGTGCTATTGTAGTAGACCAAAATATCCAATATAATGTTACTTCGGATAATTGCTATTAGTGGCTATTCACCATTGGAAACAATCCTGCCTTGGGCTATCACATCATGTTTATGAATACTCTCCATGGAGTGTGCTTCTGCAAACATCTCTAGATCGCGGTCTTGATACATCTCTCTAGCATGCTGGAGAATGTTCCGACAGACATCTTCGACAAGCAGCGGGTTGTCGTGCATCTCTTTTGTAACATGCACCTCGTCTTCAAGTTTCAGAAGAGAATATGTTTTGCTTGAGAAGGATTTCTCAATTATCTCTATCATAGTCCCATAGTTTGGAATTTCATCCACTTCGCCCACAACTCTCAATTTTCCATAGGCTCGTTGGATGTGTGTAAGACCATCATTGTTTGCCATGCAGTGAGGACAGGCAGTGTTGCCTATGACTCTGATCTCAATATCATGCAGGAACGGTTTTCCTTGTTCCATTGTTGTTATCGCGACGACATCACACACTTCCCAAGTTCTTTTTCTGGATACAGGAGTGCGACTTTCATAGCCAAACTCAAATTCAAACTTGACCTCGCCACGCTTGAAACTGTGCTTCTTCAGGAGACCTTCAAGAATCCGCATCTGGATATGCTCAATGGATGAGTGTACTCGGAATTGGTCACTCAGTTCCTCGGTCATCGACTCAACAAGTCGGGACATATGAACCCCCTTTAGGTCCGCTGGGAGGTCAATTGTGATGTCAACTTTTGGCAGGATGTGATGTCTTAGACCGCTTCGTTCAGTAATCATGAAGGTCTTGAGGTTCTTCACTCCCACCTTGCTTAGTTGGATTCTGTGTTTTGGTTCTTCATTTTGAGTGTCAATGACCACGTTTTACGCCTCTCGTTTGTCAGGATTGTCATTTACGTCTATAGCAGCCAGTCTTGCCTTCACTCTCACTAACACAGACCTTCACTGTGAACTTCTCTGGAAAATCGAGAAGCTCAGAGATGTGTTGAGCAAGCAGCTCGGTAGATGTGGCGATTGTTGGAATTACCACGCAGTCCTCCTCAGGGAAGACATACCGTTTCTCACCCACGAATACCTCTATGAATTCCTCGGACTTGGTTACCTTGATTGTTTCAGACTTTCCTGGAAGGAGAACCTTGTGGTCTAAGGTCGCGCAGATTTCTAGAGATTTCGACTTGACCTCTCGGAAGTCGTAGACCATTCCATCTTCATTCAGAGGACCTGTGAGTTTGACAGTCAGGATGTAGTTGTGGCCATGAAGGTTTTCTATATCATCTTCACTTTTGAGAAAGTGTGATGCACTGAAATGCATCCTTTGGTCTTTTACTCGTACACTATGCATAGAATTCCTCCATGTACTGAATTCCCACGAAACAAGATGCATGTAAAACTGTCGGAATGATCCTATTGGTTCTCTCCCCTCTGCAATTCAAAGGCTTCAATAAGGTCATCAACTGACGTTGCCTGTTCTGGACTCTTGTCATCGCGCCAGTTGCCAGTAAAGCGTGGAAAGCGGATCGCAAGACCACTGTCCTTGAGGTAGTTCCTTGCTGCGGGATGTGCTTGACTCTTCGTAATCTCATCACCGAGAACCTCGATGACCTTCAGCGGTTCGAACCACACGTCAGCCTCCATTTCAGAGATGACCTTAGAATGACGGACTTTGATTTTGTACTCATCGAGACGTTCTTTGAACTCGACAAGCATGTCGTCAGAAAATCCTGTACCTATCTTGCAAACAGTCGGGAATGTCCCATTATTAGGATCGTAGACTGAAGCCAGGAATGCACCATAGAGTCCAGCCCGTTTCCCACGACCATGAAAGGCTCCAACAAGTACAAGGTCAAGAGAGTCAGCGAGACCCTCGGTGTAGGATGCCTTCAGCTTGATCCAAAGCCAGCTCCTAGAACCTGCCTGATATGTGGCATCCTTGTGGACTGCTTTGGCAATCACACCTTCGTGACCTGTCCCAATTGCATCCTCGAATATCTCTTGAAGTCGTTCAGGGTCATCCGTCAGTTCTGCAGTTGTCAGATTCACTCTGTCACTTGTTTTGATAATCTTCTCCATAAGCTCACGTCTCTTGAGCATGGGCAATGAGGTGACATCTTCTCCATCATTGTAAAGAATGTCGAAGAAGAAGATTGAAACAGGAACTTCCTCTTGTGTCGTTTCAATATCCGTCTTGCGTCGCCGTCGCATCAGTTCCTGAAACGGTTTCATCCTTCCTGTTTCAGGGTCTATAGCAACGCATTCTCCCTCCAAAACACTCGTCTGGGCTTGAATATGCTCCCTTACAAGTTCAACTACATCAGGGTATTGACTAGTGATTATCTCCTGTCTTCGAGAGAACAGAATGACTTCATCACCGTTCTTATGGACTTGAACACGTTCCCCATCATACTTATTCTCGACGAGAGCTTTGCCACCAGCTTTCTCAATGATTTCTTCAGGAGTTGACAGCTTCTTGGCTGCCATCATTCGAATGGGGACTCCTACTTCAGTCTTGATGGCCTTTACAGCATCTATTCCATCCTTCGCCAGAACAGAAGCAACGTGACTCAAGTCACTGCATACATTAAAGGCATTCTCGATTTCACCTCGAGCGTCTCGACTTCCAGTAAAGGCTGTAGCAAGTGCGTCAATAATTCCCATATCTCCAAGACCAAGCCTGAGAGAGCCTGTCACCGTTCGAAGGATGTATCGAGCCTCAATAGGATTAGCATCGGTCAGAAGGCCAACTAGGGTCGCTATCTTCATCTTGTTGCTCCCAGATCCAGAGATCTTTGAGGTCTGGTCTAACGTTTCATAGACGAAAGAAATCGTCACATCCTCTGAGAACAATGTTGATTGAGCACTCTCCTGCAATAGCTCCTCTGCTGTACTCCCGATGTCTCCGGTCTTGAGGAGTATCTTCTGGACATCCCTTTCTGAAACTGAAGCTGCAGATGCAACTACCTGAACAGCAGTTTTCTCAGCAATTCCAATCTCAGGCTGACTCTTCCAGTCAGGATGAAGCTTCCCCATCGTAAGAGCAATGATGAGTCCTACCTCATCTGGATTCGCCTTCGAGAGAAGTTCTGAGAACAACTCGATCTTGTCCAGAGTACCAGCTGTTTTCTCAATGTCGTTGTAGGCTTGGGTCAAAGTCTCATAAAGCACAGTTGCACCCTCAATTCTAGAGACTCACCACATCTTTTATAAACTCAGTCTGGCGGACACCGACAATCAAAGACAACTCGGTGAGTTATAATTGGGTAGCGTAAGACCACGATACATCAAAAACGCGGCGAAGAATCTTTTGGCTCTTTACCCCGACACATTCACAGATGATTTTGAAACCAACAAAAGGTTAGTTGAGCAGCTCACTGATGTCAAGACTAAGACAGTGCGAAACCGTATTGCTGGTTACCTAGTCCGACTCATCAAGATTGGAATAGCCAGGGAAGAGGCTGAAGCCATGCAACCTGGGGAAGAGGTCATCGACGATATGGAGATGTAGGTTTCACAGTTCCAACCACTCATTCATACTCCAAGGTCCTCAAAGGCCTCTTAAGGAGGAACCACATTATCACTTGTTATGAAGGATTGGCAAAACCTGCTTCTGCACGGGGACTGTCTTGAGGCTATCAAAAAGTATCAGGATGTGCTTGAAGGACAGGTTCGCTTGATCTATATTGACCCACCCTTCTTTTCTGGCACTGACTACACCATTAAAAATCGGACTGTTGGAGATAGAAAGTCAGCAGGCGTTCTGAAGGAACAGAATGCGTACAGCGACAAGTGGGAGGGCGGTCTTGAGGAATACCTTGAGTTCATGCGGGTAAGACTAGAAGCAATGAAACCGCTTCTAAGAGAGGACGGGTCATTATGGGTCCACCTTGACTGGCATGTATCTCACTATGTCAAACTGATACTCGATGAGATCTTTGGTTATTCGAATTTTGTCAACGAGATAGTCTGGAAGAGAACAAACAGTCCAAAAGCACAAAGCAGAGGATTTGGTAGTCAGCATGATGTGATCCTCCTCTATGCAGCTGACGCTTCGCAGTTCGAAACAAATCAAATTTATCGGAAGCATGATGAGAAATCCAAAAAGCCCTATAGCTACAATGACGAGAGAGGAAAATTCCGACTCATTGAGATCGAGGCACAAGGCATCCAGAGAACAGAGGGACGGAAACAGTTTGAGTGGAGAGGACGAATGGCTCCATACCTATATCGTAAAGAAATCCTTGATGGATGGTGGGACCAGGGTCTGATCTATACAAGCAAGCATGGTCGATACACAAAGAAGCAATACCTCTCTGATGTCCCAGGTGTCCTTGTGTCTGACCTCTGGATTGACATCCCTCCAGTCCAAGGCATTTCAAAGGAAAACACAGGATTTCTCACTCAAAAACCAGAAGCTCTATTGAAACGGGTCCTAGAGTCAGCTTCAGAAACCGGAGATCTTGTAGCAGACTTCTTTGCTGGTTCAGGAACAACAGGTGTTGCAGCCATTGCAAAAAATCGTCGGTGGGTGCTCTGTGATTCTTCAGACACTGCAATTGCTACAATGAAGGAAAGACTGACAGGAAGATCACCATTCCTTTTCGATAGTCAATTTAGTCCATCCAGATAGGCTCATGTGAATCTGTGACTTCTTCGAACACTTCTCCCATTGCTTTCTTGTCCCATCTTCTAAGAAATAGATATGCGATGCCGCTTAAGGCTGCTGCTACAACGACCGGGAGGTAGAAGATATTGGCCACGTAATATGATGGAATACCGTATGGATACCAAGACCATATCAAAGTCCATATCAATTGGAAAAGGAGAATGAGTGAAACGAATGCAATGATGACACTTATCCCCCATCTGCGACCACTTCGTTTCTTTATCTCCCATTCTCTGACACCCCACAGTACTGCCCGTGTTTCTTCCTCACTCAATGGAGTTCCTCTTTCGACCTCGACCTTTGCTACCTGAGGATGCATTCCATACACTTCTTCAATCCTGACGAAAGCAGGTTCATGCCTCCAGAAGGCACCTTTAATAATTAGAGCAGGTAGAACCGGGATTATAATATAAATGAGAAGAGGGAGGAGAGAGATGAGGGCTAAAATGCCCATATAGGAAATCATACTCATTATTGAAATATAAAGTGGACCTAGTATTAATGCTAAAGGATATGTAAAGATAGCCAGAAGAATGAGCGAACCTCCAAAATCACCGAGCCACCGACTCCTTGGAATCCGGGCTAGATGAAAAGCGAGAAGGACTTCACCAGCCTGAGGTCGCTCCAACATGAGCTGGATCATCGGTTCTGAAACAATGACTGCATCAAACATTGGATTGTACGTCACTACAATATAGGGATGAGGACTCTCACGGACCCAGACCTGAACACGTGTTGGAACCAGTATCTTCTGGAGGACATCTCCAATCATACGCAGAAAATCTGGGTTAGCTGGAGGATTCTTGTATCGCATGTATAGAAACTGGATGAATAAAAGGTAACTTACAACACCCACTGGGAGAATAAGGAGGAGGGCAACATACCAACTTGAAGAGTAAAGAGCTACTCCCATCATGTAATAGACAACACCTGAGAGGGGTAGTGCTACAAAGAGTATCAATAAGGAAAGGACTCCTCTTGATAATAGAGGGACACGTGTCCCAAACCATCTCCACGTTCTGCTAGAGTAAGTGCTCATCCCGCCACCTGTCTTCGTTGGAAGCTCGAAGAGATATAACTTGTTTGCTCAAAGTATAGAACTAGTCCTTGGGAAAAAAAAGGCTGTCAGTGAGTGTCCTAGGTCACCTCGAACTTTCTCATATAAGAATGGAATATCCTTTGTAATCGACCCTCTCTCCTTCATTATGCTAGCCACGATTTCATTGCACGACCAAGTAGATTCGTTTTTGATGATTAGTCCAGAATGATTATCCATTCTTGATCTTCCTGATTGCCCCTCCAGGAGCGACACCCTTAGGACATGCTTTCACACAGTTCATTATGAGATTGCAGAGAGGCGCACCTTCAGACTGTTTCGCCACCTCCAAGAACCTCTCAGGTTCAGGACTCCGCGAGTCTTCATGGAACCTCCAAGCCTTTGCCAATGCTGCAGGACCAACATACTCCTCATTCTCAGCATTGACTGGGCAAGAACCATAGCATAGAGCGCAGAGAATACAATTGACCAACTTCTCAATCTTCTTTCTGTCTTCTGGACTCTGTGAACGAGGATTATCGCCATCCTCAGTGTCACTCCATAACTTCATAGATTCTAGTACATCATAGAACTTAGTCATGTCAACAACAAGGTCCTTCAATATCGGCATGTTGGGCAGTGGTTCAATCAGTGCTTCATCATTTGAGTTCCACCCTGTCGGTGATTCCAAGAGAGCTGGGAATGGTTTGAGCTTCATGTCGTTACTCTTCACCTCAGACACCTGAGTCCGACATGCCAACCTTGGTTCTTTGTTGATGAGCATGGAACAACTTCCACAGACAGCACCTCTACAGGAATAGCGGAATGAAAGGGATGCATCCATTCTATCTTGAATCTGAAAGAGTGCATCGAGGACTGTCATGCCCTTTTTGACATCAACCTTGTAGAGGTCATAATGAGTGATGGAACCACCATTTCTGCTTCGAGCAATTCTGAACATCATCAGTAGGTCCTCTCCTTCACTTCAAACATTCCGAGGTTCACATCTATCAGCTCGGTCTTGATGTGGTCCTCCACTTTGGTAAACAACGAATGTTTCAAGAAATTCTCATCATCACGTTCTGGATAGTCCAGTCTCCAGTGGGCGCCTCTACTTTCTCTCCTCATGAGGGCACCCATAGTGATGGTCTCAGCCAGATCTAACATGTTCTCAAGTTCCAAGGTCCGGATGAGCGCGAAGTTGAACTTATCATCACTTCGACCAACGCTGACATTCTCGAAGCGTCCCTTCAACTCTCGTATCATCTTGAGAGCTGCTTCAAGACCTTTGGATTTTCGGTAGACGCCCACGAGAACATCCATAGTCTGACCCATAGTTTCACGAATGTCTGCCGGCGAATCTCCACCTTCGTGTAGCAACAAAGCTTGGAGTCTTTCTCGCATATCAAATGCTTCTTGTTCAACACATGACTTGTCAGGAGCCTTTGCTGATTTTACGAATTCTCCAACATTTTCACCGATGACCCTTCCAAACACCAGTGTTTCAAGAAGTGAGTTGCCGCCCAATCTGTTGGCTCCGTGAACGCTCATACAAGCTGCTTCACCAACAGCATACAGTCCAGAGATAGAAGTCCTTCCATGTTTGTCAGTATGAATACCGCCCATTGAGTAATGTTGTGCTGGTTTAACAGGAATAGGTTCATTGATGGGGTCAACACCAGCGAAGTAGATAGAAATCTCTCGAATTCCCGGAAGACGCTCCATTATTTTCTCTTTCCCGAGGTGAGTCAGGTCAAGGTGGACATACTCGTCCTCAAATCCACGACCTTCCAAGATCTCAGTTCTGATTGCTCGAGCCACGATATCTCTTGGAGCCAGTTCCATCTTCTCTGGAGCATACTTGTCCATGAAACGATGCCCCTCTGCATTAATGAGGTAACCACCTTCACCTCTTGCGCCTTCGCTCATCAAGATGCTGGAACCGTGCAGGCAGGTCGGATGAAACTGGACGAACTCCATATCTTTCAAAGGAGCACCGACCCTGAGTGCCAGAGCGCATCCGTCCCCGGTGTTGATTAGAGCGTTTGTTGAATGAGCATAGACTCGGCCAAAACCACCAGTGGCAATGACCACCGCCTTCGCTGTGAAACCATGAACCTCTCCAGTTGCAATCTCCAGTGCGGTGAGACCACAGATGCAATCATCCGACTTTGCAATAGAGGTGGCAAACCATTCGTTGTAGAACTTGATTCCGCGTTTGAGAACTTGCTCGAAGGTAGTATGGAGCAGATTGTGCCCAGTCCGATCAGCTGCATAACATGTCCGAGGATAGGCTGCACCACCGAACGGTCTCTGAGCAATTTTCCCATCTTCTGTTCTTGAGAACGCTGTGCCCCATCTCTCGTTCTCAATGACTGCACGTGGAGCCTCTTTTGCGAGTATCTCAATTACATCCTGATCTCCGAGATAATCAGATCCTTTCACAGTGTCAAACGCATGAGATTCCCATGAGTCCTCTTCGCCTAAGGATGCATTTATTCCACCTTGTGCAGCGACTGAGTGAGACCTCAGGGGATGGACCTTTGACAGAACTGCAACATCGAATTTATCCGCCAATTCGATGGCGACTCTCAGTCCTGACAATCCTGCTCCGACAACAAGAACATCATGGTCGAAAGTAGTAATCGTAACTCACCTCGTAGTGTACCTGATGCCTACTTCCGTTTAAATCTGTGTGGCATAATCAGACCATCTTTGATGGATCAAGGATTTCGTCAAGGTCCCCATCAAATTCAATTCCAGATTCGATCACTACATCTCGGATTGTCTTCCCTGTTTCATAAGCATTCTTTGCAATCTCTGAAGCTTTATCATACCCAATTATTGGAGAAAGTCTTGTAACAACCATTAGACTGCGGTCAAGCTGCTTTCGGATCTGTTCCTCATTGGCCCTGAGACCTTCCAGGCAATTCTTTCTGAACGAATCGATACCATTCGACAAAAGACGGATAGAATCGAGGAGATTGACAATCATGACAGGTTTTGCCACATTAAGGTCCAGAATACTACCATAGCCTTCTGCACCTGTTATGGTCGCATCATTTCCAATCACTTGCAAGCATACCTGTATCAGAGCCTCGGACTGAGTTGGATTTACCTTCCCTGGCATAATAGAAGAGCCTGGTTCATTCGCAGGTAGTATAAGTTCACCAAGACCTGCTCGCGGTCCACTCCCCATCCATCGGATGTCGTTGGCCATCTTCATGCAGGTCAGAGCTATACCTCGAAGAGCTGCACTTGCTCGGACAAGCGCGTGGTGAGATGATATTCCCTCAGCTTTGACCGGGTTGACTTTTAGAGACCTGAACCCAATCATTTTGCCTAGTTCTTTAACAACACGCTTGGCAAAGTCTTTGGGAGCATTCAGACCTGTCCCGAGTGCAGTTCCTCCAATTGGGAGCATATCTAATATTTCCATAGCTGTTGTGAGGTCCTTTAAGATTGAGGTTTCGATTTGAGTCAGATAGACAGAAAACTCAGTGGAAAGTGGAATTGGAACTGCATCCTGCAGATGAGTCCGTCCAACCTTGACAATTCCCTCAAACTCTTCTATCTTTTCATGAAGAGTTTTCCGCAGCTCAAGTACTGCTGGAAGAAGATGAGACTTGAACATTTGGAGGGTCGCGATATGCATTGCTGAGGGGATCACGTCGTTGCTGGATTGTGACATGTTGACAGTGTTGTTTGGATGCACTGGAAAATTAGTTCCCTTGTGATGACCCAGAATCTCGTTCGCTCGGTTGGCCAAGACTTCGTTCATGTTCATGTTTGTCTGAGTGCCTGAACCAGTCTGAAAGACATCGATTGGGAACTGGTCCGAAAACTGGTCTTCGAGTACCTCATCGAATGCTGTTTCTAGGGCATCGAAGATTTCTTGCGAAATGAGCTTCTCAGCCTTGTTAGCAATCAAGCAAGCTTTCTTCACCATAGCAAGTGCATGGATGAACTCTGGAGAGAATGTCCTTCCGCTGATCTGAAAGTTCATTATTGCTCTTTGAGTATTTATACCCCAGTAAGCATCTGCAGGTACATCTAGTTCACCAATGGCATCCTTCTCTCGTCTAGTTTTTTCCAATGCAACGTTCCTCCAAGAGTTTCGACTCTTTAACTAAATCAATAGGTCGTCAATTATCTTTTGGATATCCTTAAGATTCGTAGTGTGGTCCTTTAGAGGTACGTCTTCTGGCAAAGCTATCCCTGCAGCGAGGTCTGTAGATTCAATCTGATAGAAGACACCGATTGGAATCTTGTCTTTAATCATCAGTGCTTTTTCAAGAGCTGCCATTCGGTCTGATACATCATGACCGTTGTCCTGCAATGAGTAGGTGTTTTCGTTGTAGAACTTCCAGGTCAATTGACGATTCCATGTCTGGCATGGCTGGAGGATGTCAACAACTGCAAAGCCTCTATGTTTGACAGCTTGTACCATTAGCTTCACCAGAGCTTTTTGATCACCAGAGAATCCACGAGCAACAAATGTAGCACCTCCTTCAATAGCTTGCGCAACCGGATTCGCGGGTTCCATTGGGGATCCTGGAGGCGGAGGCGATGTATTGGAAACATAGCCTCGTGGTGCAGCAGGTGAGAATTGACCCTTGGTCAACCCCATGACCCCATTGTTATGGATGAACACAGCTAGATTGACGTTCCTTCTTGCGGCATGAACAAAGTGGCCAAGACCTTCACCAAGAGTGTCACCATCACCTGCATGGACAACGACCTTCAGGTCCTTGTTCGCCATGTGGATACCTGTGGCAACTGGAATTGGTCGTCCATGTATTGCGTGGATGCTGTTTAGACCTCCTATATAGTGAGGAATTTTCCCCGAACAACCGATGCCAGAGGATATCACAAGATTGTGGACTGGGAAGTCCAAATCCACGACAGCCTTCTTCAGAGCAGCCAAGATACCAAAATTTCCACAACCTGTACACCAGGTAACCTTCTGTGGTTCTACGAGTTGCTCTGGAGTTGTCATTTGATACCAGCCTCCTGTATCTCATTAACAATCCATCTTGCTGTCATAGGTCTCCCGTCATACTTGTTGACGTGGTGATCAACAGTAATTCCCGTAGCCATCTTGACAAGCTGGGCAAACTGAGAAGTTACATTCTGCTCCACTGAGATGATCTGTTTTGAACTACTAAGGACTTTACTGAGTTTGTCAGTTCGTAGTGGGTAGATGTCACAGAAATGAAGATGATTAATCGACACACCTGCGTCCTTCAACATGTACATGGCTTCATTTGCAGCCCCCCATGTTGAACCCCAAGTCAGAATCGTATAGTCAGCAGCTTCATCGCCATAAAGCTCAGGTGGATTCAATGATTCCATGATTGCAGGAATCTTGTTCATAAACTTGGTGACCATCTTGTTCCTTACATCAGCATCCTCAGTAATATGACCGTCCTCACGATGGACATTGCTCGCTGAAACAACAATCTTACCCTCGTCACCAGGGAATGCTCGGGGAGAAATTCCATCAGGAGTTAGGAGATAACGTTTGTATTCAGAATCAGGACCTTTCTTTGCTAGTTTTCCTCGGTCTACCTTGACATCCGACACATCAATTCGAGGAATATTCATACTAGAGTCTGCAAAGTACTGGTCTCCCAGAATCATTACAGGAATCTGGAACTTTTCTGCAAGATTGAACGCACGTGTTGCGACGTCGAATGCTTCGATGGGGTCTTTTGGTGCTAGTAGTATTCTCGGGAATTCTCCTTGACTTGCAAATGCCATGAAGAAGAGATCAGCCTGCTCTGTGCGTGTAGGTAGACCAGTGCTTGGTCCGGGTCTCTGTGCATTGTAGATGACTATTGGTATCTCAGCCATAGCGGCAAATCCAACACCTTCGACCATCAGTGAGAAACCGCCTCCAGATGTGGTCACCATAGAACGAGCTCCAGCATATGAAGCTCCGATGGCCATGCAGAGAGAAGCAATCTCATCCTCTGTCTGTAATGCTCCAATTTTCAGGTCACGTGAGTAGGAAACAACGTCCATGAACAGGGAAGTAGAGGGACTCATTGGATACGAAGAGATCCATTTCAGATTAGCAGCCATTGCACCAAGAGCGAGTGCACGATTACCTGTCAGTAGTAGTCTGTCCTTACTAGGTCCTCTTTCAAGAGTATCCAAATTGTAACGGCATTTTCCAGTGAATGTTTCCATAGTAAGGTCATAGAGTGCTTTTGCTACTGCGACATTCCCTTTCACTATCTTCTCTCCCTTTCTTCCAAAAATAGCAGAGAGAACCTCCTCAGCCAACTTGAATGGAAACTTGATGACAGCCAGAATTGCTCCCAGCGCCGCAGCATTCATCATTCGGATGTTGCCTCCGACATCCTTAGCAGTCTTTTCGAGTGGTGCTGAGAAGTGACATGCTTCAAGGTCATCGAACTCAATGGTGTCATCGAAGATGATTACACCCTCCTCTACAAGCTTGTCACGTTGTCCAGTAACTGCGTCACGCGAGAGTGCAACGATGACGTCTATGTAATCCACAGGAGCATGAACAGGTCGATCACTCACACGTACCTGAGTGAAGTTGTATCCTCCTCTTATTCGAGATTCGAAGTCTTTGATTGTAAATGTGTAGAAACCAGCTTCAACGAAGACCTGAGTAAGGAGGTCTCCAATCGTGTCGATACCTTGGCCAGCCTCTCCACCAATATTGAATGTGATGTCCAACTAAAATTCCTCTCATTTGTCCTAGATTCTGAATACTCAAACCTGATGGCTTCTACTTATCATCTTTGCTTCATGGCAAGATGCGTTGATGTTGTTTTATGCGTTCACCAAGATGTCCATTGTGGCATCTTTGATTGTATTGCACCCGGTCATGATCATTGCTCTACGAAGGTCACTCTTCACATAGTTTAGATACATCTCTACAGCTTCTGCTCCACCAGCTAATGACATCCTTGCGAGAGGTCTACCAATGAAGGCTGCATCCGCACCCAATGCTATTACCTTGAGTACATCAAAGCCAGTACGAACAGCTCCGTCGGCCATAATTGCCATCTTGTCCCCACATGCACTAGCGATATCAGGTAGGACTTCGCCGACACCTTGCCCAGAGTCGAGTACACGTCCACCATGGTTGGAAACATAGACTGCAGCGGCTCCTGCATCACGGACTTTGAGAGCATCCTCAACACTCATGATCCCCTTGAAGAAGACTGGTTTGCCTGTGCAATCAACAAGTTCCTTCAGCTCTGTTTCGTTCTTTCGGAAGACTGGTTTTCCTTTTGCCGCCCAGATGGTGGATCCGCACCCATCAAGATCAACACCAATTGCTATTGCATTACTCTCCTCTGCAATCTCGAACAGCTCGAACAATCGTTCTTGAGACTGAGGTTTGAACACAGCTATTCCATGTCCACCGTTTTCTCTGACCATCTCAATTCCAAGAGTGTCTGGAACAGCAGCTGTGTTACCTACGAGACCTATCGCTCCAAACCTCTGTGAGCCCCTCAGCAAGCCCCTATAGAAGTCCTCTTCGGGGATCACGTCGTTCATGCTTGCCTTCACACCAGAGATGCTCGAGTTCATCACAGGTGCTACTATGTCATGACCAAAAAGAGTCGACCTTGTGTCAGGCTCAAAGTGATCCTTCACGACAGTCATCTTGAACTTGTATGCTTTTAGGGCCAGAAAATTGGCGTGAAAAGTCGTACCCTGACCAGCACCTCCAAATCCGATAGGAGCACCATAATTCTGACCCATACAGGTTCGATCCGGATGACCATCACATACCTTGTTCTCAGAACAGAGTCCAACCAGCATCTCTCGAGCAATACTTCGATAGTAATCGAGTGTCTTCTTCTCAGGTTCACCTTTTCGCTTAGCGACTAGCTCCTGAGACTTACCGCTCTTCTGATTGAATTCTTCCTCAGTGATTTCCTGCAGATGGCTCTTTGGTTTACCACAGATTGGGCACCGCCAATCATCTGGAATATCATTCAAATTAGTGTTGGGAGCGAGGCTGGTCTTCTCATCACCTGCTTTGGTGTCATAGACATAGACCTTGCAAAAAGTGCATACATACCACATGTATTACACCACCATTGGATGGATTGACAGACTGGTTTATCTATGGTATTTGAGGCTTACTGGATACGGATCGTTCTAGTTCCAATCCAGGGAAATGCAGATTACTCCTCAAGCCAATCCTCGCTTCCTTGAGATTTCTTCGTTGCACTGAGTGGATCCCAGTCACTCTTCTTTGTGGGATGTCCCCACTTCCACCAAGACAGATCGAGTCGCATCCCAGACCAGGGGGAGATTACTTCTGGACCTTCTATTTTTCGAAGAATGGCAAGACCAGCTAAGAATTGCAGTGGAAAGGGGAAAATAATTACGAGGACATGGGTTAAACGGAAAAGATAGGTAGAAACAAAGAGATGAATGAGTGTAGGCAACATTACACTCGATATCCCCCACATTAGCGCGCTGTCCTTAGAGCTCTTTGCCTGATAATACCTGACAAACCAGACACCAAACAGTATGTTCAGAATAATAGCTGGAATAACAAACCACATGTAAAGAAAGTAGTCGAAAAATATGGTCATGAATGCATAGATGATGTTCAATAGAGTAAGTGGAAACATAATCATGGCGATTATACCTGG
>JBHLRZ010000004.1:0-46272 GCA_048882045.1 Candidatus Thorarchaeota archaeon | reverse complement strand
AATCAGGCTGTACAGCACGAAGTGCTTGTACACTTTTCATAATGGACAGGAACACTACGTGAACGTGGGACTGTCATACCAAATTTGGGGAAACGAAAATGGCACAAATGTCTGGAACACCCATCCTGATTCTGAAGGAGGGTACTTCAAGAACACGCGGCAAGTCCGCACAAGCCAACAACATCATGGCTGGTATCGTCATCTCAGACGCAGTAAAGTCCACACTGGGTCCTCGAGGGATGGATAAGATGCTCGTTGATAGCCTAGGAGATGTCACTATCACAAACGATGGTGCATCAATTCTGAAGGAGATCGACGTACAGCACCCAGCAGCAAAGATGCTCGTTGAGGTGGCTAAGAGCCAAGATCAGGAGACCGGCGATGGTACAACCACATCCGTTGTGATTGCTGGAGAGCTCCTTAAGAGAGCACAGGAGTTGTTGGAGAAGAAGATTCATCCGACTATCATTGTCGGAGGTTATCAGAAAGCTGCTGAGAAGGCTACTGACATTCTGAAGGGAATTGCAGTATCAATGGAGGGAAGAGACAAGAAAATCCTAACTGGTATTGCGACCACCTCCATGAACAGCAAGTCAATTAGTGGTTCCAAGGATCACTTTGCCAAGCTTGCTGTCGACTCTGTACTGCAGATCACAGAGGAAGTCGATGGTCGTGTCAGAGCTGACATCGAGATGATCGAGATCATCAAGAAGCAAGGTAAGAGTCTGACTGAGACTGAACTTGTCAAGGGAATGGTCATCGACAAAGAGATTGTACATGCTTCAATGCCAAAGAGGATCGAAGGTGCAAAGATTGCTCTAGTCAACGCGGCTATCGAGGTCGAAAAGACCGAGTTCGATGCTGAGATAAAGATTGACAGACCTGAGCAGATCAAGGCATTCCTAGACGAAGAGCAGAGGATGCTCACTGACATGGTCGACAAGATCGTGGCAACTGGAGCAAACGTTCTCGTCTGTCAGAAGGGAATCGATGATGTGGCTCAGCATTTCTTGGCCAAGAAAGGAATTATGGCCATCCGAAGGGCAAAGAAGAGCACACTCGAGAAGCTCAGCAAGGCAACTGGCGGAAAGATAGCAACCAACCTTGATGAGTTGAATGGCGGTTATCTTGGCGTTGCTGGTACTGTCGAAGAGGTCAAGATTGGCGACGACAAGCTCGTCTACGTCAAGGACTGCAAGGATCCAAAGGCAGTATCCATTGTGATCCGCGGTGGAACTGAGCACGTTGTTGATGAGGCTGACCGTGCACTTCACGATGCACTCTGTGTTGTCAGAAATGTTGTTGAAGACGGAACCTATGTTGCTGGTGGTGGCTCAACTGAGCTCGAGATTGCTAGGCAACTAGAATCATATGCAAACAAGGTAGGCGGTCGTGAGCAGCTAGCTATTGAAGCATTTGCTGAGGCGCTTCGGATCATACCAAAGACCCTCACAGAGAACGGTGGACACGACCCCATTGATCTCATCGCAGACTTGAATAAGGACCACTCAAAAGCGACTGGTATCTGGTTCGGTGTCGATGTGATGAAGGGCAAATCCGTTGACATGATGAAGGCAGGCGTCATTGAGCCAGCCAGAGTCAAGAGTCAAGCAATCCGTTCTGCAGCTGAAGCAGCCCAGATGATCTTGCGCATTGACGACGTCATCGCAGCCAAGGCAACTGCAGCTCCACCACCGGGTGCCGGTGGAATGGGTGGCGGAATGGGTGGCATGGGCGGAATGCCCGGTATGATGTAGCTTTCGAACAATGAAACTTGGAGCCGCAAGGCTCCACTCTTCTCTTTTTCAACGAGGTTGATGAATTGACCAAGAGGGTCCTGCTCGTAGGAATGAATAGCTTTGATAGTGGGAAGACCGAGCTTGCCAAGAAACTAGTCAGCGCATACTCAGGAGATGGTCAGACTGTTGAATACTTCAAACCAATGAGTGGACACAACTACTGGTTCAACTACGAACATACTAAAAACTGCCTGGAGAAAGGACAACTGGTTTCAAAGGATGCTACGCGAGTTAGAAGTGCGTTTAATTCAAAGAGCCCTATCGAACTGGCAAATCCGGTCCACAGTCTCTTCGTACCATTGAGGATTGAGAGACCCCTCCAGACGCTTCCCAACACCCTTGGTCTATCAGGGTCGAGTTCCATACTAACAATGGAGCGGTTCAGCAAGCCTAGCGGCTCTAGAGTCGATACGACTGTTTTGCTGGCACAGAAATTAGTCGAAGCTGACCAGCTGATAATCAATCTCGAGGAAGTAGGCAAGCTGACAAGAGGAGCTGCCATCCTAGAAGTCAACAGTTTCGAAGCGGTACGGGAGTTTGAACAAATTAACTTTGAGAGATATGTTTCTGAATCATTCAATGTCATCGAGAACTTATCTGATGTAGTAGTGATTGAAGGTTTCAATGATGCAGCTTGGCCATGGGACAAACTAGCGTCAGTAGATGTAGTGTTAGTTGTTGGACCAGGTCATGTGTTCAGCTATGATCCTGAAAAGTTCAGAAAAGCATCATATCTCATGGTACGAGGAAACTTGCCGATTCGAGAGGTTACGTTTAGTAGATTAAGCGACCTCCTCAGACCCGTTGAAAGAGTGGAAATCACACCAGAAACGAACATAACCTCGAGTGAGATGAAGCTTCTCGGTCTTGATTTCCACACAGGAAAGAAAGATTAAGCCCAATTTCACGACAGATTATGAATGGGATAGACTATTGGAGAACTTGACGTGACTGAAGACCTTGACTGGGAATTGATTGTCATCGGTGGTGGTCCAGCTGGGATGACTGCCGCCATCTACGGAGCACGTTTTGGTCTCAAGACATTACTACTTGAATCGAAGGTCCTAGGTGGAGCACAGGCAACAAGTCCTGGCATTGAGAACTATCCCGGATATACATTCATTGTAGGTCTCGAACTGGCAAACAAGATGAAAGAACAGGTCAAGAAATGTGGGGCTTTCATCAGAGAGATCACTGAGGTGAAGAGCGTCGAGAGAGAAGGTGAGGACGGCGATTTTCTTCTTGATACTCGAAGAGGAGTGTATCGTGCAAAGGCAATCATCTTCGCAACTGGCGGAGGCCACAAACACCTAGGTGTTCCCGGTGAGGAGCTGCTGACTGGTCGAGGTGTATCCTATTGTGCAACGTGCGACGGACCATTATTTCGTGACAAGACTGTAGCTGTTGTTGGAGGAGGCAATACCGCAGTCACTGAGGCTCTCTATCTGGCAGAGGTAGTAAACAAGGTCTACCTCATACACAGACGAGATGAGCTGAGAGCAGAGAAGATCATTCAAGACTATATATTCAACTCAAGCGTTGAGATTCTATGGGATACAATTGTCAAAGAGATAAAGGGTGAAGATTTGGTCAACGAACTTGTCATAGAGAATGTCAAGACTGGCGAAGTCAAATCACTAGCTGTAGAAGGGGCGTTCGTAGCACTAGGATCCAACCCTGAAAGTAGTCTTGCAAAGAGTATTGGAGTTGAAACCAATAAGCGTGGTGAGATTCTAGTCAACGCTAAACAGGCCACAAACATTCCAGGAGTGTTTGCAGCTGGCGATGTTGTTGAGTCAATGAAACAGATAGCTGTAGCTGTGGGGCACGGTGCAATTTCTGCTGATTCAGCATATTCCTACATCCGGCAAATGCAACGAGGACCTATCGGGTATGCCTGACATCCTTTTGCTAGTACGTCTCTTGTTATGGGGAAACCTTAATATCCACACCTCAGCCCGAACCTAAAAGCGCTGAGCTAATACCTCAGTGACATCCAGATTGACCGTGATGTATCCATGAAGAAGGTCAAATTCGTAGCAATCGCTCTTGCGTTTACATTGGTTCTTGTAGCTTCTACTGCTCAACCAGTAGCAGCTGCAAGTCGATATGATATTTTGAGTTCGTACATGACAAATCATTACGACACAGTAAGGGGAGGCTACTTTCTGCCTTTTGATGGAGTCACCAGAATCAACCCCACATATGGTGCACTCAGTATAATGAACGAATTTGGTTCACTTTCACAGAGACCCCCGCCAATTGCCATCACTGATGTGCTCGATTTTGTTGAAGACCATCAATTTCTGTCTAACGAAGATGATACTAACTACGGAGGGTTCAGTAACTATCTCCTAGCCGATGTAGTAGGAGATGTCAATTTCAATGGACTACTCTTGTGGGAAATGTTGAAAGATCCCAGATTTAATGACATTCCTGGAGTAAACGACTACGATATCAACGCCACTGCGAGTGCGCTATGGATCAATTCAACTTTGTCAGAAGACGGTGGATATGGTTTCATTCCAGGGGCAGACGCAGAACTCATCTCAACATTCCGTGCTGTAGTATCCTTTAGAATCATCGAAGACATTTATCCTCTGGAACACATTTGGGACACCTATGTGAATGAAACAGCAGTTCTAGCATGGATTGAAACTTGTAGAGATGGAGGCTATTACAAACTTAGTCCTGATTCAAGTGGGTCCAGTGTGACAGCCACAGCTGCAGCAGTCCTAGCCTACGAAGCTATTGACCCACTGTCTTCTGTTCCAAGCGCTTCTAGTGTTCAGAACTGGTTGCGTGAGAGACAAATCTTGGACTATCCATACCCGGAGTATATCGGTGGATTTGAAGAGGGTAATGCAACCGATGCACCTAATCTTGTGAGCACATTCTATGCAATGAGTGCTCTTGAAACAATGAATGCAATATCTGGCGTTAACATATCGGCTTTGGAGAACTTCGTCATAAAATGTCAAGCGCTTGACGGAAGTTGGGCGAACAGTCCAGGATTCAGTGAGGGATCTCTTCTCTATGCAGGATATGCTTGTCAGATTCTAAACATGGATTCACCAGGACGCGCCCTTAGTTTACTATCCTCCTTGCCGGATCCAAACGAAGGGGGTCCAGCAACGTACGATTGGAGAATCATTGTTGTCATAGGTATAGTGCTCGTTGCTGCAGTAGTTGCATTCTATGCACTGAGAATGGACTAATCGGGCAATATCTTTATCACATTAGCATTGCTAATGGCCTAGAGGGTCAACGGAATGTGATCCCAAGGTGTTTAGCATGCCCAATGTCGATATAGAAGAAGAATCCATTCCAAGATACAAGAGAGGATACGAGTGGTTCTCACATTTAGCAAATACTATGCTATCTAGAAGAGTATGGAGACGGTTGGGAATATTCTCATTCTATGATGCACCTTTTGCAGAAAGTGACCTCCTGTACCTATCACCAAAACAAGTTATGCTTACAATGGCAAAATTGGCAAAGGGCAAGGAGGCAGGTCTTGTTTTGGTTGTTGATGCAATGGAAAAGGATGAGATGGGGCTGAGCACAAAACCTGGTTTTGATCAATTCATGGAGATTTTCAATGGTCTCTTTCCCGACTCCTCTAAGTTCTATTTTGGCTCAAAGGACTCAGATAGAACATGGTTGCACGATTTTCAGTCTCTCAAGATTCCTCTCAATTGGCTTGTAAAAAGACCCAATGTCTTCGCAGAGGTCTTGTCTGATGCATCTCCCATTGGAGAGAAAATTGGTCCAGGAGATGCTGCATTTGAAAACTTTGAGGGAATGATTGAGGTTCTTGTAGAGAAACTTGGACCACCTTCTCTAACAGAAGAGGTGTTGGGGAAGATTCGAGATACTGAGGCAAGCAAATACGCTGGTGAAGCTGTAGGTATGATGACGGTCTTCGTAAGTCCAGTAACAGCGGTTTCACGTGGAGTCAGATATCTGGGCAAGTTCGTGAACATGATAAAAGATCGACGAAAGCAGGAATACAAAGAAGTCTATGCTGAATGGTCAGAAAGAGTAGAGAAGGGCTATTCAGAAGACAATCTCAAACTCTTCTTTGATGCATCAGATGATTTCAATTCCGGACTTGTCGAGGCTGTTGCATCCTTTAAGCCAGTGCTAATTATCCTTGAAACCAGAGGAACTCTTTATGACCTATTCCTGCCGCTAATATTGCAGCACCTAGTTGAAGAAATTGGATATATACCTCATCACAGGAGGCCCAAGAAGGATGAAGAGGAAGTCAAGAAGAAGGAGAAAGAGCAAGAATGGGAGAGTGAGGCTCTCTCCTACGAGTCAATAGAAGAAATTGATGAAGATGACTTACCACCAGTGACAGATCAGCTGATTCAAACATTAATTGATAAAGAAGAACCGGTAGCAGATACGGTGGTGGATATGTCGGTTGATACGTACGAAGGAAAACCAGAAACCATCCTTTTTCTAGACGCTGCGACACATCTCTCTAAATTCACTAATTCCTTCAAATTTGCATTGAACATACCAGAAAAATATCCAAACATGTCAGTAGCAGCATCTTTCTTCACAGACAGGGAAAAAATAAGTCAATCACTCCAATATGGGGTTCTTGAGTACATGAAAGAGCAGGCTCTGATTTTTGATCTTCATCCAGAACTCTTCGATCTGGCTACATCGAGAATGCCTGTCTCAAAGAAAGCATGGTTGACCACTCAACTTCAGGAAATGGAGAAGATTCGTTCTGAAGGAGAGGTGGCTTTTCTTGAATATTCCATTACAGCAGAGCCTAGTTGGTCACTTCGAGTCGTTGAGAAACCAGAATCTGAAGCTCTGGCGAGGATTCGCAGCTGGTTTCGACGGAGAAGCTAGGAAGATTGACGCTCCCACAAGAGATATAATCATTACAAGCATTCATGGCAAGTGACTGTCCGGAGGCAGATACGATTGAGTAAGGGTGACATGACGCAGGCGCGAGTTTTGAAGATAGAGAAAGGAGACTCCATCACTCTGCCAGCTGAATTCGTTGATAAAATCGGCCATAATTTTGGACTGGTGATTCTTGTCGTTAAGGATGGCAACGTCAAACTCTATCCTGTCCACAGCGACAAGGTGATGTATCTCAGGCTTGTAATCGAAAAACTCAGCAAGACCTTCCTAGAAGAGTTGACTGAAGCATTCATGGAAGTATCACTCGAGGACATTCTTTTCACTAGCGGTATTTGTCAAGCAGCTGACGAGTGCTTTTACGAGTGCTATTTCACACCTGAGCAGCTGAATGTAGAAGTCAAGGCACTGCATTCGAAACTACAGGGAATCACTGGTGTCAAGCAAGTCATGTTAGAAGAAGTAAAGACTTGAATACAATGCCGGGTATTGTAGGCCTCTTCTCCCGTTCAAATCAAATCGATACTCGTTCATCACGTAAGATTTTCAACCGAATGACTAAGCGCCTCTCACACAGAGGACCACTATCAATATTCAGTGAAAAACTACCAGCAGGAATGATTCGTTTCGGTCTTCTTTCTGAGTCACCGTTCATTTTCAAGAACAAGTTTGATGATCGCTTTGTGAAACACATCCTTATTGACAAGTGCCATGAGTTTACTACATTCCTTCCTGCGGAAGTTCTTAGAATACTAGATTCTCGGGACCAACGGTCAGACATTTTTGCTACACAGATGATTAACGCGGTAGGTATTACTGAAGACAATCAGATCAGAGTCTTCAGGTCAGTGGATGGAGCTAGACCACTCTACTATGCAGAGTTGGAATATGGAATAGCACTTTCATCAGAGAAGAAAGGGATCTGGGAAATTACAGAAGAAAAACCGAAGATTTTCAATCCTGGAACAGTGTTGACAGTATCTGAAGATGGAACTTGGGAGTTCGAAAAGATACAGTCCTACATACGATCTGAGAGAAAATTCAATCCTGTAACTATTTCGAAGGTGTCTGATATTAGACCCCCAGAATACAAACGTACTGAGATAGAACTTGCACAGATGATGACAGCTCATTCAAAACCTCCAGAATACTGGGAGGAAGACGATATAGAGTCCTTTACTCTTCATGAGAGTCAAACAGAACGGAGTTTCATACTAGATAACCTATCCGGGAGTCTGAGAAGTATAATCCCACTCCGACTCAAACTACGGATATGTGGTGTGTTATTCTCAGGAGGAGTTGACAGTTCACTTCTTGCTATGCGTGTGAAATCAGTTGCAGGGCTTAAGGGTACTCGCTTAATATCTGTTACAGCCCCTGAGTCCATAGATACCAAGATAACCAAACGAGCAGCTCATAGACTATCAGCCACTCTCTATTCTGGAGCTCGCTTTGATCACACGATTGTCCCATTTGATGAGGAAACGGTTTGGAACATCCTACCTGAGGTCATCTATGCAATTGAAACAACAAGACGTATGGATGTGGAAATATCAATTCCATTCTTTCTTGCAGCAAGATGGGCAAGGGATGAGGGAATCAAGATCCTTCTCTCAGGGCAGGGACCTGATGAGCTCTTTGCTGGTTATGCAAGATATGAGAAATCGTTGATTGAGAGCGGAGCTGAGAAAGTGGAGGAGGAACTCTGGAGTGACTTTTCAGTTACACACGAGAATAACATTGTCCGAGATGAGAAGGCAATCGCATATCATGGCATTAACTCTTTGTTTCCGTTTCTCGACGCTGGATTTTGTAATCTGGCTTTCGCAATTCCGATAGAGTACTTACTTGATCCCTCAGCAGAGCCAAGCAGGAAAATCATATTCAGGGAGGTGGCAAAATGGTTTGGAGTCCCAGAAGAGATTGCCAATGCACAGAAACGTGCAACTCAGTTTAGCTCTGGTTCAACCAAGATGCTACGGAATGCAGTCAAGAAGTATGTTGAGGATGCCAAAGACCTCAACAAGAAGGAAATGTCTATACTTACAATAAAGGTGATTCACACAATTGCCTCAGAGATTGGTATTCCAGGAGCTCGCAAACCCATACAACAACTGGTCATGGACATGAAGCCAACACAAAGACTGATAGAAAGAGTTGGTCGTTTACCCACCCGCAATCTTGGGTAGAATCACAACCTTGTCACTCTCTTTCAGTTGGAAGTCAAGATCCACCTGCTTTCCATTCACAAGAATAACGTGGTCGTCACTGATATTAAGCTCATGAAGAAGCTCAGCTGCCGTCTTTTGAGTTGTCATTATGACTTCTCGGATCTTGGTTCGAGGAGTGTCTGACACGTTGAACACCGCGACTATCTTCGTGTGTATCCTTATAGTATTAATTCACACAGCATGAGGTAAATTCGTCAATTTCCTATCAGAGTATCAACGGATATCAGTGTCAAGTCACTAGGCATATATAGTCGACAACCTTCAAAGCTCCGTGGTGACCAACGGTGAAAGCCGTTCAACTCTATGGGTCTGACAGCAAGCTTCATATGGGGCTTGACCTCAGGCTGTTGACTAACGTATTTCAACGTAGTACAGTTCGACGTTTAACGAATTTATATTAGGAGAACATTATACTTTGAACACAGGAGAATATGGGCCATATCGCCTGTGTGTAAGATTGGAGGTATAAAAACTGACGAAAGACAAAGTCGGGATTATCGGATACGGTGTATATATTCCAAGATATCGTATCAAAACAACGGACATCGCAGAAGTGTGGGGCGATAAGACCGGAAAAATCGGAAAGGGACTTGGGGTTTTTGAGAAATCCGTACCAGGACCAGATGAAGATGTAGCAACCATCTCAGTGGAAGCAGCTCGGAATGCTGTCAAGAGAGCGGACATCGATCCCATAGATATAGGAGCTGTCTATGTAGGCTCAGAGTCACACCCCTATGCTGTCAAACCAACAGGTACAATTGTTGCAGAAGCAATAGGTTGTTCATACGACATGACTTGTGCAGACTATGAGTTCGCCTGTAAAGCTGGAACTGCAGCAATGCAGACAACAATGGGTCTGACACTGTCTAAGATGATAAAGATTGGACTTGCAATCGGTTCAGACACCGCTCAGGGTAGACCTGGAGATGCACTGGAGTATTCAGCAGCAGCAGGTGGAGCAGCATATCTGATTGGATTAAAAAATACGATTGCTACAATTGAAGAAACAGTGTCCTTCACAACTGACACTCCTGACTTCTGGAGACGAGAAGGCGAAGACTTTCCAAGCCATGGAGCCAGGTTTACTGGCGAACCAGCGTACTTCAGACACGTTGGAGAGGGGGCAAAGTCCCTTTTCAAGAAGACTGGAACGACCGTCGATGATTATGACTACTTCTGTTTCCACATGCCCAACGGAAAGTTCCCGATAGCTATGGGAGCACAGTTGAAGGTTCCACCAGAGAAGCTAGAGGACAGTCTGGTTGTTCGTCAGATTGGAAACACATACTCTGGCTCAGCAATGATCGGACTGGCGAGGATTCTGGACATTGCTAAACCAGGCTCGAAAATATTCATGGTTGCATATGGATCCGGAGCCGGGAGCGATGCATTCTCAATAACAGTCGAGGATGCAATTGAAGACCGTCGAGGAGAGGTCCCAACAGTAGATGACTACATAGAGAGGAAAACCTACGTCGACTATGTGACATATGCAAAGTATCGCAAGAAGATCAAGGCACTGTAGGAGGTATTAAGATGAGTAACAGGGTAGCAATTATTGGAGTGGGAATGTGTAAATTTGGTGAGCTCTGGGAACAGAACCTCCCAGATATCACTCTTGAGGCGGGGATGTACGCAATCTTCGACTCGGGTGTTAAGGGTAGTGACATTGACGGTGTTGTCATTGGGAACATGAGTGCTGGACGATTTACAGGACAGGAGCATTTGGGAGCACAAGCCGCGGACTTGGGTGGTCTTGGCGATATGGCTGCATACAGTGTCGAGGCTGCCTGCGCAAGCGGAGGAGCTGCCGTTCGACAAGCTTACATGGCTGTGAAGTCAGGAGAGCACAAACTCATGCTCGTTTTGGGTACAGAAAAGATGAGTGATGTGAACCAGACAGAAGCGATGAACACGATATCTGTGGCTTCCGACTGGGAGAATGAAGGAATGTTCGGAGCAACATTTCCTGCACTTTACGCTTTTATGGCACGACGTCATATGATGGAATTTGGTACTACCGAGGAACAACTGGCATTACCGACTGTTAAGAACCACGCAAACGCAGAACATAATGAATGGGCCCAGTTCCAGAGAGCGGTGCCAATCGAGGTCGTGATGAAGTCAGGACTTCTTGCTGATCCGTTGAGAATACTTCACTCAGCTCCAGTCACTGATGGTGCTGCAGGACTGGTTGTATGTAATGAAGAGATGGCCAAGAAGTATTCGGACACCCCTGTATGGATTGAATCTTCTGAACAGAGAGGTGATACACTTGCACTTCACGATAGAGATTCGATTACGACAATGAATGCAGTGGCTACTTCAACAAGAAGTGCTCTGAAGGAAGCTAAGCTGGAGCTGAAGGACATTGATGTGTTCGAGCTTCATGACAGCTTCTCAATTGGAGAGATCATACTCACTGAGGATGTTGGCATCGCCAAGAAAGGTGAGGGCGGAAAGGCTCTCGAAGAGGGAATCACAGAGATAGGAGGCAAGTTCCCAGTCAACACATCTGGCGGGTTGAAAGCTAGAGGACATCCGATTGGAGCTACTGGAGTGGCTCAGATCGTCGAACTGGCTCTGCAGCTACGTGGAGAAGCTGACAAGCGTCAGGTTGACGGTGCAGAGAAAGGACTTGCTGTGAACATTGGAGGCACCGGTGCAACATCTATTGTGCACATTCTAGGGAGATGATATGAAATGGCAGAACAAGGAGTAGCACAAGTCTGGAGACGAATCAGGTCAATTTACAACATCCAAGGCAACCAATGCAAGACCTGTAAAACACATTACTTCCCTCCAAGACCAGTGTGCCCAAAATGCAGGAGGAAGGGGCAACTCGTTGATTACCAATTCAAGGGTCTTGGCTCAATCTACTCGTTCACTGTTGTTCGTCAAGCTCCTGATGACTTCAAGCGACAGATCCCCTATGTTGTTGCTCAGGTTGAACTTGATGAGGGAACCAGACTCACAGCCCAGATAGTGAATGTTGATCCCGAGGATGTCAAGATAGGAATGCGTGTCCGTGCCTGCTTCCGTAAAATAAAGGAATTTGGTGAGAGCGGAGTCATTGTATACGGGTACAAGTTTGAGCCGACCATGAAAGTCACTGGCCACGACGACTAATCTTAAAGAAATAGTTCAGTAATTGAACCGACTGCTGGCAGGGCTACGTTGTGTACCGTGGTTGACCCTATCAGCAGTTCCAATTCAAATGGACTATGCACATGTCCATGTACGATGATATTTGGTTCTACATTCTTGATTGCTCTTGCGACCCACCAAGAGAACGAATGATTATCTTCTTCCAATGGACTGTAGTGCATCAGAAGTATAACATTTCGGGATTCTCTGTGGACTTGTCTGAGTAGTTTTGTAATCCTATTTGCACGATTCTCAAAGAAGGTCCTAATATCTGAAATATCATCAGAACTCTCGAGGAGTGCAGAAGCTCCGACGATTCCGAGTCGGTTCCCTGCCAAATTCAACGTAGCTGTGGAGGCATCAAGAAAGTGGACTCTATTTCCAACGAGAGAGGTGATTTCGTCTCTAGATTCAGCATATTCCTCATTACCAAAACAGGCAACAATGGGAATTTCTCCGAAGAAACGATCAATAGCATCTACTACAATGGGATATTCCTCAACACTTCCTCGATTTATAATATCTCCAGCCAGAAGAAAAAGATCTGGTTGGGAAAACTTGCCAAGTGATGTTACAAACTCGACAAAATATCGAGGACTATGAACATCTGCAACAGCCGCAATAATCACTGCTCTCAATTCCAGAGATCTAATGCTGCAATTGAACCTACAGCAGGAAGTGAAACATTCCGAACAACTGTATTCCCAATCTTTGCTTCATGACGAGTTGAGTTATGGACATGACCGTGGACTACAAGATCAGGTTGTTGCTTCATCACAATCTTGTAGAACTTCCTGCTTCCAAGCCAAGAGAATGCTCTATCATCCTCCCCCTCGCAGGTTTCAAGGCAGGGACTGTAGTGCATCAGGAGTATCGTATGATCGACCTTTTTGTCCATCTTCTTCAAGAGAGACTCAGCTCTTCTTGCTCGCCTCTCAAATACACCCTTCACACTAGGAATATTCCTTCGTTGCCAACTAGTAGCCTTGTCCAGAGACCCTTGTGTACCTACAATACCAATCTTGAGACCATCTGATTCGACGATGGTTGACTTCTCATCAAGAAAGAGCATTCTATCACCAACGATGGACACAATTTCCTTTCGGACCTCACTGTACTCCTCATTTCCAAAACAACCAATTACAGGAAATGAATCTCCAAGAGAGTCCTCTAAAATATCTAGTATACTACCATATTCCACTGCACTTCCGCGATTAATCATGTCCCCTGCAAACAAAAACACATCTGGCGGCTCATGTGAGGAAAGACTTCCTTTGAACTCATCCAGAAATCTCGGGCTATGAACATCCGCTGTTGCTAGAATTCTCACCTTTTCCACTTGTCAGTTTGATACCTGAATAGAGTCATTCGATGATATTAAGTGTTCTAATTGTTGAAAGACGCGTGTGAGAAATTAATGGCTGGAACTTGGGCTTTGAACCTATTCGATCGTCTTCATCTCGGACACAAGGTGATGATCGACAGACTTGCAGAGATGGCAGAGCCAAGAGCATGTGTGACTGCAGGTGAACTTGTCGGTTCAGGTCTCGAGCTAGCAGCCTTGATTCAACCAGTCGATTATCGTCTGATGAAATTGGAGAAGTACGTCAGCGAGATTGGATTGAGTGATGTGATTGAAACAAGAGCTGTCACAAAGATTGATGACTTAATGGCAATCAAAGGTGACACAACCTTCCTCATGTACGAAGGACCGTGTTGTACTGAGATCAAATCAGGAGCTCTTGCGAAGAGAAAGAAGAAGCTTGGTGTGAAAGATCATATAGAATTCTTGAAACCTGTTCGAACAAATGACGGAGACAAACTATCGTCAGCAAAGATCAGACTTGGAGAGGTCGACCGGCAAGGTCGTCGCCTACGTGGTACTAGTGAACCACCCAGATTACTTCAGATTGAAGGTAGATCGGGATTAAAGACACCAAAGGGAGAGGTATACAACTCAAAGGCAGGACCACCAGAGAAGTCTGTTGTTGAACGAATCAAAATAGAATCACCTACTGTGGTTGTAGCTGTTGGAGATGTGACCTCACACACGATACTGAGAGAGGGTTTTACACCAGATGTGATGATTGTTGATGGTATTACGAAGAGAGGACCATATGGAGAGGAGTTTTCATCTGCGAAGGAATACATGTTCTACAATCCTGCGGCAGTAATCTACCCAGAAGCATGGTCGGTGATTGATACTGCAATCCATGATTCAAAGAAGTCGTTGGTCATAGTGGATGGTGAAGAGGATCTTATGGGATTTCCTGCTGTTCTTCTTGCTCCGAATGGGTCTGCAGTCCTCTATGGTCAGCCAGATGTGGGGATAGTTTGGATTCCAGTGAATGAAGAAAACAAAGAATTAGCGAGGCATTTACTGGAACAGATGCCAATCATCAAGTAGTAGGATATGTTGTCCTACCACTGGTCAAATACACGATGGATGTTCTCGATGCAATCTGTTGCTACTATATGGTCCCCACGTTGATCGAATGCAAGTTCTCCAGCATTACCACTGATGAATGCTGCAGCAGTTGCAACCTGAAACGCAGTTCCATGTTGACCAAGGAGTCCCGCTGTGATTCCAGTAAGAACATCGCCTGTGCCGCCTACAGTCATTGCAGGTGCACCCTCTCGATTGAGCTTGAACATGCCTTCAGGATGAGCAATTACATCAACAGGACCTTTGAGAAGAATAACTGAGTTGTATTTTCTTGCACATGATCGGGCTTGGTCAATCCGGTTCTGCAAAGAAAGTGCATCACCCAGTTTTTGACCCATTAGAATCTCAAGCTCTCCCCAATGAGGAGTGAGTACACACCTTTCAGGATCAAGCAGAATACTTGACGCTGCTATCGCTTTGAGACCATCTGCATCGATTACAAGAGAGTTCTTTTTCTTCATAAGTTGCTCAACGATGGTCAGGACTGCAAGTCGGGTCTGTTGATCGACCCCTAGTCCAGGACCGAGGGCTACGACATCATTTTGAGAAGCATAGTCTAATACTTGGTCTATTGATTCAGATGTAAGTATCTGAGTGCCTAGGCTTGCCACCATAAGGTTTGGACTATATGCTCGTATAGCAGGAACGACAGGTTCTGGAGCAAGGATACTAACAAGATCTGCTCCTGTACGTAATGCTGCCATTCCAGAAAGAGCTGGAGCTCCTGAGTAAACATCACTTCCGCCCACGATAAGGATCTTACCAAAATCACCTTTCCTAGAATAGAGAGGGCGAGGTTGATCAAAACGTCTAAGATCCCCTGGACCAACGATGAAAGAAGTTTCCTTTGGTATTCCAATCGAAACCACGTGTACTTTTCCAGCATATTCAGGATTCTTTGTCATTCCGACCTTAGGAGCATGTAGGGCTATGGTGTGATCAGCTTTGACAGCAACCCCATGTACTTTACCGGTTTCAGAATCAATACCACTTGGAATGTCAATGGAGTACTTGGCTGCTGATGACTTGTTGATCATCTTCACAGCAGTGAGAAGAGGTTCTCTTAGTTTTGACCTGAGACCAAAACCCATAATCCCGTCAACGAGAACATCTGCATCACCGATAGCTTTGCATGATTTGACATCTGTTTCAGTGACTAACTCTAGACTTGTTATTCCAAGGAGATTTTTCAGAATCTCCCAATTCGCCAGAGTATCAGTATTCTTAATCTTGATTTCAGGACCGAGGAGAAACACATCAACATCTGCGCCTATCTCGTCGAGATACCGAGCAGCGACAATCCCATCCCCACCATTTCCACCAAGTCCGCAGAGAATGACCACGTGTTTTTCCTTAACATCGTAGGTATCAGTTATGACTCTCGCTACCTCTCGTCCAGCATTGAGCATGAGTGTGCTATGAGTAACTCCAAGATACTCTGCATTCAGCTCGAGAATTCGCATGTCTTCAGTGGAGATGGGGTTTGTGTCCATTATTACTCACTCTCATCCTAGAACAGTCTGCGCCCCTATATCAATTCACTTCTTGAAGGAATATTCGCAAGATTCATTCGAACTCAAGTAATACCAGAATCCGAAGCTGAGATGACTAGTTATTACACCGAAAAACTCTCTGCACTAAACTTGGAAAGATGTTATGAAATTGCCCCACCTCGTATTATTCAATACCTTGAGGCTGAGATTGACTATGTAGTGAGCAAACTGAAACCATCTGACCTGCTTTTGGAATTGGGATGTGGATATGGAAGAATATTCCCAGAGCTGCTTAAGGTATCACCCAATGTTATTGGAATTGACACTGCATTTGAGAGCCTTCAATATGCATGGAAAAGGCATTCTACATATGCAGGGATTCAGTATCTTCAGATGAATGCAGGAACTACGGCAATAAGGGACAATTCAGTCGATGTTGTGATTTGTATCCAGAATGGGATTTCTGCATTCAAGGTGGACCCAGTGGTCCTATTCAAAGAAAGTCTGCGAATCGCAAGAAGTGGAGGAATGTGTATATTCTCTACATATTCAGAAAAGATCTGGAAAGAAAGGCTCGAGTGGTTCAAGCTTCAAGCAAATGAAGGTCTCCTAGGGGAGATAGATTGGGCAAGGACAAAAGATGGAACAATCGTCTGCAAGGACGGGTTTAAAGCGACTACTGTTTCAAAAGAAGACTTCAAGCGATTCTCAGAAGAGGCATCAGCAACCTATGAGATACAGGAGATTGACTCATCCAGCTTGTTTTGCATTCTGAGCTCTCCCTAACATTTTCAATATTCCCATTCCAAATCCTTTTAATGGAAGGAAAAGCGCAGCCGGAATCATGCTCGAGCCTTCTAGAGAAGCCCTTGTTTCAGAGCTGATCTCATCTCTACAAAAGATTCAGCTGCGTCTGGGTTACATCCCTCAAGAAGCCGTTCAGAAGCTTGCGGAGGAAATGCATCTCAGCGAGCAAGACGTCTATGGCGTAGCTACCTTCTACAAGAATTTCAGATTCACACCACCTGGAAAACACCAAGTGAAGATGTGCATGGGAACTGCATGTTTCGTTCAAGGTGGAGAGAGACTCCTTTCAGCAACAACGGAGAGATTGGGAATTCAACCAGGTGAAACTAGCGAAGACGGGAGATATAGCATTGAGCGAGTGGCCTGCCTTGGATGTTGTGCACTGGCACCAGTAACTGTCGTTGATGATGAAGTGCATGGAAAAATGACTCAACGAAAGGTATCGAGACTCTTCGTGCAGATCGACAAGCAGGACCAAGAGGAGGAGAAGGGGAAGAGCAAATGACTGTCGAAGATAAGAGAACTCTGTTCATATGCCGTGGAACAGGATGCGAGTCATCAAAGTCTGAAATTCTCCATGGCATGCTATTAGATGAAATAAAGAAACAAGGGTTGGAAGATAAGGTCATCATAAAGAAGACTGGATGCCATGGATTCTGTCAACAAGGTCCTATTGTCGCCGTGGAACCCGAAGGCACGTTTTATGCCATGGTCAAGGACACCGATATCCCCAAAATAATCCAGTCCCATATTGGAAAGGGAGAACCTGTCGAAGACCTATACTATGTCGAACCAAACACAGGCGAGAAGATTCCGAAATATGATGATATACCATTCTATTCACACCAACACAGAATTATTCTCAAGAACTGCGGTGAGATTGATCCTGAAAACATAGATGACTATCTGAGTCGAGGAGGATACGACGGTCTCAAGAGGGCAATTACTGAGATGACTCCTGATGAAGTCATTCAGGAAGTACTTGATTCTGGATTGCGAGGTAGAGGCGGTGCAGGATTTCCAACAGGGTTGAAATGGAAACTTGGAAGAGGAGCACCAGGAAATCAGAAATATGTGGTATGTAATGCTGATGAAGGAGATCCTGGAGCCTTCATGGATAGGTCGTTGCTGGAAGCCGACCCGCATAGTGTGTTGGAAGGCATACTGATAGCTTGTTACGCGATAAGTGCCAGTGATGGTTTCATTTATGTTCGTCATGAATACCCACTGGCAGTCAAGAGATTCAGAAAAGCTTTGGAGGTAGCAACTGAGCGGGGGTATGTTGGAGAGAATATTCTGGGAACTGATTTCAGTGTTAGAATTCATGTGAAAGAAGGTGCTGGTGCTTTTGTATGTGGTGAAGAAACTGCACTTCTGGCATCTATCGAGGGCAAACGAGGTATGCCCCGACCACGCCCTCCGTATCCAACTGAGAGTGGACTATGGGGCAAGCCAACAGTTCTCAACAATACCAAGTCACTTGCTTCAACATCTCACATTCTAAGAAAAGGTGCGAAATGGTTTGCCTCAATCGGTTCTGAAAAGAGTAAAGGTACAGCTGTTTTTGCTTTGACAGGAAAGGTAGAAAATTCTGGACTTGTTGAAGTACCAATGGGAGTTACTCTTCGGACAATCATCTATGATATTGGAGGTGGAATTCAAGATGATGCAGAATTCAAGGCAGTCCAAACAGGAGGACCCTCAGGAGGTTGTGTGCCTGCTGAGATGATTGACCTCGATGTAGATTATGATTCTTTGACTAAAGCTGGAACAATAATGGGTTCCGGCGGCATGATTGTGATGGATGAAACAACATGCATGGTCGATGTGGCTCGATTCTTCCTTTCTTTTGCACAGGAGGAGTCATGCGGGAAATGTGCTCCTTGTAGAATCGGAACACTGCAAATGCTAGAGATACTTGACAAGATCAAAGCAGGTAACGGAGAACCAAGAGATATCGAAGCACTCGAGGAACTAGCGAAGACTGTCAGGGATGGCTCACTTTGTGGCTTAGGACAAACTGCGCCTAATCCAGTGCTTACAACTCTTAGATACTTCAGACACGAGTATGAAGAACACATCAATGAAAAGAAATGCAGAGCCATGGTCTGTAAAGACCTCATCAGGTATGAGATTGATGAGAAGACCTGTATTGCTTGTGGAGCATGTAAACGGATCTGCCCAGCCAGTGCGATTTCTGGGGAGAAAGATGTTGTTCATGTCATCGACCAGAACCTGTGTATCAAATGTGGAGCCTGTTTTGAGGTTTGTCCACCCAAGGCATCTTCAGTGATTAAAAAATCTGCGTTCGAAAAGGGAGGTGCCAAGTAATGCCAACACTTACCATCGACGGAAAGAAGATTCAATTTAACGATGATGCCCAATCCGTTCTAGACGTTGCTCGTTCCGCGGGGATACAGATTCCAACTCTCTGTGACCATCCTGAACTGGAAGCATATGGAGGCTGTCGATTATGTCTAATAGAAATTGAAGGTTGGAAGGGGTATGCGGCATCCTGCACAACACAACCAAAGGAAGGCATGGTAATCAAATCAACATCAGACAGTCTGATCAAGATGAAGCGTAATATCTTGCAGTTGATTCTGAGAGAACATCCCAGTGCCTGCATTGTCTGTTATGAGTGGCCGGGCTGTTTAGAATACAGGACTGAAATTCATAGGGCAGGTTCGGTGACTGGATGCAACACATGCCCGAATAGAGAGATCTGTGAACTACGTGAGGTTGCAGAGCTTCTTGACACAAAGGATCTAGATTACGAACCAGAGTACAAGAGTATACCAATAGAGAGAGAGGACCCATTCTTTGATCGCGACTATAACCTCTGTATTCTCTGTGCGCGATGCGTAAGAGTCTGTGATGAGGTTCGTGGAACAAGCGCAATCACATTTACCAATAGAGGGCACGGTACAAGGGTTGATACAGCATTTGGAAACTCCCATATTGAGAGCGGTTGTTGGTTTTGTGGTGCCTGTGTGGATGTCTGTCCTACTGGAGCTCTAACTCCTAGAATGTCAAAGTGGATTGGCACTCCAGACGAATCAATAGAAACGACTTGTGCACTCTGTGGAGTTGGTTGCCAAGTACAGATGGATGTCAAATGGGAGCGTGTAATGGGATCGAGCCCAGGAAGAAGGGATTCCAATCCAAACCATGGCCATCTATGCGTTTTGGGACGCTTCTGTATCCCTTCCACAAATAATGCTCCAGACCGACTCAAGACACCACAAGTCAATCAAAATGAAGAGGAAGTCCCAGTATCTTGGGATGATGCAATATCTGAAGTAACGAAGATATTGATTGAAGCTAATCCTGAGAATGTAGGATTCTTAGGAAGTCCACAGATGAGCTCTGAGTCTGCTTATTTGCTCCAGAAGCTAGCACGTAATGCAGTCAAGAGTGCTAATGTTGACTTTCAGGGTTCAGATTTTCCAGCCCTCATTCACACTGAGTTGGCAAGCGATCAGGATTTTGCTAGAATCAAGAGTCTAGAAAGTTTGGAGAATGTTGATTGGATTCTATCTGTTGGAAGTGACTTTGTCAAGACGCACCAAGTTGTTGCCAAAGTTGTCTACAATGAAGTGAAAAGAGGAGTGCCCCTCACTGTCGTTGGTGAAGCAGGAGCCAACCTGCGACGATGGGCAACAGAATACCTACCAGTACCACCAAAGAATATCTTCTCCACACTAGCTGGAATGACCAAAGAGGGAATCGGAGCAATCTTGGTGGGACCAGAGATTCTTGAACTCCAGCAGCCAGAAGAAGTTCTCCGCACGCTTTCAAAGCTTGCTGGGAAAGACGGTGTCCTAATCCCAATGTTCCCTCTTGGCAATGAAGCTGGTGTAATGAAAGCTGGACTGCGAACTGATATGCTGCCCGGACCCTCAACAAGTAATGGAAAGTTTTCTGGTCTAAACATAGTGGAGATGCGCGAAAAGGCACAGAAAGGTAAGTTAGAGGTTCTATATGTACTGGATGGCTCAATTGGTGTAGAAGGATTTGAGAAGGTTCCAAAAATAATCTATCAATCACCTTATCCATCAGATTGGGTAACTCTCGCCTCTGTAATCCTGCCCTCAACTACTTTTGTTGAGGAAGATGGCACATTTGTGAACCTAGAGATGCTCCCACTCAAGATGAAAGCAACTGTGAAACCTCCAGGTCTTGCAAGACCAGATTGGGAGATTCTAGCAGAGATTGGCAAGAAGATCGGGAGTAACGGATTCGAGTATAAGAAGGTCGATGAAATCTGGAAGGAGTTGTCCGCTTTCAAACGTGATATCAAGACCGGAGGAAAATGGAGAAGAGCATCCTGGAAACCCGCACCAAAAGGAAAGCATGATTGGTATCCCAGATATCGGGGTGCAACCATACCTGAACGAATCCAAGATTTGGAAACTTTTGTAGAAGCATTGTCTGAGCGCGATAAACCCGTATCTAAGGAAACATTGGATGAACTTGTTAAGAGGTTAGAGAAAGCGAAGGAGGTAGCGTAATGAGTGGCAAGATTCTAGTGAACGAGGAGATTGTTCCTAATACATATCATCTAGTCTTGGAAGCGCCAATCATCGCAAAGCGTGCAAAGCCAGGTCAGTTCATTATGATCATTCCTGACGAGGTCGGGGAGAGAATTCCCTTCACACTATCAGACTGGGATGCTGAAGCCGGGACAATAACTGTGTACTATCTTGAGGCTGGAGTTTCAACGATGAAACTCTCCAGGATGAAGCCAGGTGAATCGGTCTTCACTCTGGTAGGACCTCTTGGTAGACCAACAGTGATTGAGAAATGGGGTACAGTCCTTCTTGGTGGAGGTTGTTACGGTCTTGGAGCAATATATCCACTAGCCAAAGCATTCAAGGAAGCTGGAAACCGTGTCATTGGATTGATGGAGGCCCGAACAGGATACATCGTCTACAACGAGGACAAGCTCCGAGAAGTTGTGGATGAACTCTATATAGTGACAGGCGATGGCTCTCGAGGAATCAAGGGACATGTCAAGGAAGCCCTTCCAGTTATTCTAGAGAAAGAGGGAAAGATTGACCATGCGCACTTTGTTGGGTGCACATACATGATGATGGTGTCGAGTAATGGGACCAAACCACATGGAATAGCAACCGTGGCAGCCTTGAACGTTCTCATGTTAGATGGGACGGGAATGTGTGGAGTCTGTAGAGTAATAGTCGGTGGAGAAACTAGATTTGCCTGTGTTGACGGACCTGACTTTAATGCACACGAAGTGGACTGGGACTTGGTCTTTGCTAGGAAACGAGCGTATGTTCCAGAGGAGAATCTGGCATTTCAGCTCCATAAGTGTAAGCATGATGGAGCGGTTCTGAAAGACAAAGCACAGAAGGAGGTCGCCTAGATGGCAGAGAAACTGACTCCCAAAGAGAGAATGGCGATTCCACGGTCGAAGATGCCAGCACAGAACCCAGACACGCGTGCAGCCAACTTCGAGGAGGTCCCCCTCGGACTGACACCAGAGATGGCTATGAGAGAGGCATCGAGATGTCTTGACTGTAGGAAGAGACCATGTGTCGGAGGATGTCCTGTTGGTGTCCAGATTCCGGAGTTTATCAAACTCGTTTCAGAAGGTAAATTTGTTGAAGCAGCCCGCTTGATCAAGGAAACCAATGTCCTTCCAGCTGTTACTGGAAGAGTCTGTCCTCAAGAAACACAGTGTGAGGGATCATGTACTCTATTCAAGAGATATGGTGGAGTGTCTATTGGAGCCCTTGAGCGATTTGTCGCAGACTATGAGAGAAACAATAACCTCGTCGAGATCCCAACAAAACCAAAACCGAGTGGAAAGAAAGTTGCAATCATTGGCTCAGGTCCCTCTGGACTGACCGTTGCAGGAGACCTCATTCAAGAAGGTCATGAAGTCACAATATTCGAGGCACTTCATGAGGCTGGCGGAGTTCTTGTCTATGGAATCCCTGAATTCAGACTCCCAAAGGATATTGTTGGGGCTGAAGTGGAGTATCTTGAGAAACAGGGTGTCAAGATCCAACTGAATGAAGTCGTTGGAATGTCCATCACTATTGATGAAATCCTAGACGAGTATGATGCAGCATACATTGGTGTAGGAGCTGGGCTCCCGACATTCATGAGAATTGAAGGAGAGGAGCTTAACGGTGTCTTCTCAGCAAATGAATACTTGACCAGAGGCAACCTGATGAAGGGATACCTCTTCCCAGACTATGATTCACCTCTACCTCCTGGAAAGCACACCTGTGTCGTGGGAGGAGGGAATGTTGCAATGGACTCAGCTCGAACAGCCAAAAGGCTTGGAGCAGAATCTACGATTGTTTACCGCAGGGCAAGAGAACAACTCCCAGCGAGGGGCGAGGAAGTACATCATGCAGAGGAGGAAGGAGTTAACTTCCAGCTTCTTACGAACCCAATCAAAATCCTTGGTGAGGAAGGGAGGGTCACTGGGATGGAATGCATCAGGATGGAGCTTGGTGAACCTGATGCAAGCGGAAGGAGGAGACCAATACCCATTGAGGAGTCCAACTTCGAAATGGAATGTGATCAGGTAGTCATATCCATTGGTACTGGAGCAAATCCATTATTGATCAATACGATGCCAGATTTAGAGCTCAATAGATGGGGATACATCGTTGTTGACAAGAACAACCGCACGAGTATAGACAAAGTATGGGCCGGGGGAGACATCGTAACTGGATCTGCAACCGTCATTGAAGCCATGGGTGCTGGAAGAATCGCGGCAAAATCCATTCAAGCCTACTTGACAGGTCAACCACAACCTAGCACAGATGAAGAAGAGGAAAAAGAGGGATAGACCTCTATCTATCGTACACACCATGGACCTCTCTGATAACAAGACCAGGTAAGTCCTTCACTGATTTTATTGGGAAGACACTCGCTCCTGCATCCTCCAAAGACCGCTGGACCTTGGTCTTTCGCTTTCCAGCTCCAATGTGGAAAATGAATGGTTTGTGGCCTCTAGTTGTCAAATCACGTATCGAATCGATGAACTTTTTCCAGTTTGCAATCTCAGCGTCCGTAATCATCAGAACCATGACCTGTGACTCCGCTTTGTCACATGCCTCCATTATCTTCTTGGTTGGAGCTACTGTGCCGCCACCTTGATAGGCAAGGAGGACCCGTTCGGCTCCTTCACGGGTAGTAGACCAATTACTCGAATGGCTACCATCAGAGAAGTTGATGGCAGCAATCCTTGAACCCTTTCGAAGCGCGACCTCCATTGCAGCAAAGGCTGATACCAATGCAGTGTGGTAGGAACCTGAAACAGTCTTTGACCTCATGCCCCATGTCATCGAACCACTGGAGTCAATCACTATGAGCATGTCTGGAAGAGATTTAGACCTCTCAGTACCCAATGATTCTACTTTCATCCACTTCCGTGTTGACCTGTTTGGAATAAGGACAGGAAATGCTTGAAGTGATTGAACAATGTCGAGGTCTTCAATCGGGTCACCAAGTCTCCAGACTTCTGGAGTAAGAGGTGCGGACCCCTCATACCTCTGTTTGACGACCTCAATCCTAAGTGTACCTTGTGCCTTTGCACGATACCAGAAACGAATCCATTCCTTTCTAGGAGATCCCACACCTGCAGTCAGATATACACCCTCTAGATCCTCTAGGTTCCCGTTACGTTGCTCTACCTCGACTGCGAGTCGCTCCATCTCTGCATCAGAAACATCGACTGAATCGCTATCCATGCACTTTCGAGCCAGGTCTCCGTTACGAACCTCGATTGGACTACCCATCACCGCATCGACATCTAGAGGTACAAGAACAGTGTCTTCACCCGCATCACCCATTCCGTCACTTCCAGACGTTTCCTTGCCATCAAGTCCACCCATTCCAGGTAGCTGATTCTCTTCATCATCTGGCATCCAGTCTGCAATTATCTTTGCAATCTTCTCGCAAGCTTTTGGCCATCTGGATTCGTTATCGATTGATTTTCGGGCAATCTTTGTGATTTCTTGTGCAACAGCAAAAGTCCGGTCATCAATTTTGGCTTTCGAAGGAATTGGAAATCCCCACATTGCGCGGTATGTCCCTGCTATCAATATCCAGAGGGGACTGGGCTCATGAATCCTAAGTACAGATTCATGTAGACAAGCATTCACACGTTCATGGGTCAATGAAGGGTATCGTTTCAGGAGTTTGGAATCTACAACTAGATCGGCGAACATGTTGCAGACGAACATTGCAGTTGCGTCATTCACATTCTTCCTTGCTCCAGCAAACATTAGACCATTTGTGACGCCATCATAGGGACATAGTAGATAGTGTTGAATCTCATGGTGACAAACTGAGCGTAGATATGGTTCAGCTTCATTGGCATCCATATATGGTGGTACGCCAGCAACGTTGAGATGGACAGTCCATGTTCCTGAATCAATATAGAAGAAGCTGGATGCCTCAGCCTTGTTCTCAATCTGTGGTTCTGGCAAAGGAGGATGGTAGAAGTCTATCAGTGCTTGATTCCATGCTCTTCGAGCTACTTCCAAGAAACCTGAATCATGCGATGGACCTTCAACAGCTCTAGACACTAGGACTGCTCTCCTATCTGTTTCTCAATCTCCTCTTTGAGCTGCAGTGCCGCTGTACCACCAGAGATTTCCAGAAAGACAGCTGAGTCAGGTTTGTCCCCAGTAACATAGACGACCACAGTAAGCCCATCTGTCCTCACTATCTTCCTCTTTGGAGGTTCAAGGGTTTCTTTCAGAATACTGGTCAGCTTGGGGATTTGAAGACTGATAGTGGTCCACAGGTCTTGCCACTGTTCGAATGTTAGAGCGAACTGCGTAAGTGTGAGTCTATGTAAAGCCTCAGATACCTGTTTCAAGAGCATACTCCGATTTGGGAAGTCAGTATCCTTCATCAGTTCTTCATGAATCTGGCTTAGTTCATCGACATTCTTGTTCTTGATTCCCTTTTCGATGTTCTTGACCATTTTCTGATAGCCTGACTTCTTCAGAGCCTTAGCGAGTTCGATATGATCCAAGCGGACAAGCAGGTCACTTTTCCCCATCTCTTTGAGCTCATTCATTGCGTCTTTGGACTCTTTACCCTGCTTGTACGAGTCCATTATTTTGATAGCAGGTTCTCGCTGAGCGAATCTGGATACAGCCAGCTCAACAAGATGCTTTGTATACTCATAGATGTCACCGTAGTATGGAGACCTGTCCAATTCGTCTCTAACATATTGAGTCCTATGCCAGAACACAAGAGGAGCTACTGATTTTACAATCTCTACACTGACCTCAGTTGCTCCAATTAACCACGCAGCAGACTTTGAGTATCTATTGAGGTCTTTTGCAGCACGAACACTAAGTGGGATGACAACCTTGTTGCATACACTCTTTGCTGTATTGAAATGGCAGCCATCACACAGCCCTGTTTCAACAGTGAGACCAGTAGACTGGCTCTTGTCAGCGCGAATGCATGCTCCGAATTCCCTGACAACTGATCTCATGAATTCTGATGCTTCAGGTGAAACAGGAACCTTGTCGGCAAGATTCCAGATAGTAAGGAGGTCTTCCTCAGTCAGAATTGCAGGGACCTGCCAGAGCTCATCATATCCAAACAGGCGATCATCTCGAGATGCAAGAATGAGTTCAAGGTCATTGACAGTCGGCATAGTGATTGGTACTGCAATTCCAAACCTGTCAAGGAACGGTGGACCAATCTCGAAGGTCCCTGAATCTGCAGGATTTAGTGTGGCATACAGACAATACTCTTCACACCTCTTAATCTCATCATAATACTTCATCTCTCCCTCCGCTAAAAGAGATAGGAGGATGTTTTGCGCATGGGGTGTTAGTCTGTTCACCTCATCGATAATCTTCCAGAAATCTGTAACGAACCTACGCCAGACAACAACTTCGACACCGTCCTTCATGAGAGGACCGGGCTTTAAAGTAGCAATCATTTTCTCCTCAGTAAGCTGTGGATGACCTCGAAGAATACCATCCTCAACCTCATCTAGTGATTTACCAGTCATCATTCGACCCAGAATCTTAGCGAGGGTAGTCTTCCCTCCTCCATGTCCTCCGACGAGAAGCATCGCAGAACGTGGAACCAGTGCATTAAGGACACAGGTTCCTATAATCAGGGGGAGTTTGGCAGTCCTTACCTGCGCCTTGGAGCCAGAGGAACTATACTTAAGCTCCAAGTCCGAGGAGTGTACAAAGAGCCCTCTGCTCTCCACTGTCGCTATGACATTAAGTACCCTATCGCGAAGTTTGTCACTTTGAATAGTCATCAGAACCACCTACCGGTAGAATGTGCCTGTCTTAACCGTTATGAACCTAGCACACTTCGGCGCGGAAGTCATCGGAGATTCCAATCTTACACGCACAAAATCGAACGGCGCGATTCCCTACCCACTCCGAAGATGTAATATGGCTTCAGACGCACGACCGAGAAGCCAGCACCATAGTGGGGTTGAAAGTTGGGCGAAGAAAAAGAATTCGTTGAGACGGTGACACTCACCACACCGGAGCAGTTTCCACCCGAACGCGTCAGTCAGTATTCTGTAGTGACCTTTGCCACAGAGTTCCTGCATCTTCTCAAGCGGTATGATATCCTGAAGGCTCAGATGACTGACAGGGGATTGGTCTTTGGTGGGAGAGTCTTGCTTGTGGGGCCACCAGGGACAGACTTCGCAGCCTTCACTCACTTTCTTGCACGGGAGGTGCCAATCAAAGTCGTCACTTTCAAGATGGAAGGAGTTCTTGACGAGAACAAAAGGGGACCTGACTCACTAAGAAGTGGGTTTGAGTTTTCGAAGAGGAACTCACCCTCTGCACTATATATTGCAAAATTAGAGGCCATCGGACCAAGAGACTCTGTCCAGTCAGTTGTGCTTCAGGATGAGATCAAGAACATCAGTTGGAGTGGGGATGAAGTGATAGTCATCGCAGCCACTACAAGACCAGACCAGGTAGATAGGGAGCTACTCTCATTGTTTGACAGGACATACATAGTCGAGAGTGCATCTATAGAGGACAGAATTCGGTTACTTGAACAAGTCCTGAAAGATCGAGAGGATCTTGATGTTTCAGTCATTGCAGAACTAACAGAGGGATGGGGATTCTCAGATGTCAATCATCTTGCAATGAGCCTCTATATGACTGAAGAGGTTGAGGGAGGTCAACTTCCTAAGGAGAAAGTCGAAGAGCTCATCGAACATAGTGGTGTGGTAGCATTTGGAAACTCCAGATTTCTCGAATCACTAGCAAAGAAGACGAGGGGCACAAGACAACCTGAACTGAGTAAAATAAGCGATGAATACCCGGACGAGTTTTTGGACCAACTCTATCTCATGGCAGTTGGAGAGGACTATGCTGAAACTCAGAGGGTAATTGAGGTTCTCAATGAAGGACTCCCTCTCTCAGTAAAGGACAGAGAATTTCTCAGTAGACATCCTTTCTTGTTGACTGGTACGGCAGAGGACCGATTGACCAGATTACTCAGGGCAAAGAAGAGTAGCGATAGACTTCATAGAATAATGGGAAGATGAATTGATGGGTGAAACAAGCGTCTATATTGAATCCGCAAGACTAGGGAACTTCCTTTCCTTTTTCAAAGGAACAGTAGAGTTTGACAAAGGCCTTACTGTCCTTGCGGGTCCTAATGGTAGTGGTAAGACCTCTATTTTTCATGCACTCAAGTTTGCGCTTGGTTCTAATCAGAGAGAGAATAGGTATAGTAAATGGAGTGACTTCATACGTCATGGTGCAAGCACAGCTGAGGTAGAAATCAGTGTCAAAGTAAATGGTCAGAGCAGGAGGTTTCTTAGAAAGATTGACCGAGATGGAATCCCACGAGCCTATGTCGATGGGAAGCGTGTGAAAGCAGCTGAGCACAAGCTCATGGTTACAGGGTTCGGTCTTGAAACAGACAATCCGCTCGTCTTTATGCCACAAGAGCGAATCAACGCTATCAGAGACATGGATCCCTTCGAGGTCAGAAGACTTGTAGAGGAAGGTACGGGATTGGATGTACTTCGAGACCGCATCAGCCTTCAAGAAACCGAAGTCACTCAGAGTCGTGGTAAACTCGAGGCAGCTCTCTCGGAATCAAAGACAGTAGAGCGAGAGTTGGAGCTCTTGCAATATGATCTGTCCAGACTTGAGAAGAAGAGAGCCCTACAGGAACAAGAACGGGAGCTCGAACAGGAATTGAAATGGTCCTCCTTTGATGATCTTTCCAAACGGATGGAGGAAACAAAAAGCGATATAGAGTCAAAGGAGTCTGGACTTGTTAGCATCCTAGAAGAACAGAACGAGATTCAAGGACAAATCTCTGAACAGGAAGAAGCATCAGCAGCTATTGAATCTCGCCTAGCAGGACTCCAGACCGAGCTTGGTCGGATAGACGCAAGGATTGAGGAAGAGGAAAGGAACCTAGCGAAGCTAGAGGGAGATTCAAAGAAACAGGTCGTTGAACTACGTCAGTTGGAGAATAATATCAGAGCTGAGAAGAAGAGGGAAGAAAAACTAAGAGATGACCTTGAACGGTCATCAGCCTCGAAAGAACAGGATATGCAAAGGCAGAGGGAGTTGCAAGAGGAACTCGAACAGCTCGAAGAGGAACGGTCCAGTATTAGAGATGAGCTTGCAGCCTTCTCAGACTGGAATACAAAGAGAGCAGAAGCATATGGCCGCTATAAGGCACTCCAAGCTGAGATTGAGGGCAAGGATGTACTGATTCGGAGTCTAAGAGAACGACTCCAGGTCGAAGAGGCAGAGCTTCAAGCGATTGAGAGTAAATGGTCTCACATCTGGACAAAGATTGAGAAGACCGACGAGAAGGAACTGACTGCGAGAAAATCCCAATTGGAGCGAGAGATATCATCCAAGAATGAGGAGAGGTTTAGAAAGACAAGCCTTGTTGCAAGCCTGCAGAAAGAGATCGACGAGATCAAGATGAAACTCTCAGAGACCTCAAAACGAATACCAGAGTCAGTGAGAAACCTCAAGGACGCAATTGCAGAACACAAGCTTGAGTCCATTGAGGGCCCTCTCATAGAGATGTTCACAGCAGACGATGAGATCTCCACAGCAGTCGAGGCTGTTCTTTCAGGGAATCTTCTTCTGGCGTTTGTTGCGACTGAGCAGTCAGACTACCAGTTGTTATTAAAGTTGAGAAATAAAGCCGAGGCTCTTTCACCCATCATCTTTCTAAAGGAGGATGAATCATCTGAGAGACCCGAGTTGCCTCAGGGTACAGGAGTTGTGGACTGGCTCTGGAGCAGACTGTCTACAGATTTGGAAACACAGAAGCTTTTCAGAAGAGTGTTTGGAAACTTTATCCTAACAAAGGATGTTCAGACCGCCACGAAACTGTCCATGAAACAAGGATTACGCACGGTGACGCTTGATGGATACGTCATGATTCCAAGAAACACACAGATAGTAAGTCATCCTAAGAGTGAACCTACTGGCTTGGTCTCAACTGCCCCACTCCAGACTAGTCTAGTAAACAAGGAGAAAATGTTGCAGATTGAGAGAAAGCATGTCACTGACATCATGACACGGTTAGAGAAGTTGACCAACGAGAGAGAAGAAACTATGGACCTGTTGGGACAGATGACTCGTTGGGGATCCACATGGGAAAGGCGGAAGAAACTATCAGAGAGCATTCCCGAACTCGAGGAACGGATCGTTTCAATTGATGATGAACTGAAAAGTCTTCAAGGTGACTTTGGTAAGTCAGAGAGGCAACTCAGAAAGCTTGACAGTACACAACCACCTGAAAGAAGCAGACTGGTTGGCCAAGAGTCAGCAATCAGGACAAAACATCGGCGTGTCCAAAGTGACTTGACCAAAGTCGACAACAAACTGCATGCAGCAGAAAGAGATGAAGAGCTAAAAAGAATGGAACTGCGAAGAATCACAGATAACATCACAATGCTTTCTAGTAGTCTCTCAGATTTACGAGAGGAGATAAAACAGGCTAAGGACATCACATCTACAATTCTCGACAAGATTGAGGTTATGAAAGAGAGCGCAGAGGAAACAAAGAAGGCCCAGACCGCTGCAAGAGAAGAATTTGAAGAGATTAAGAACACATTGAGGACGCTGAGTGAACGACTCGTAGAACTCAATCTCACAGTGAAGGATCGTCGACTTGAGGTATTGCAGGCAAAGCGTCAGCTTACTAACCTCGAATATGACTTGGAGAACTTAGAACAAGAACTTCAAGGCAAAGAACGTCCTGATGACATTCGTCTAATAGATATCGTAAGAGGAGAATTGGTCAAACTGCGTCACATCTTGGATGACTATCAGGATGTTTCGGAAACTGTTGCGCACACTGAGAATCAGTTGAAGGGGCGGTTGAAGGTCTTGTTCCAGCGGGTTGCTGAGCTTACTGAAGAGTTGGATGAGGCTGAAGCCGCAGTCAAAAACATACGTGAGCAATACCACAATGGGATGAACGAAACCCTTCGTAATGTTGAGAAGGGGGTGAACCAGGTTCTTGGTCGTGTTGAGTTTCCTGGAAGTGTCCGATTCGAACTAGCCCTTCGAGATGGGCGATATGGCGTAGAGTTCCAGTCACGTATCAAGACTGAGGGTTTTGGAGCAATCAGTGCAGGGTCTGGAGGGGAGAGATCTCTAATCGCAATTGGACTGATTTTGGCACTGCAAGGGTTCAATCCTGCTCCGGTGTATGTGATGGATGAGGTGGACACATTCCTTGATGCCACAAACACGGAACTAGTCAGCAGACTCTTCCACGATGCATCACGTAGGAGTCAATTCATCATTCTTACTCCAGCCAAGAGTACACACCTATTGAGACATGCTGACAAGATTCTGGGAGTCGTATCGCCAAACGGTACTGATCCATCAGTCATAATAGAGAGTCCTAAGTTCAAGCCACAATGAAAGGAGAAGGTTGAATGAGTGATAATGAGATCCTAGCTGAACAGGTATTCAAGATGGTCCAGGCTGTTCGCTCAGGAGATATTGATCCTCTCGAAATCCGACTTACCCAACCATACAAGGAACTCCAAGAACTTGTAGCAAAGATTGACAGCAGAATTGACATCGATGAGATGTTGAATGAGGTCTTAGGAACCAAGGTCAATCGCGTACAGGAGCTTGCTAGGGTTCTAGCTGCGCCAGAAATTTATGTTAACCGATTGAAAGGTAAGTCGACTCGAGAACTTGCAAGTCTGTTGACACCACTTCAGCCTTTGATATTAACGCAACTAGAACATGATGCACTTGGAGAGTCTTTGGAAAGGATTGTTAATCTCATTGATGCTATGTCACAAGAACCTCAAGATGACCCAATACCGAAAGTAGCTGAACTACCGAATGGCTATGCCTTAGACACCGAGGATTCTGTCTTCCTTGCGGACCTGGAGAGGTTCTTACGAACTCTAGGAAATGGGAGAGTCCTATTTGACGACATCGTTAAGAGTGATGAGTTCGATGTCTTCCTGAAACAGTTTCTCTATGTGGTCATTCTTGTGTCTCGAGGTCAGTTGAACTATGATCCAGAAACACGTGAGATCTGGAGGCCATCCTTCGCAGAGATAGATTCCACATAAAGAGGACTGCCATGCTTGAGGTCATCAAGCATGGACTACTATCAGTGTTTCTTCGACTTCCTCTTCAACCTCTTCCTCAATTGGGGGTGTTTCAAGGCGAGAGTGTAGATTCAGTACACTCACTACTATGAACCCTATGACTGAAATCAGTACTAGTCCGAAGGCTGCTCCAAGCATCGGAGGACCAGTCGAACCCGCAACCTCAGCCCAAACTCCTCCAATACCCATTCCAACGACCTGTACCGCTGTGAATGCTACATTGAGAAGAGCAAAGACACGACCCCTGAGTTTGTCTTCAACAAGTTTTTGCATCAATACTGAAAGTGGAATGTTGATGACAACATCAACAGCACCTATCATGGCCCAGGACAACATCACTGTAACAAGATCAAATGCGAAGACTAAGGCGAATATTGCCACACCAGCTAGTAATTCCGCCATCACAATGAGGTATAGTGGTTTGTCCAAGTCTTGCTTCCTGCTGAAGTAGATGGCTGTGACCGCACCGGTAGCAGCGCCGGCACTTAGAATCAATCCTAATTGAACTGACCCGAATCCAAGTTCTCCATCCAAATATGGCATTAGTAATGCATTCAAGATTCCTGATGATACTGCAAGAAGCATAGCAAACACGAACAGAAATGACAAGATTGCATTCCCAATGACATAACGAGCTCCCTGAACAATCTGCTTCATGAGTGATTCCTTATCATCCAGAGATCTGTCAGGTCGAAGGTTGGTCTGTATACTACGAAGTGCAAACGCAGAGACCACGAATGTACTTGCTGTTATTGCAAACGCAAGGAAATAGTCTGGAGCAAGGAGCGCTACTAGGATTCCGCCGAGTGGGGGGACTACTAGCTGAACTACCTGAAATGTCATCTGAGATAGAGAGTTGGCGGCTACCAGTTCATCCCCTTCAACTAGATTGGGGATTGAAGCGCTCCTTGCAGGAAAGAACCATGCATTGGCTGTAGCATAGATGAACGTGAGGAGATATACCCAATATATCGTGGGCATAAATGGTGGAAAGTATATTGTGAGAGGGATGAGGAGAATTGTGATTGCTCGAGTGACATCAGATGCGATCATGATTGTCTTTCGGTTCCACCGATCAACATACACACCGACAAACCCAGCAAACACGACAACAGGCAGTGTTTCCATCATTGCTAGGATTGCCATCGCAATAGCAGAACCTGTGAGATCATAGGCATAGAACATGAGAGCAAGGACAGAAATTGCTGTACCTATATTGGACACCAATTGACCTGACCAGAGATAGGAGAAGTCGCGATGGCTGAGGACTGCCTTGAAGCCCTTGGTTTCGGGCTGTTCTTGAGTTTCTTCGACAAGTATCGTTTCAGTCAATCTAATTATCTCCTGAAATATGATTCAGCGATTGCCCTTGTGGACTGAACGTGCTTTGCTTTGTTCAATATACGTTTGCTACCTTGGATTTTAGCGAGAGCCATAATGTTTCACAACCATTCATAGGGTGGTCACAGGATATTGTGTTTCTGAGACTCTGTGCCCACTTCTGTGACCACTGGGTGACCACGCTGGGTCACAACAGCATCGGCTAAGAGCCAGTTTGCAGTTCTTTCAGCACGTGTCAATGAGATCACCTGTAGGCGAAGTAAGCGTAGGTGATGGCATCAGTTGACTGAGCCTTCTTGTTCTTCTTCACGAGTGAATTTCGGTAGTTAGTAGCTAGAGCCATGATTTTTCACAAGAAGTACTGCTCAGAATCAGTATATATAGCGAAGCCACTTGTTAGGGTCACAGAATGAAGTCACATATTGTGACTATCAAAGCATTGACTACAATTCAGTAGCCTGTTGAGAGGGATCTTGTGTTTCTGAAGACTGCCTGGTAAATTGAATCTGTCTGACTATCGCCCTTGCCAGCAAGAAGCAGAGTATCATAACTGACATGCCAAATATCGGGATTTGAAGAGAAGATAGATCAGTTTCCCCCAAGATGACCCACAAAACTCCTGGCATAATTTGAACTACAAAGAAAATGTAGAGGATCATAAATTCATCAAGGTGGCTCACTTCAATTTGCTTGTACTTGGTGTTGGTCCAGATCAAGAGTCTTTCATATAGTCCAAATATCAGGAGATAGAAAAGCTCCAAACCTAGAAATTCAAAGATAGAGAGCGGATCAACCACGTAGAAGTAGAGATTAGTGGTGACAAGAATAAGAATGACAATAACTGTGTAGATACGCTCACGCTTTGTGTTCGGTTCACTTGTCATTCTCCCTCAACTACAATAATCAAGTTAGTTGATATGTCTTAATAATTTTGGAAAAGCGCGCTTCATTCATTCGACCTCAGTGTTTATACCTCCTTGATTAGCGAATAGGATAGTCGCAGGTGAAAGAACCCTGAACGAGTATGCCATTCTCATGAAGCTCCTTACCAGATCTGGAGATCCCATAGGTGCAGGAGTAGATGACATGCTCGATGCTCTAGGTCTACCAGAGGACATAGGAAGAGGGACCCTATTCAGGAGAATGGGTGAACTCCACAAACGCTTAGAACCAGTGGGACTCACAATCAAACACAATCCCGTCAGTGGTGTGTTTTATGTGGACACTTCCCTTCAGACCAAGTTGAAACAGGAATCACCCCTCCCTGACAAGTTGGCTGCAACTCTACTAATTGTCATCACACTCGCATATCAGGAAGGAGGCTGGGTCTCCTATGACCGAGTGCGAGAGTTTAGAAAGAAGAGTCTGCGAGGAGTCATGGAGGACTTACGGGAGTTGCAAGCTCAAGGGTATGTCGAAATGGATAAGACAACCAGGAGAGTGCGGTTGGGAGTAAGGGTCCCATTCGAGATCGACTACGAAGCGTTCTTTCGAAACCTTGTTGAAGAGAAACCATGAGTTAGCCTTCAGTCGCTTCGTTAGTTTTATCAAGGTACTAGTCGAGTCCAACTCGGTCGGAAACATGTCACATAGACGTTCACTAAGATTCTCAAAGACGACCTGCCCGATCTGTGGCAGTAGGGAAGTAGCCCGTGACGATCACAAGGGAGACCTCCTCTGCACAAACTGCGGACACATCATAGTCCGTACTGAAACCAGATCTGTTGGAAAGTACGATATTGCACAGCACATCAAGAGGAACGGCAAGATGACCTTTCCAATGCTCAAGTCAGCCACAGGCGCATCTGACGACAAGCTATTCGGTGTTCTTCGAAACATGGTCGAGATGGGACTGCTAACTGAAATTCAGGGAACATACTCTCTCACCAAGAAGGGCAATCGTTGGTACCGTCAGAGGCAAGGACAGGAGTGGGGATACTAGTCCCGCAAGGGGCAAAGCCTCCACATTAGTGGACACTATTTAATATCAGCCAAAGGGTTGTACTGAATTTATTTTTGTGCAATATTCCGACAAAAATAAGTTTATTAACCAGAGATTCCGGAGCCCACAAAGGATTCGATTCGTTGATTTCTAATATCTTCAAAACAATCTCCCTCCTACCACGCGAATCGAAAGGAAACTTTCGAATACCTACACACACCGAATCGGATCCTATCTTCTTTTCAAAAGGTATATTCTTCACCATTTTTCGAAGTTCTACATCCTACATATCTTGAAATAAATCCCAGAAAAATAGTACGCGAAATTTCGTATTTGATGTTGATATTTCATATGAACGCCACCTACGAAGACTCGCCAATCTGCTTGAAGTGATTGAAATGATGAAGAATCGAACTGTTAGCAGCTTTAGACCCTGTGTAAAACCATTTTCCAAGAACCAGAGAGAGTTGCTCCAGATAGGACTACCATTAGTTGTCGTGATGTTGCTGTTCACGTCTCTATGTTCAATAGATGTTTCGAATAACAGCTCAGTCATTTCAATCAATGAGATAGAGGGTCAATTTGAACCAGCTTCGAATCTAGTAGGAGTCAACCTGCCGTACTATGTCCCATCGGTAGCAGCAGGGAACACTACTCATGGACGTGGGGTAGTTTGGATATTCAATGACACACTTCGCTTCAGAGATCCAATAAACATAGTTGACGCTTCAGTGAATATTGGACTCGGAAACCCTTTGCACAACACGCTTATCGGAGCAGATGTTGATTTGGACGGGTACACTGAGTTTCTATTCATTATGTTCAACCTTACGAATACGAATCTCGTTGTAGTTGATTTTGATGGAGGAGGTTCAGTAACCAAGTACAACTATGATCCCATTCCAGATCCAACTGGAATCATCGTTGGAGACTTCAATGGTGACTCACTGATTGATGTGGGTGTGTATAGCAGAATTCGTCTGGTCATAAAAGACCTTAACAGTGACACGATACTTGGTGTCTTTCCACAGATACCATTTACTACAGAAGAGATTGTAAAAGTATGCGTTGGCAATTTTTCGATTGCAGCTGGTGATGAGATTGGAGTCATGTGGATACAAGATCCATGGACATCCCTCAGTAGGGTTGTTGTTGACACTATTTACGGAGATGGCACATCTATAAATCCATCCCCCATTCTATCAACTCCCCATGTTCATGGTTATGACATGGTTTCTTTTGAGTATGATAATGACTTCGATAATCTAGCAGTAACAATGGCTGATAATATTGCTCAAGAGAATGTTCTAATTGCTCTCAACGCTAATCTGACTCCAAGGTTTTCGTTTAGGGATACGAAGTACCTAGGGGAGTCTTATGTGAAAACAGGGAAGTTCAACATGGACATGCAAGAAGACCTAGTTGTTGTCCCTGGTATGAGGTCTTCCGTGATTTTTGTTAGCGGGGTCGATGGAAGAGTTTTGAGAATCTCACAGGAAGAGTGTGTGAGCATGTTTTCTCGCGGATTTGCCACAGATTATCTTGACTCAGATTCTTTCACAGATGTCGTGCTAGAAGGTCCGACAGGTCAATTTTCATTGATTAGAGGTAGCAACGGGGAAATCGGTTATGAAGATCCAAGACTGCCAGGACCTTTTGAACAGGTGCTCTCGTACGATATTAACAATGATGGGAGAAGTGACACAATCATGCACTATGGGCAAATCAAGATTCTCCTGAGTGATACCGCTCCCCCTGAAGTCACTCTAGATCCTATCTATCCAACTCATCCAACAGTCTATGATCCCTATCTCAAAGTCGAACTAACAGCAACTGATGAGATGTATGTAAGAGAAGCTAAAGTCTACATCCGCCCATCAGACTTCGCTGTAGGAGGCTATCAAGAGAATGCCATGACTGAGGCACAAGGTGGTAAGTTCATCTTCTTCCAAACAGATTTGCAAGCGGGAAACTACGAATACTACATCAAAGTTGTAGACCCATTCTTGAACACATACTCCTATGGCAATTTCTCCAATCCTCACATTTTGACAGTAGAGGGGCATCTTGCATCAGGTGTCCACTATAATGTCACGTTCGATGAGGCCCAAAGACATGTCTTGGCACTCGGTAATGATTCTCTTGGAGAGAGCCGAATATACAATGTTGTATCAGATATGGATTTCAAGAGTACAAGTTTGAGAGTCTTCAGCTCTAATTTCACAAAGCTTGGTGAATTCACTCTGACAGATGCCACGGATGAAGTGTTTGAAGTTTACACAGGTATGTTTGATGGTGACAATGTGCTGGATCCAATACTCATCAGCAACAACTATACTCACATCAAAATCTGGGCCTTCAATGGTGACACATTCACTTCGTGGAAAAACACATCATATAGTCTCTATCCGGCAAAGGCAGCACACGGAATGGTCATTGTGGATGATGATGGCGACAAGATTGACGAACTGGCTTATGTAGGGGAAAACAGCACGGGTCAATTCTTGATTAGAGCAGATGATAGTTTTGGCACATGGACTGACGCGGCTTTAAAGGAATGGACATCGATTGTGGACTATGTACCAATCAACATGTACGGTACTGATCCTCAACTAGCCATATTGAGGTACGATAATGCTGTCTACTTGTATCAGCTCAATAACGTCACGTATTTGAAGACACTCAATTACACATCTCCAGGAGCAACGGATTATGACGACCCAGTCAGCATTCAAGTATATAGGAATTCAACACACACAAGCGATCAACTACTAGTAGTTTATCGCAGTTGGTTGGTTGACGTACCAACAAATTATGTCTGCCTAGTAGACAGAAACACAGTGAACGTTGGTGATTGGCCCAGTTACATATTTACAGGTCAACATATCAGGGTCACCTTACCTCACGACGTTGATGAGGATGGTGTCGATGAATTATCATTTTTGGATGCGGGTGGTAATGCATCACTTTATGAACTAACGACCACAGCAGTTCAATCTTGGACCGTGTTTGTGAGTGATGCCATACCCAGAAGTGGCATTGTACTAGATTTCGATGGTGATGGTGAGGACGAGTTTGTCATTTCCACATCCGATGACCTTCTGACTGCAATTAGTTTTAGCGGCACGATTGACTACGCAGCATATCCGGGTATCGCGTTCAACATGGCCCCTATTGGGAATGTTGATGTTGGGGCTGGAGAAGACATTGTAGCATTCCCGATATTCAAGTCACGAAACACACTCGCTACAATCCGTAATATTGACCTTCTATACATGCTTGATGTTGCATTCGACCTTGAAACAAGCGTAACACTTCAGGGTAGTAGCTTATGGGCTAATACCACAGTCCTCAACGTTTTCAGCGAACCAGTGAGTGATGCCTCAGTATCACTTGTGGCGTCATATCGTTTTGGTATAGGAACCTCAGAACAAACCATGGGTATGGTCTATGAAGATTCTACACAGCTTTACACAACGACTGTGGCACCGAACTGGCCTATGGGATTAGCTAACCTGTCTCTGTATGTCGACCACCTCTACTATAATCCAATCAGCTTCGAGTTTGAGAATGCTCTGAGAGTTGAGTCACCACTCAGTATTTCTCTCTTTACAGAATCCGAAGTCCTACAGGGAAATAACCTTCACATCAACATTACAGTAACTGACATCCTGGGTTCGAAAGTTACAGATGCTGATGTTAATGTGACGCTTGATGGTATAATCTATCCAGTTTCTTATGTAGAGGGATCATACTTTAGATCAATCATAGGAATCGACCTTTCACCAGGTAGTTACACAGTTCTTGCTTCTGCAGATCACCAGTATGCCACATCTGGGACTAGTCTTTCAAAATCACTTTCTGTTGTGGCATACGATCTTACTGTTTTACGAAACTCTCCACCACAAACACAGCAAGACCAGTCATTCACAACGTGGCTCAATGTTACCGACCCCTTTGGAAATCCCATTAGCAGTGCGACTGTATCAGTAGATTTTGGTGTAATTGAGTTCACATTGATCGAGATTGAACCAGGGCGATACCAACTAAACGACATTGCTTCAATGCCAGTTGGGAATTACTCGGGAGAAATAATAATCCAACATCCCTATGTGGAAGGAACTGTATTTGGCTCCTATCATATGGCAGTGACTGGCACACTCGCGCCTGCTGTTGCTTATGAGTCAACAGTCACAGGAGGTAATAACTTCACAGTTTCTGTCTTTGTATACGACTCATATGGTGTCACGCCTGTTGGTGCTTGGGCTAAAATTGAACTTGGTGGATCAAACTATACAGCAACTCATATCGAAGGAGCAGAATTCAGAGTAACACTGAATGCTTCACTGAGTGTTGGTCAGCATAGCATTATCGTGTATGTGGGAGCAGACTTTGGTGACCCAAGAGCTGATGCTCACGACCTGTTTGTTTACTCGCTTCCTGAAACAAGTGTTGAATCTTCTTTGGGATGGATATTGACCCAAGGAGACTTAACGACACTGACCGTCACAGTTAGAGATTGGTATGGGAGTTTGATTCCTGATGCAACTGTATCACTACTGAGTCCAGCTAGCATCCTTTTCACACCATACGGTGATGGCACCTATTGGATGAACTTGGATACAAATGGTTATTCACCAGCAAACTACTCATTACTGATTTTAATTGAACACACATACCTGTTTGCAGAAGATTCCTACCATGTTCTGACAGTCAACGGACAGGCAGTTGTAGATGTTTCTATGCCTGATATTGTGTATAACCATCAGACTTCGAGATTCGATTTTGTTGTTGTAGATACATACGGAAACCCAATCTATACATTCGACTATGACTTCGTCTTCGCTGGAACCTTCACGAAATCAGGAACATCATATTCCTATGAAACATCTTGGGAGTTCCAACCAGATCTTTATCCGGGAAAATATCAGCTTAATATAACGATAAGCGGACCATTCCTATCTCAGAGCGAGTTTATGATATGGGTGGATATTATTGGAAACCCATTGTCAATTGTACCTTCACCTTTGGATCAATCAACGTACATTCAAGGTAATGAAATCAACTTCACAGTAGTTGTTGAAGACCTTGCTGGTTATTCAATCTCAACTGCACTGGTGACTGCAACGATACGTGGGAGCACATATACATTGACTGAAGGAGTTCCTGGAGTGTATTCCAGACAAGTTCCGACAGCTGGTCTTCCATTAGGACAGTACAATATCACGGTTGCAATATCGCACAGCTATCTGTCTTCACAGCTGATTTCCTTCCAGCTATTCGTCAAGGGATATGCATCTGTTGATCTCTCGATAACCCCTAGCCCTGTACTTAATCAATACAATGTAACCTTCGATTTCACAGTCACAGATGCCTATGGCAACGCGCTAACTGGATTCAACTATACATTAGACTTTGCAGGAATCTACAACAGGTCAGGATTTTCAGCATCCCATAAAATCTCATGGACCATAGATCCAAGCTTTGTTCCGGGAAGCTACTGGTTGAATATGTCAGTTGAGAGCAATCTAATTCTTAGGTCAACTCATAATGTTAGTATAGGTGTACAAGGAATTGTCGCAGCACAGATCATTCAACCTTCTCCAGGAGCATCATTTAGTCAGGGTGAGACTATCAATTTCGTTGTTCGTGTCCGTGACAATGAAACATCATTCATCACAGGTGCAACAGTGACCCTATATTTACATGGTACAACATATCCACTCATTGAAACAAGTATAGGGTTTTACGAAATCAATATCACAACGACGAACCTCCCTCTAGGAGAATATAGTGCACAAATAACCGTCTCAGGAGCATTCATGGAAACTCAGCAACTGACAGCCAGCTTCGACATCATCGGAGATGCCATTGTCAGAGTTGACACGAATCCCTTGGTTCTTCTCAATTATGAGAATGCTACATTTACTATAGCAGTAGAAGATCAATATGGCAATCCAATCGGTGATTACCATTATGTACTCGACTTTGGTGGCGTATACAGTTTCTCAGGAACCTCCGACTACTTCAAGATCATCTGGACTTTCATACCAGAATTGATTCCTGGCCAACATCTTCTCAATGTGACGATTTCAGGCCTACACATACCAACAAGCACAACGACCTTCATGTTGGAAGTGAAGAGCCAGCCAAACATCACACTTCTATCACCGATTGAGAATGCAACATATATACAGGGTACTGATTCCATTATCTTCAAAGTTGATTTGTTTGATATGCTTGACAATGTGATGGATGGCGGTTCTGTTTCAGTCCTCATACATGATTCTTTCTTTGTCTTGGTAGACCACAACAATGGAACGTATTCTCGAGTAGTTTCAACCGCGGGTTGGGCAGCAGGGATATACAACTATACTCTGACAATTGATCACCCCTATCTAGCGCAAGAGTCCACAACAAGAGGGACCATTGAAGTACATGCAGAACTTGTGTTCAATGTGGAATTCTTCCCAGAAGTACCTCAGCAAGGAGATCAGTTGAATATCACCATTGAGGTGACAGACAAATATGGGAATCCAGTGCCGGACCTGACTATTACAGTGACTTTCCAGAGCCAGACCAAGTTGGCAACGGAGCTCGGTCAGATTGGAAAATATGTTGTGAGCTATATTGTTGCATCAGAAGGTTACGGAGACGAACCAATCGTAATAGCAGCGGAGGGAATCATGTGTGTTACATTTTCACCACAGACATTATCCGAAGTGCCAGTCATCGTGGCAGTCCCACAGCTGTCACTACCCATCGAACAATTCGTCCCTGTCTTTGGGATCGTATTTCTAGTCAGTTTCATTGGATTGTGGATCTACTTCCGAATTTCTTCCGGGCTTTCGTTCACTAGAGGTTCACAAGAGCAGCTCCTGAGAGGACTTCGGAGACTAGACTACTTGTATGGAGTCATTGTAGCGCTAGCTGGTCTTACAATCTTCCATTCATATGTATCAGCGGGGTCAGGGAATTATAGTCTAGCTGTCCTAGAGAGCGTGTTACTCTTGGGAATCTCACTAATCCTATATGGTATCTGGTTATACAGAGACGCAGCTTCATCGGTACTTCACTCTCAGAGAATAGGCCGACGTAGAATGTTTCTAGGTCTATGGCATTTGATTTTCGTACCAATTGTCATTGTGCAGCTATTTGATTGGGGTCAGAACATAGAATGGTTGAAGTTCTATGTATTGGACAACGTCTTTCACCTTGGTGAAATTCAGGTACCGACTATCATGATGACCATATTTGCAGCCTACATCTCCTCAATAGTGATAGTCGTTCTGAACGTCTACAGAGATATTCGGAAAGGAATTTCTCGACTTGGAGAAATGGCTGTTCTAGGAACACCTCCGATTGTTGTTGAACAGGAGTGTGCGGATCTTGTTGAGAGCTTGGGATCTTCTATTCGCATGAAATTCTTCATGTTCCTTGTTGTCCTAGCAGGGACGACAGTACTCACCATGGACTTTCTCAGAAGCTACTCTTTGGGTGTTATTGTACTTCTGCCAGTTGTATTTCTGGTTGTCATACCTTATACATCGTCAAGAATGGCAAAAGGTTTGTCAAGAGCATCAAGTAGTGTACGAAGTAGGAGAGACGATGGAAGAACTCTTACTGAGATTGCTGATGATAGAATCGAGGTCGATGAGATTGAAAGTGCAACAGCAGAAGATGTCATCATTTCAGAAGAGATTGATGACAAGGAACCTACTGCTACTAGACCCGAGTCTCGTTTGACAAAGTCAGAGATCATTGCAATGTTGCCGGAAGAGCTAAAGGAGTTGATGGGGATTGAGGAACTGGAGAAGTTGACAAAAGCCCAACTTAGAGAGCTCCTTCCTGTTGAGGATGATGAGGAATAGTCAACTGTGTTAACGGATGCCGTGACAATAGGCATCTAACAACACAGTAAATCAAGTCCTATTTTCTCAATCTTCAAGAATCTGAGTGTCTACTTCATTGTGAGCAGTACCACACTTAATTTTTCCAATTTCCTCTAACTCAATCCTTAATATACTATCAATAGAATTATCGACAGGGTCTGGCGTGAGGGTAACTTCAAACTCCCCTCCTAACCACGCGAATACCTGCTACCTTACGGTAGCCTACTTTCCCTATATTTTCCCAAGCGCCGGGCCCAAATTCTCATTTCTTTCCTAATCATGTCGTCGTACGATTAGTATATGATGTATGAACCCTCCAGATGAATGAACAGATAATTATCCTGAACTAGAAATTCTGAAAGATGAGGTATTTTTGAGGATCCATCGTTAGAACTTCAGGTTTCAATCGCCACCAGCTAGACAAAGAATACCGCCGACAACAATTAGAATTGCTTCAATGGTAAGAACACCCGGTCCAACAAAGAATTGACCTGTCCATAGGAGCATTGCTGACATTGGAAATAATAATGGTGCATTTACGAATCCACCGAGTATCATAATAGCTCCAACAACTAACGCGATACCACCGCCAGCCTTTTTCCTAAATCCGATGATACCACCCAAGATGGTTAAAATTGCCAAGATTAAACCAAAATATATGTAAAACTCTCCAATACTAGCAACAATGAGTCCGTAGGTAAACCCTAATAGCAATAAATCAAAAAGTCCAAACCACCCAAACAATAATTCGATTGGTATTAATAGCGATAGAACGCCACCTGCCAAGACAAGGACTGAGCCTGCAACTTTTACGACACCCATTATATAGAACCTCAAATCTTCAATCGTTCTCGAATATTTAAGTATCTTGTCAAAATAATCTATGGATTTCCTCTCTCGTTTCAGTTGCACGGTCAATTTCTTGAGATACTTTTGCCAGTGTCTCAAAATCCCCCTCATTCTTTCCCGATATTTTCAAGTGCTGAGCCCAAATTCTACTCTTTTCTCTCCCCGCATTCTATTATCTTCAAACTTACATTATTGACAGATGATTGTTCAAGTTACGGCTTGTCGATTGGTTTCAGTCGTCTAACCAGCCATACAAGTACAAGTGCTCCGATTGGTAGGAGTAAGAGGTATTCAGGACCCAGTGACGGGGTATTATCGGGAGACCAAGTGCCCCACGGAAAAGGGCTTATACTGAAAGAGTCGATTTCGCTTCGTCGGGAGTATCCAAGAGTGTCGTTAGCCCAGTAATAATAGGTGGCGCTGAAACTTCCATTGCAACTAAATGTATAGGAGTATCTTCTCAGGTTTCCTTCGATAGGTTGATAGTCCATATTATACTCAGTCCAGAAGCTCTGCACCAATTTGCCGTCCTCAATCAGAAACCCATTGTTTATGAACAAACTGACTGAATCAACTCCCGTGGCATCAGACACATTGACGACAAACGTGAATGAGTAAATAGGGTGCAATGAATCGGCCACAACTCCATTATAGCGATAGAATTCAATTGTCGGTGCGATAACATCTTCATCAAACAAGATGGGGGAAACATCGACACTACCGGCTGATCCGGAAATAAGGTAGGGACTGACCCCATCCCAATCACTCCAGCTGTTTCCTTCCCATGTGTTTCCAGAACCAAAGTCTTTAGCATTTGCTTCGGTACACCATCCAATTCGATTCAATGTAAGAGTGTTATTGATACTATTGGGACCTAGAGACAATCCAGTGAATCCTTCAACGAGTATATTCGCAGTAAAATTGCTGTAGCTTATTCTGCCTCCTGAAATACCGGTACTGTAGTCATGTGAGAAGATCGAATTGTTGGAAAAGGCACAGTTGGAAATCTGATACATGTCAATTGCATGATCGCATCTTTTGATCAGATTATTTCTTATCAGGGTGTTGTTTATGTTTGTTATACCTAGACCAGTGTTTTTTCCATTGATGGAGCAATTTTCGATAACGCCATTTGAAACATTGAAGAGGATGACACCTGCCCCATAGCTTGGCCAAGGATAACTATCCTGAGACTCAAAAACACAATTGTTCAACAGAAAGTGTGCTCTCGTGTTGTAAATTCTTATTATTGAATCTTCATCAGGACTGAAACGCAGATTCGAAATCGAGTAGGGGGAACTCTCACTTCCATTACCTGGCCAATTCTGCATAACAAAATCAGTATCGGATAAAATGACTACAGAGGAGTTGTATGAAACATCAGAAGGCAGGTAGGAGATAATTTCGCTAGCATTGGAGTGATTAGATCCATGTAGAGCCCTATCAGACAACACTGTGATTGGTGAAATCAAAACCAATGCTATCAATCCAATTGAAACTCCTCTCGCGATCACAAGAAGTCACATAGTGTAAATGCGTATATCTCTATTGAATCACCTTGAGCACGTGTATACACAAATTACTGTTTCCCTGCTTTCCCTATGTTTTCCCTCGCGACGGGCCCAAATTCTCTTTTTGTAGAAACATTGAAACCAGTCTGAATGATAGCTTCAAATGACTCAGCAATGAGAGGAAAGTCGAGAGGATCGCGAAGAAAGAGACCGATAGTCGTCAAAGAACTGATACGAATTGGAGCAGGTCCTGCAATGCTGTATCTGATTGCAGGTAGTGATAGAGCATTGAA